>DIFH01000113.1:0-28675 GCA_002427615.1 Paludibacter sp. UBA5753
CATCCAATCCAAGAAGCGTATCAATATCCATCTTTTGCAACGTTAATTTCTGAAGGTAAGACTTCACGGTGTTGCGACTGATGCCAAGCGTTCGGGCAATCGTATTCATCTTCATGCCTTGCTTGTGTAACTGTAATAATTGTTTAATTTGACTCATAGGTCTTGTTTTTCCTGCCATAATCCAATTGTGTTCGTTAATAATGGCTGCAAAAGAAATCAAAACCTAAGATAATCGAAAATAAAAGTGGTCAGCATGCTCCGTATTCTTGAAATGCCGGGCTGCAAACGCTTCTGCAAATGTGAATTAAGAAAAATCAAAGTGGTCAGCATGCTCCGAAATACCGAAGCCCGATACGCCCATGAAAAACCATTAGCCCTCTTTGCTCTCTTGTTTAATTCTAAAAATACAAAATCTATTATCCTGCGATTGAAAAGTGGTCAGTATCCGCCGTATTGTCAGAATATCTTTCAAAATAATATCCGAAAATAACATTTACTAAGACCGAATTCGGATGGTCAGCATGCTCCGTTTTATCCAGGAAGAGCTTGGGAATTATTGAAACCTGTTTTAATTGATTTTCCTGTTTAAACAAGCTGATATTCAGCTTGTAAAATGCCATTTTCGAAAGATTGGTTATTGATTAATTTCCATTGGGATTCTCCCTTGTACTTGGGAAACAAGGGAATTCCGTCGCCAAGCATGACAGGCAAATAATTTATAATCAATTTATCAATCAGTTTCTGTTCTAAAAGAGAAGCGGTTAAAATACCTCCACCCAACAACCAGATATTTTTGCCGTCAAGCTCTTTGAGCTTTTTGATTTCGTTTATCGCATTTTCTTTTATAAAACGTACTTCTTTGTGAAGTTCCAATGATTTTTGAGAAACGACATATATTTTTTTATCTTTGAATGGCATTTCGACATCTATACATGATAATTCGTAATAGGTATTTCCACCCATGATAATCGTGTCAATTGAATCAAAAATCACATTCTTTCCGTAATCTTCCCGTTCCGTATTTGAAATTGTAATCAGCATATCAAATCCTCCATAAATAGGAGCCAAATAGCCGTCCAACGAAACGGTCGTGTATAATACAAGTTCTCTCATGCCTGTAAAGTTAGTGATTTGTATAAAAAAAACGTGGACTCATAACTGTTCTTCACGAGGCATCGGCATACCTACAGACGAAACAGAAAAAGTCCACGCATACTTTAAGCATGCATGAACATTCTGCTTTTGGTCTCGTCTGTTTTTTTGAAAATTGCCGATTTTCGTGAGAGACGTTCAGCGAACGTTATGTCATAATCTAAATGTTATTTCAATATTTATCCTTATATATTTTTTTTAAAACTATTTTTTTTTATTATTATCAGAATCCGATTCAATCATTCTTTCTGTCAACCTATCTTTTAAACGGTCAAGAAACTGCGTGCGGTTTCCTTTCCGTTCCCTGATTTCCAGATAGATTCGATAGATATCACCAATGTTTATATTAAAGATATCTTCCAAATAAGAAGTAAGAGCTTTTAGTTTTATATTTCCGTGGTTTATACACTTTGCAGTATCTAAGGCATAAATTAACTCTGCCAAATCCGTCTTACTTGCCGTCCAGGTCTCACGTGTTTTTAGAACTGTATGAACTTCGTGTCCTATTTTAGTATCTTCTTTCAATCTAGCAAGCTGCAATTTGATATACAACTCTAATAAATCATTCGCCATGATTTGAGCTATTTTATAATCGTATACTGTGGAGAACCTGACATCACGCTCGAAAAAGAAACAGGCAATATTCAACGGAATATCAGTATCCCGGTTTCTCAAAAAGTAAATCCTATCGAAATTAGTGCCACCTGTACGATGGTAATGATACATCTCAATATTGCAATCAAAGAAATGCTTCAATAGATCCAATTCTGTCAATAAATAGATCTCAATAGTTGAACAGCTCCCTTTGGGACGATTTATTTCAATCTTGTGAACAGACATGTAGTAAATCAGTTTACTTACTATTTTCGGCTTTATTTCTTTGAAAAACAGTATTTCTTCCTCTTCTGATTTAAAATCATATTTTACAATGAATTTTTTCAACTCTGCAAGTTTAGACCCAAGAAATTTTAAAATCCGAGTTGATTTCGTTATTTCATTCTTTTCATCTCGTTCAATCTTATTTATTTGTTTTTCTATTTCGTCAAGGTGTCGATTTGTAAATTTCTCCTTAAGACTAAATTTGATATAAAAATTCCTTTATGATATCCTTTTAAAAGGCACCACTTATCAGCAAAATATAATTATTTATTTCTGAATCTACTAATGAAAGTTTGCAAGTAACGTCAACAATTTAGCAAAACAAAACCAATATACTGAATTGCTTTTTAACTTTATTATGTCTGACATGGCCAATAGTTTAGTCAAAAAGAAAGAATGTCTGAAATTAACAGACATCCTTTCTTGTCTTAAAAAACTAAACAGAGAGTGATAGTGAACTTTAATCTTTCGTATCTTATAGAAAAAATATTCTATTCTGATTTATTTAAACTCTTTATTATAAATCCATAATTATATTCCTTGTTTTTCAATAGGTATTGGTCGTGAGGCAAAGCTCCCCAACTATTGTCACCGCCAACACCACGTTGTGCAAGATCAACACAAAGCACAATTTCATTTCTGTTTGGAGTGATGTCACTCGAATGGCGATTCTTTTTTGATAATCCTGAATCAAAATCTTCCGGCCAGTTTTGCAATGCACTTGCACAAATCGGCTGCAATCCTTCAATACGAATGCCTTTCCCGTCATTGTTGGTAAGGGTAAGCCAGCGCAAATCTGTTTTATATCCGTTTTCCTGCGGACGAGTATAAGGAACATACTGATCTGCAACTTTGCTTTCGTATAATCCTATAAACGAAGCGTTATTTCTGTCGGAATAATTTTCCCATGGACCACGACCGTAGTATGAAAAATTTTCCAGCGATTTGCTCAGGCTCATAATCATTCCAAATCGTGGTAGTTCCGGCAATTCAATTAGTCCTGCTTTGTACGAAACATTTATTGCGAGAGCTCCGTCGGGCAACATTGTATAATTAATTTCGTAATCAGAAGCAACATCTTTTAAATAAAGATTGGTAGTAACTATTGCGTTTCCACCTTCTTCTTTTAAAGAAATACTTTTCAAGGCAGTGTTTTCGCCAGCCATACGCCAAACATTGCATTTGCGTTCCATGTTGTTTCCGTAATCGTTGTCGGTTGGAGCGCGCCAGAAATTAGGCGTCGGTTTTTTGTTGAAATAGCTTTCGTTATCTATTTTATAATCATTCAATAATCCCGATTTTTTATTAATGGATACATAAACATTTCCTGCATTAAGGTAAATGTAATCATTGTCTTCTTTTGCTTTTACCGATCCGGTTGTTTTTACTGATTGAGCAAAGTATTTTCCTTCGCCAAGTTTGAATTGCTCTCGTGCTACTTCATATCCTTGTGGAATGACCTCAGAACCGAATCGTGTGCAAGCAAATACATTCAGAAAGTATTCCGTACCTTCAGTTGCAGGCATTTCAGACATCGATAACTGGATTTGTTTTTCAGATTCAGGAACTAAATTAACATCAAATATTCCATTTTTTATGACAACCCCATTTTTCAAAACTTCATACTTGAAAATATAATCTTGAAGATTTGTATAATGAAAATCGTTTACAAATGTTATTAATCCAGTTTCAGGTTTTTCAGCCTTGAAATTAATATCCTGATAGTATTTTTTTACTTCTTTTAACCCCGGATGAGGAATACGATCGGGGAATACAAGTCCGTTGTGGCAAAAGTTTTCATCGTTAGTATAATTCTGGCCTCCCATATCTCCTCCATACGACCAATATTTGCGACCAATTTCGTCGGTAACTTCAAATCCCTGATCTACCCAATCCCAGATAAAACCACCCTGAAGGTTTTTGCTGCTATATATCATTTCCCAATATTCTTTAAAATTGCCGGAGCTGTTTCCCATTGCATGAGAATATTCACACATAATGAGTGGTCGGCTTACTGTTTTGCGAGCTGCATATTCCTTCATATATTCGATACTAGGGTACATTGGGCAAACGATATCAGTATTTTTTCCTTCATTGGCTTGTTCAAACTGCACCAAACGTGTTTTGTCTCGCTCTTTAATCCAGGAATATGTTTTCATGAACACATCGCCGTTGCTCGCTTCGTTGCCTAACGACCACAAGATAACGGCCGGAGCGTTTTTGTCACGCTCTACCAAACTCATTGTTCTATCCATGTGAGCAGCGTCCCAGACAGGATCAAAAGCCATATTTTCGTGACCATAACCCATTCCGTGACTTTCGATATTTGCTTCGTCTACCAAATAAATACCGTATTTGTTACAAAGTTTTATCCAATTGATATTATTTGGATAATGGCTGCAACGAACTGCATTTATATTATGTTGTTTCATGGTTTTAATATCATGCATCATGGTTGCAATGTCCTGATAATGTCCTTCTACGGGATTGTGTTCGTGAACATTTACTCCATGAACCATAATTCTTTTACCATTAACAAGCAATTGTCCGTTTTTCAACTCCACTTTGCGAAACCCGATTTTGGTGGTAACTGTTTCGATTGCCCTGCCTGTTTCGTCTTTTAAGGTTAGCAACAATGTGTATAAATAAGGAGTTTCGTTACTCCAAAGGTTTGGTTTTGTGACTTTTTTTGAAAAAGTTGTTTCTTTCTTAGTATCAGCGGAAACATTGATTTTCAAAATTTGATTGAAAATCAACTTTTCATTTTCGTCCAAAAGCGAAGTTTCTACAATCGCGTTTTTTTCTGATTGGTTGTAGTTCATTAATTTAATGTCGACTGCGAGCGAACCGTTTTTATAATTAATTTCCAAATCCGGTCGAGCAAAGAAATCAACGATTCGCAAGTTCTCTGTGCTGTATAAATATACATTTCGATCGATTCCCGAAAGACGCCAGAAATCCTGATCTTCGAGATACGAACCATCGCTCCAGCGGTATACTTCTACGGCAATAAGATTTTTTCCCGGTTTTACATACTTTGTTATATCAAATTCGGCAGGACTTTTAGTGTCTTCGGTGTATCCGACTTTCTCTCCATTTACCCAAATATACATGGCTGACGTTCCTGCTTCAAAATGCAGATATACTCTGCGGTTATCCCAATCTGATGGAAATTCGAAATAGCGACGGTACGATCCTACCGGATTAGCAGAATGATCGATATGTGGCGGATTTCTTTTGAATGGGTAAGTGATGTTTGTGTAGATTGGAATACCGTAGCCCTGAAGTTCCCAGTTGGATGGAACTTTTATCTCTTTCCAGTTGGAAACATTAAAATCGTTTTTGTAGAAATCTTTTGGACGTTGTTCTGGAGTTGGCACCCAACTAAATTTCCAAAAACCATTTAAAGAAAAATACCAAGGTGAACTTTCAAACTTATCAGCGATTGCAGATGATTTGTCAGCAAATGGCAGGAAAGTGGCTCGTGTCGGTTCGCGGTTAATCTCAAAAATAGTCGGGTTTTCCCAGTCGTTTACAATGGCATCTTTTTGTGCACTAGCTGTTGGAATCGTCAAAAATATTAATGGTATTAAAAATAAGTTCTTCATATTGTATTGTTTAATAGTTTTGTCCTTTTTTATGAGGCTTTTTATTTCAAATAATTACATTTAAAATGTCGTAATTTTTAGCTTACCAGAATTTATGTTTTCTGATTTAGCCTCTAACTGTATTAGCTCTTTCTGAGTTTTAGACTGTATAATAACAGTGAGTTCTCCATTGAAAAGGTGCATTTGTGGCAATTGAAAAGGATCAAGACAAGTAGGATCTCCATTTGCCGTCGCTTTGAATATTCCATTTCCTTTTACTTCAAATGACACAAGTCGATTATCATGGGGGCATAAGTTTCCATCTTTGTCAACAGCCCTTACATTTACATAAACCAAATCCTCTCCATCTGCGGATATTTTATTCCTATCAGAAATTAATTCCAAATGATGAGGTTCACCAGCAGTACGAATCACTTTCCCTTCACAAGCTTTCCCCTCTTTGTTGTATGCTATCACTTTTATTTCCCCTGGAGAATAAATCACATCATTCCACATCAGCCGATAACGTTGCTGTAAAGACTCATTACTTTTATGATGAACACCTTGACTGATTCCATTCACAAACAGTTCTGCTGAAGGATAACTCGTGTATACAAAAATTGGGGTCACTTCACCTTCTCTACCAGGCCAACTCCAATGTGGAAGAACATGCAAGGTTTGTTTATCTTTATTCCAGATACTCCGATAGAGCCAATATCGGTCTTTTGGGATAGAAGCAAGATCAATTATACCAAACATAGAACTGTGACTTGGCCATGCATCTGTGTCGTAAGGCGATGGTTCTCCCAAATAATCAAATCCAGTCCAAACAAATTGACCAAGTGTCCAGTTATGATCATCTGCCAAAGCAAAATCCTCATCAGGCAGATTTGACCATGAACAAGACTCCACATCGTATGACGATGACTGATGATCATCATACATGGCACCTGCTTTTTTTTGAACCGGGAATTTATAAATGCCTCTCGAACTGACTGTAGAACTTGTTTCGGAACCGAGGATAAAGTTCTGAGATAATTTTTCATAAGCTTCAGCATATTTGTGTGTTCTGTAATTAAGGCCCGGGACATCGAGTAATGCGGCAAATCCGTTGTTCAATACACAATCTACCTGGTCCATTCCGCAGGTGACAAGCCGTGTCGGGTCTTCTCTGTGACAGATGTCTTGAAGAAATTCAGCCACCTCAGATCCTCTCTCTACACACTGTGTTGGCACTTCATTTCCAATGCTCCATAGAATAACACTTGGATTGTTCCGGAAATGATGTATCATGTTAATCATATCTTTTTCTGTCCATTCCGCAAAATACCTATGATATCCGTTTTTACATTTAGCTACATCCCATTCATCGAAAGATTCAACAACAAGCATAAAACCCATTTCGTCACAAAGTTCAACCAATTCGGGAGCAGGCATATTGTGTGCGGTACGTATTGCATCGCATCCCATATCTTTGAGCAAAGTGAGCTGACGTCGTAAAGCGGCTTTGTTGATTGCCGTTCCTAATGGTCCCAAATCGTGATGAAGGCAAACTCCCTGAAACTTTCTGGGTTTATTATTTAAGAAAAATCCTTTGTCGGCAATAAACTTGACTTCCCGTATTCCAAAGCGTGTTTTATATTCATCAACCAAACGGTGTTTATAATAAACTTTATTAACGGCAAAATATAAATTCGGGTTTTCGGGAGACCACAAATGCGGTTTATCTATTACAAAATTTTGTTCGAATACATGTCCGTTATTTATTTTCTGTACAGTTTCATTTTCAGTAATAACATTTCCATCTTTATCTCGAATTTCGGTCACTATTCTTAATTCACCGTTCTGAGCATTTTCAACCTTAATTTCTAATTTAACAGTAGCAGAATCAACAGAAACATAAGGAGTGTACACATAGGTTCCCCAAATCGGAACATGTACGGTATCAGTAATAATCAGATGAACGTTGCGATATAATCCTGCACCCGGATACCATCGGGACGATTCAGGCTTGTTTTCAAGGCGGACAGCCAATAAGTTCCCTTTTCCATTGTTCGTAAGAAAATCGGTAATATCGCAATGAAAAGCATTGTATCCGTATGGCCATGAACAAACCTTATGCCCGTTGACGTATACTTCAGCTTCGCTCATAGCACCATCAAATTGAAGGGCTACGTTTTTACTTTTCAGATTGTTGTCATCTATACTAAAAATCGTCCTATACCAACCGACTCCAACATAAGGTAGACCTCCTGTACGACCGGTTTTTTCGGATGAATCTTTTTCCAGATTTTGAGTCACTGTTACTGTTTGCAAATCATAATTTCTGTCGAAAGGGCCAAAAATAGCCCAATCGTGCGGTATAGAGATTTTTTTCCACTTAGTGTCGTCAAATTCTTTTAATGAGGCATTTGGAAAATCACCTTTAGAGAATTTCCAATTTTTATTCAACAATCTACTCTCTCTAATGTCCTCTGCTTTTGCATTCATTAAGCTACCTACCGATAGTATGATTAGTAGTATGATTTTAAACTTCATTTTAGTTTTGATATAAAAAATCGATGTTTCAGAAAAATGTTCAATGAGCATGGATAGAATTTTATAATAAAATAAGTCCCCTCACATAAATAAACGGACTTATTCTTTTTAAATGCTGGTTGGATATTTATTGTACAATAAAGAAGACTATAAAATCGCAATCAAAACAATGAAATATTTTTTGAAAAAAATATTTGTTCTGCATTTTTTCCAAAGAAAATTTTGTAATCCCCTTTACCGTCTTCCCAGCCGTTTTGTCCGTAGTATTTCAAACGCTCGTAAGGTATGGTCAACGTTATGTTCCGGGTTTCTCCTTTCTTTAGAAAGATATTCTCGACCGCTTTGAGTTCTTTAATAGGTCGGGTGGATTCTCCCCATATTTTTCTTGTGTAAACTTGTACAAGTTCTTTTCCGTCGCAAGAGCCTGAGTTTGTAAGACTTAAATTCGCAAAAATCGTATCGTTGACTGTGTACACATGAATATTGTCGTATTTGAACGAGGTGTACGACAAACCATATCCAAATGGGTATTGAGGTTTATAATCGATATCAATATAACGGCTCGAATAGTTGCCGTCTTTATCAACAGTTGGTCGTCCGGTGTTTTTCCGGTTGTAATATACCGGAATTTGCCCCAAGTGCTTCGGAAAACTCATTGGTACACGCGCCGATGGATTGTATTTTCCTTCGATTACATCCAATATCGCGTTGCCTGATTCTGTTCCAAGATACCATGCATAAAGTATAGAAGGCGCATTTGCAGAAATATCGTTGAATATCATGGGACGACCCGACATTAAAACGGTTATTGAATTTTTGTTTACTTCGTAAATTTTGCATGCCAACTCTTCCTGAAGCCCAGGCAAATGTATGTCGCCTCGCGAACGGGCTTCGCCAGTCATCCCGAATTGCTCGCCTAGCGCTAAAATAACCAAATCTGCATCCTTAGCAATGTTTATGGCTTCATCGAACCTACTCTTGTCATCACCTTTAAATTCACACCCCTTGGAATATATTATGTTTGCTCCAGGATAGCGGGTTTTGAGGGCATCCAGTAAAGTGACGGCTTCGTTGGTTTCAAATGTGATGGACCAATTGCCGTCCATATCTTTTTTCGAATGGGCTAAAGGACCAATTACAGCTATTTTTGCAGGTAATTTTATTGGAAGAATGTTTTCGTTTTTTAGCAGGATAATTGATTTTTTAGCAACATCGAAGGCTGCCTCTTTATTTGTTTTCGAAAGTATTTCGACAGATTCCTTTTCTGGAACACAGTAGCGATAAGGATTATCAAAAAGTCCCAGCTTGAATTTCTGAATTAGCACCCGCTTCACTTCTCTGTTCAGAATTTGTTCCGGCACCATGCCTTCTTGTACCAACATTTTCAAATAATCGGCATAGCAATTGCTCTCCATATCAATCGTAACTCCCGCCATGATTGCCTGATTGGCGGCCATCTTTCTGTCCCGACTGTAACCATGTACTACCATTTCGCCAATTGATCCCCAGTCAGAAACGACAAGTCCTTTGAAGTTCCACTCGTTGTAGAGAGTATTGTATAGAAATTGATTGCCGGATGCTGGAATACCATTAATTTCGTTGAAAGCACACATAAAAGATGAAATATTTTCATCAACTGCAGCTTTGAACGGTGGTAAAATGACGTTTTGTAAAGTTTGTTCTGAAACATCGACTGTGTTGTAATCACGTCCACCTATTGCAAAACCATAACCTGCAAAATGCTTAGCGCAAGCCATTAGTTGAAGTCCATCAGGGAATGGTTTTTGATATCCTCTTACCATTGCTCTGGCAACTTCAGTGGCCCAATAAGTATCTTCGCCTGGTCCTTCCATGACTCGACCCCAACGCGGATCTCTTGATACGTCGAGCATTGGAGAAAATGTCCAATGAACACCAGAAACAACAGATTCTCTGGCCGAAACACGAGCAGCCTTTTCAATAGCTTCTTTGTCGAACGAAGCTGACATGGCCAATGGTATAGGGAAAACTGTGCGGTATCCATGGATTACGTCCAAACCGAATAAAAGTGGAATTTTAAGACGAGATTGCAATGCAAACTCCTGTATTTTACGTGTATTCTCACAGCCTTTGATGTTTAGCATTGAACCAATTTTTCCTTCTTTGAGCAGCTCTATTTTATTTTGATCTCCTCGAAGAATTGGGCCTGTTTCCCAATTTCCCGAAAGTTGATTCAATTGACCGACTTTTTCATCCAAAGTCATCAATGCGATGACTGAGTCTGCTTTTTCTTCAATAGTTTTTGCTTTGAAAGATTGAAGTGTTTGTTTTAAAGCTGTTTTTTCTTTCCAGTTATCGGTTCTAAAAGGAGTTACGGGTAATCCATCAGAATTAAATAGGTTAGCATCCGGATTATTACTCCAAGCATAGCGTACGGCTATAGGATTTGGGACATCATTGGAGGATATTATTACCTTGTCACCTGCTAATTCAGCTTTTGCACAATAGAATGTTTTATCGCTTCCTGCTATTGAAAATCCACGGAGGTAACCATATGTGTCGTGAACACAAAGCTTGGAGTTATAAAGATTAAAATATACTACAATTTTGTCTCCTTGAATATTGAAAGACTTAAATGTTGGACTTTGACATGTAATTGTTGAATGTCCATATTCATTATGAAGAGCATGAAGTGATAACCGTTGGCCCACATCCTGCTTATTGAGCGGATGAATAGTATTTGCATCTCCAATGTCGTAGATAACTGCCTGCCCTGTCTTGGGTAAACTTAATGTCATTGTTTGTGCTTCTCTTAATTCAGCCCAATCACTTTCTACTGGCTTTAATGAATGAGGATAAAGATTGGCTAGTTGTACCCAGTAAAATGGAAAGTCATATCCCCATTGTTTGCGCCAATCAGTTATCATTTCGGGGAAAAGCGTACGATATGCTACCGCTCTGCTAACATTGTTTTCTCCTTGATACCAGATTGCACCTTTTATTTTGAATTTTTGAAGTGGATTTATCATGGTATTGTATAAACTTGAGTAAACCATGTTAGGGCCAATATCTAATACTTTATATTTGGTGTTAGTAACTGATTCTTTGTATTTCCATTTGCCAGCTAAAGAAATTACTTTATCATTTTCTCCGTTTTGTAATTTTAAATAAATATCTTCAGACGGACTCCACATACCTCCGCTTCCTCCGGCATCAGTAATTCGAACCGTAATTATATTTCTGCCAGATTTCAGTGTGCCTTTTCGTACTGGATAAAATCGGTGAACATCCCAACCTTTGTTTTCGCCTAAATACTCTCCGTTAATCCATGTCTTATCTAAGTCATCTATTGTTCCAAGAGAAAGCGTAGCCGGACAGCCATCATATATTTTGGGAACATCTATCACATATTTGAACCAAACATGCCCATCTACTAACGAAAGCGGAGTTGAACTCCATTCGGAAGGAACTGTTATGTCACTCCATGCAGAGAAATCATAATTATTCGAAAACCATTTTTCTTCTAAAGCTGGATCATTTTCTAATGCTTTGTTAAAAGCTTCTCGACTTCCTTTGTTTTCATTGATATACTTTTCAATGTTATTCATTACTTCGTTACTGTAAGGCTTCTTAAGTACTGATGGTAATGATTCAAAAGTCGATTTACTTATCCAAGCTTCAATATCTGTTCCTCCCCAGGAAGCATTGATAATTCCTATCGGAATTTTTAGTTTTTTATATAATTCCTGTGCATAAAAATAAGCTACTCCAGAGAAGTTTCCTACTGTTTTTGTGGAACATATTTCCCATTCACCTGATAAATCTGTTTGTAGACTATTTTTTATGCCTTTTGGCACACGAAACGTTCTTATTTGTGGATAATCGGCAGACGCAATCTCTTTTTCGGAGTTTGCAGACTGTTGAACAGTCCATTCCATATTGGATTGACCAGCACAAAGCCACACTTCTCCAATTAAAATATTGTCAAATTTAAGTGTTTCTTTTTTTGTCTTTACAATAATGGAATATGGTCCTCCATAGTATTGAGCGGGAAGAATAACTTCCCATGAGCCATCTTTTAAAGCTTTTGAAGAAACAGTTTTACCTGAAAATTGAACTGAGACTTTTTCTTTTGGATTACTCCAACCCCACATTCTGATTGGTTCGTTTTGTTGTAGAACCATATTGTCGGAGAAAATGCCCGACATACGCAGTTGCGCCTGTATGCAAATAAAACTAAAAACGAAAAGACAAAAACTCAAAACTATTTTTTTCATAACTTGCATAATATTAAATTGTAAATAATTTTACATCAATCGTTCCGCCAGAAGGGTCGATATCGAACAATATTTTACCGGGTAAAGCTTTTGTTTTCAGCTTTTTATTGCCTTGTTTAACGGTGATTTTTGTTGTGACTTGCATCTCAAAAACCATTGTCAGTTTTTCGGTAAACAGATTTTTATTCAAACTCAAATGCGGCGAAATAATAAAACCATTGTCAGTTTTTTTTGTTTCAAACGTAAAATTTTGTCGCTCTTTCATATAAGCGGCCACTTCGGCAAAAGTTCCTATCCAAATTTTGTCTTCCTGCGCTTTTACTTTTTGCAAATGTCTCCAAAGGACGTTTGCATCGAAAAAACAGTCGTAGCCATAAGTAATTCCGTGTGTCATTGTCACGCACCAATTACCGTTCGCGACAAGTTCGGCAATTTGTTTTTCGAGATTTTCGTCCGTGATTTTTCCACCCACGTCAAATAGATGTGTGCGCGATGCGATTCGATCGCTTTCTACAACGGCAATTACGTTGTCGTTTTTGGCATTTCCGGGGTAACAGAAAGTGCGTGGGAAGACGCCTGTAATGAGAAAAATCGCTGTGTCGTTGTGCTGCAACTCGTAACGTAATTCTTCTAATGAAAGTTTGGTAATATTGCGGTGTGCCCAGCCGTGCGAAGAAATTTCGTGTCTGCGTTTCGCCATTTTTTTCAACTGTTTCCAGGTCACCCGCGGTATTCCTCTCTGAAAAGCCGTGTCTGAAAGCGCGCGTCCATTGATCCAAAATGTGCCTTTGAAACCAAGTTTTTCAAACGCGGGAAAAACGAGCGAAAAATGTTCCGCCAAACCGTCATCGAAAGTGTAACTAATAGCGGCAGTTTTGTCGCCTTTGTATTTTGCAACGCGAAACATTTCTTTGTCCGGATATCTGACGTTTTTTTCGTTAAAATCAACGTCCGACACAGGCAGTTGCGCCTGAATGCAAATAAAACTAAAAACGAAAAAATAAAAAATAAATACTATTTTTTTCATGGATATAAATTATCTTTCGGGTATCAACAACACAGCATCGGCAGTTACAGTGCCGGTTGCGCCTTTGTTTGAAATTTTGATGAATGGCTGATGGCTCTGGTACAAATGAAATTTACCAAGTGAATACCATTCGCCGGACGTTTGACCTTCCACGACCATCTCGGAGTTATTGGCAATAATTGATTCTAATTGTTTTCCATCATATACTTCGATATTTGTGTTGGTTGTTCCTCCAGTTTTAAGAAACGGAAAAAAAACGTAAATCTTATAGTTCCCAGTAAACTCTACCTTAGGATAGTATATTACCGATTTTTCTTCTTCTATTTTTGAGTTATCGCAAAAATAATCAGCACCATACGCCTTCCATGAATCTTTTACCAATTTCCAGTCACCTTCCACCTTAACGTTTCCAGAATTATTATCAACAAGAATTTCAGGCTTGCTTCCATCAACCAATGGATTTTTTGTTAAAATAAAATTTATTTCTTCGCTTTTAATGTTTTGAACAATCTCTTTTTGTTCAATAGCTAAACAAGACGCTATTGCGGCCACTTGCCCGAGTACCATAAACACAGGTTCCATGCGGATCGATCCGTAAGCAATATGCGAAGCTGAAATACAAACGGGAACAAGCAAATTGGTACATTCGTTTCGTTTCGGTGTCAACGAATGGTAAGCGATAGGATATGGACTGAAGCCACCTACTTCAACATTACCTTCATTTTTTACCATACCATTGACAATGTGACGATCACAATTATGTGAATCCATTTGATAAGCTGCATATGCAATCCCATCTTTGACCGATTCTTTTCCCTGACAATGGTGTTGTGTCATCACGGTTTCACCAATCAACCGGCGAGCTTCCCGTACATAAAGCTGAGGCGACCAATGACCGTTGTCTACATATTCGTCTTTAGGGTAACCCCATTGTAGCATTTCTTTGCGGATATTTTGCGAAATACGTTCGTCGTGACCTACAAAATAGAGCAACCCTTTAGTATAATCTTCGTGAAACTTTTGAATAGCTGCACGTTCAGCATAATTTGCATCGGGATATTTCCAGTTTTCACCCACTAGATCGGTTGAAAATCCGCCATAGTTGTTTATATCTGTTTTGCCATTGGGCATGCGAGTCCAAATAAAAACATCTGTGAATTTTTTCCAAGAATAAACCTCCTTTAACCGAAGCAATAATTCGTAACGGGTAGAATCATAATTATCAGGACGAGTAATGGGGACACGATTCTCGGGAACTTCAGTCAAACATATACGATAGTTATAGGCTTGAACCTTCTTGTCACCTGTTCCATTCGGTTTGATAGGTTTCGGATTAATACCATAAATCAGTCCACTTGCAGGATTACCCTTTAAGCGATAAGGGTCAATACCATCTGGGAGCTGGTGTCCTTCCATTTTCTGAACACCGTTGTAGGTTTCACTGTAGAGCTTGTTATCTTCCCGCCCAACAGTATACGAAACATTAGCCTTGGCAAGCAGATCACCTTCGTAGCTACAATCAATAAACATTTTCGCTCTAACGGCTAAGTTGGTTGCCTTGTTTGGAACTGAAGACTGCTCTAAGGTTATAACCTCAATCTTTTTATTTTTTAATGAAGCATTTATAATCCTATAATCATAAATGACGGATATATTCCCTTCTTTTACATAATCACTAAAGATACCCTCTGCCACATGAGGTTCAAAAACCCATTGCTCAAGTTTTCCGTAATGTTGCCCCAGTCTGCGATAAAAATCAAGAGCCAATCCCTGTACTACGTATTTGTTACCGATGTCTGTAAAGCCGAGACCTCCTGAACTCATACCACCCAGATGTTTGCCAGGCTCTATCAGCAATACGCTTTTACCCGATTGCAGGGCGGTATATGCAGCTATTACTCCAGCTGACGTTCCACCATAAATACAAATATCAACACTCTTGATTCTTTCATTATTACTTGCAGTTGCTTTAAAAGTGACAAACACCATTAAGATAGTAGTAACTAATACATTAATAACCTTTTTATTCATTCTTATTATATTTATAAATTTATTGATCGATTTATTTAATAATTTTTATTTATTTTTACAATATGATGAGATGTACTTTAGAGAATGCTCTAGATATATTAAAAACACCTATATTTAACAAAACGCTATTGTTTTTTATTTCATGATAATTTTATAAGCTCTGCCGTCTATATTGATAACATATAGACCAGTCTTTAATTTGTTAGATACAAAACTAATGGCATTTGGTATTGAGGCTTCAATTAACTCACCATTTATACCATAAATTTTTACGCTATTTAACACGATATTCTTTTTTACTTCAATTCGTCCATCATGGCTCAATATTATATCATTGCTGGTGTTGATTTCATTTACTCCGGTAGCAGTTGATGAAGTCAAGGTGACATTATCTATGTAAAGATTAAAGACCTTTCCAGCCGGAGCAGTAGCCTTAATTACTAAATAATAATCTCCGATAGTTACTGGTGTAAACACTTTCGACCCATTTGAAAAAATACTCAGTTTTGAATCGGGAGGAGAAGTTATTGGGTTCCATGTACTTGCAACATAAGTAGGATCATCAGTTTTTGTTGTTGGTTTTTCCCAACGACCTATACTAGCTAATAAGGCATTTGGAGAAGTTTTAGAATAATCCGCTCCGTCAACAGGTGCACTTGAGCCGATTATAAATAAAAGCGATATGTCTGTAATATCTGCCCATCTAAATGCTGCATCCAGAGTATAATTTACTCCGGCAGTTAAAGTAACCTTCTGATAAGCAGCAAAAGCAGAGACTCCAGTAGTAGGTTGGTTAACTGATACTTTCAAACAGCCACCTGCACCTGCAGATGGAATAACAGCAGTATGACCAAGCTCATATGAAGGATAATTTGCAGTTGACACAGTATTCAAAAAAGAGGTTGACCATAATGTTGCATTTATAGTTTCCAAATCACCACCTTTTACTCTACTATCCGTCAATCCTTCCGATTGTTTTTCATCAGCCAAAGGATTATTCCAGAATTCTTTCATGATATCTGTTGCATTTACATTTTGTACAACATTTCTTTGTTGATCGATTGCAAGACAAGCAGCAATTGCAGAGGTTTGTGCAAGAACCATGAATACTGGTTCCATCCGGATGGAACCATACGCCATATGAGAAGCTGAAAGACAAACAGGTACCAATAGATTGGTGACCTCTATCTTCTTTGGAGTAATCGCTCCATATGATATCGGATAAGGATCAAAACCTCCAATTTCGACGTTTCCTTCATTCTTTACCATGCCGTTTGCGATCAAACGGTCGCAATTATGGGAATCCATTGTATATGCAGCCCAACCAACTCCATCCGAAACAATCTCTTTGCCTTGACAATGATGTTGTGTCATTACAGTCTGACCAATCATTCGTCTGCTTTCTCTTATATAGAGCTGATGTGACCAGTGATTGTTATCTACATATTCGTCTTTGGGATAACCCCATTGCAACATTCCCTCACGTACAAATTCAGGAACACGGGAATCATGACCTACGAAATACAGAAGTCCTTTTGTATAGTCTTCATGAAACTTCCATATTTTTTTTCTTTCTTCATAACTTGCTTCAGGATAATTCCAGTTTTCGCCGATAACATCTGTAGAAAAGCCTCCGTAATTGTTTATATCAGTTTTTCCGTTAGGCATCATACTCCAGATAAATATATCTGTGAATTTTTTCCACGTATTTTTTTCTTTTAGGCGCAGCAATAATTCATATCGCTTCGGTTCATAATTATCCGGTATCATGATTGAATTTCTATTTTCCGCAATATTCGTTAGCGTTATACGGAAATTATATGCTTGTATTTTCTTGTCTCCTGTTCCATTAGGTTCAATATTCGCATCCCTTATTCCATAAATCAAACCGCTATTCTTGTCCCCTTTAATCACATAAGGGTCTATGTCATTTGGAAGTTGGTGTCCATTCATTAGTTGCACACCATTATATGTTTCATTATAAAGAGAATTCGGCTCTCGACCAAAAGTATAAGAGACTCCGGATTTTGCCATTAGATCTCCCTCATAAGAACAATCGATAAAAACTTTAGCACGAATTATCTTATTTGTCTCTTTAAGCGGGTTTAAAGAGTTTTCAATCTCAATTGTATTTATCACATTATCCTCTTTCAACACAGAGGCCAAACGACTATTGTAGCAAACCTCAATGTTACCCTTTTTGATATATTCATTGAAAACCTCCTCAGCTACTTTCGGTTCGAAGGTCCATTGCTCCAATTTTCCATAATGTTGCCCTATTCTGCGATAGAAATCCAGAGCAAGTCCTTGCACAACGTATTTATTCCCAATATCTGTGGATCCTAACCCGCCCGAACTCATCCCACCCAAATGTCTGCCCGGTTCTATTAACAATACGCTCTTCCCTGATTGATGTGCAGTATATGCAGCTATTACTCCAGCTGATGTTCCACCGTATACACAAATATCCACATCACTAATTTCTTCGTAACTTCTTGCTGCTGTTTCGGCTACAACCATTATTATTACAGAAATAGTAACTAACAGCCTAAAAATCTTATTATTCATATTTAAATTTTTGCAAATAGATTTACCACTAACAGTCTGAACAATAATCTCTTTTTGACTTAATAGTTGCATATATATGCGTGACAATATAAAATAAACTCATTGGAGAATATTTCCAGTGACATTAACTAACATCAATGTTTTTAAAATTGTATATGTGATTGACTATTGGCTGAATATTCAGTAATTAGCCGATTGAGATAAAACTTGTCAGCTAAACATGTTGATTCATTAAACAGGTGGAACTGATTGTAGTTCCTTAGATATAAAGATATTGTTAATTAAAGTCTACTGTAAGAAGCCTTAGGATTAAAAAAACATATTTATATGGAGACCTCATGAGCAGAGGAGTATTCTCTTTTGCTCAGTAAATTGTGTGGTTGTTACTGTTTATATTGTTTTCAGAATAAATTCAATATAGTATATAAACGACTCGTTCCCTATTCTTATAGAAACAATGTATCTCACACAACATATACTTTACCTGTTTGAAGATTTAAAAAACAAATAAATATTGTCCGAAAAAAGCAATCGAAATACCCTCTTTTTGCTTTTTTTCGGACAATAAAAATTATTTTACAACGGCTTTATGAGCTTTTCCATCTATGCTTATAATATACAATCCAGTCTTTAATTTACAAGAAACAAAACTGTTAGCATTTGGTATTGAGGCTTCAATTAATTCACCATTTATACCATAAATCTTTACGCTATTTAACACGACATTCCTTTTTACTTCAATTCGTTCATCATGACTCAATATTATATCATTGCTGGTGTTGATTTCATTTACTCCGGTAGCAGTTGATGAAGTCAAGGTGACATTATCTATGTAAAGATTAAAGACCTTTCCAGCCGGAGCAGTAGCCTTAATTACTAAATAATAATCTCCGNNTAGTTACTGGTGTAAACACTTTCGACCCATTTGAAAAAATACTCAGTTTTGAATCGGGAGGAGAAGTTATTGGGTTCCATGTACTTGCAACATAAGTAGGATCATCAGTTTTTGTTGTTGGTTTATCCCAACGACCTATACTAGCTAATAAGGCATTTGGAGAAGTTTTAGAATAATCCGCTCCGTCAACAGGTGCATTTGAGCCGATTATAAATAAAAGCGATATGTCTGTAATATCTGCCCATCTAAATGCTGCATCCAGAGTATAATTTACTCCGGCAGTTAAAGTAACCTTCTGGTAAGCAGCAAAAGCAGAGACTCCAGTGGTAGGCTGGATAACTGATACTTTCAAGCAGCCACCTGCACCGGCTGATGGGATAACAGCAGTGTGACCAAACTCATAAGAAGGATAATCTGCAGATGATACAGTGTTCAAGAATGAGGTAGTCCATAATGTTGCACTTGCTGTTTCCATATCACCACCTTCAACTATATTGGCAGCAATCAATGCTCCTGGAAATAATCCAATAAGAGCAACTAATGTTAAAAGTAAAATTTTTGTTTTCATAATACATTTTTTTTAAAGTAGTTTATTAATAATATTTGTTGAGGATATTTAAAAGCATTGTTGATTGTGTAGGAAATGTATAATCGTATGCCGCTATGTCAACCTTAACATAACAGCATACTTTGTATCACATCTTTCACGCTTATTGAAGATCAAAGTTCATGACTTTAAAGGACATGGTGGATATTGTACCTCCAGCTGTTTTAGCATAAATACCTACAGAACATTCGCCGCCAGTGACTGCAAACGAAAATGAATTGGCTTTCCATCCTCCACTTGGTAAGGTAATTTTGCTCTGTGATTCCTCTCCATTCTTGTTTATAACAATAAGGTAGAGACCGTCTGTGGCTGGGGAATTTCCCGGATAACCTGCAACTTGGCAGCTAAGAGTATAATTTCCATCTGGAATGTTCGTGAGTTTCTGAATCAAGCGGCCTTCAAATCCGGTAGTAGCACTGATGTTGTTCTTTGCGTAGTAGGCACCAGTTGGTGAATTAGGAGCAATGTATTGGTCGGTCCCTAAACTAAATAATCCATTTGTTCCACTTGTAGTCCAGCTATTCATCGACCCATTGACAAACGATCCATTGAGCAGAATTGCCTGGCCAGCTTGTTTTACATTTATTGTCACATTGGGAAAACCTAAGGTCGGCTTAATCAATAGAGTTGCAATCCGTTGCGAAATACCAGTGTTTGCAGGTGCTGTAATTTTAAATCCGGTCATTGTTATGTTAGAGACAGTACACCATTCTTGAGACGATTCAACGGTATATTCCACATTTCCACTTACTACAACCTGTAAATTACCACCTGATTGTGCGAAAGTCTTTGAACGCTCCTCTATTTCTACGGAGAAATTAGGGTCACCTGCGGCTTGTGTAATAGTAACTTTATAAAAAGGGAAGCCGACAGCAGCCACAACAATATCAAATGTGCGGTCGGTTGAAAGCGTGTTGGGCAATACAGTAAACGAAAAGCCTTCATTCGTTTTTTCACCAACGGTACACCATTCGGACTTTGACGACATGGGTACATAATTGTCTGTAGAGACAACTGGAACAAAAAATGTTTCACCTCCGTTACCAATATTTTTTGTCTGCTCGAAATTTACTTCAAACACTTTATTAATTTCCGGTTCGGACGTACAAGACGCTAAAAGAATTGTAAGCGAAATGTAAAATATAGTTTTCAAATTCATAAGTATATAGTTTTTAAAGTTCATTTATTATTATTTGGCAATTGCTCCGATGTATTTAATATTTTTCACATCCGAACCAAGAATATCTTTAGGAGCCATACTATCTACTAACAGTCCGTTTTTAAAAGTATTAACTTCTTCAGGTTTAAAGGCTGATGCTTTGCTGAATCCGTTAGCCGAACTTGGCATACTGATTTTAGGATTGTATCGCAAGGCAGTTCCATCTATGGTATAAGCACTTCCAATTTGAAAAAACAAATTGTTCTCAAATACAGGATTTTCCATATTGTGCATGTCGAAAGTGGCTGTGCAAGGAGTCGAAGCAATAAATATGTTATTGAAATAATGAAAGCCCTTCGATTTTCCTGCTTTTGCCCAGTCATCGGTATAGATAATCTGAGGAGTGACTGGATCAATGATCACAGTATTATTGTATACATCGGTTTTACCTACATTGCTTGATACTGTCATTAAGCTACCTCTCAAAGTACCTGAGTTTTTGTAAAAAATATTATTTCGGATGATAGTGCCTTTATGTTCTCCCGTTGCAATGTTGCACAATAAGATGCCACCTCCTTTGTTGTGATGCACATAATTGTATTGTACCAACGTATTTTTACAGGCGATATCGACATCAAGTCCTTGTCCGTCCGCGCTTCCATGAGCTAACCAAGTGTATGCCGCTTCGTTAAACTGCATCACTATATTTGTACAACAATATGGCCAAAGCCCTGCACTTGCCTGTCCGTTACGCCCCAAAAAGTTTGCATTAAAGCAACGATTATGGTCGATATAGGAATCAGTACAGCCCATCATGATCAGACCATCTCCACCGACATAGCTTATATCATTACCTTGAATCACAATGTTACGATGCGGATACCAATTATGTTCATCGTCGATGTAAGCGTTCAAACCACTTCCAGGTTTATCACGTTGTCCCCACTTAGCTGTAATTAATATACCACTACGGCAAACCTGTTTAATTTCGTTATTGGTAATAAATAAGTTTTCGTACCAACTCGGTCCCTGTTCAACAGTAGTAAAAGTTTCAAGAATAATTCCGCCAAATTCTTTGGTTGAGAAACGTGCACCTGGAGCTATTTTTTCTACATCAAGGGTCGCAGGATCCACATTTTCGAAAGTTGCGTCGCCTGCCCAGTTCACACCTTCGATCTTGCAGCCGGTTATCTCAACATTTTTGAATGCACCAGGACCTTTGATGTTGGTTTGTACTCGAATCCCGCGAGTTCCTATCAAATTTGTAACGCGGACATTTCGTAAACGCATATTATCATCTTGAATCAAAATTGCCTGATCGTTGTAACCACTGATAGTAGGGCGTTCTATTCCACCGTAGGTGTCCATGATAAATGGTTTCTCTGGTGTCCCTGCAAGATTCTTGAGCACAAGATTTTCTTCGAATTTTGCACCACTTTTGAGAAGGACTTTTGTTTTGGGTTGAAATCCATTTCTTGAAAACTCTGATATTTTCGCCAAAGATTTGAATGCAGTGACTTCCGACAAACCATTGTTATTATCATTTCCCGTAACTGGGTCAACATAATATACAGTATAGTCACTTTCATCCACAACTGGAATAGTCGGCACAACCACTGCCTTGTCATAAACCACTCCAGAAGTATTGGTTGAGTCATCCGGTGGGTTGACCGGATCATCGAGAGAACTGACTGGATCCGTACAACTTATTAAAAACCAAGATGATAGAAAAATAAAAAAGCTCTTTATGTTTATCATGTTATAAAGTTTGAAATTAGAAAATTATGTGAAATTAGAAAAGCGGTTAATTTGATGTCTGAGTCTGGTCGGTGTACCCAGGGTTTTGCGTTACCACCCCTTCCGACTCGAGAATATATTTAGCCGGAATAGCAAAACGAACTTTGTACCAATCAGACTGGCTGCTTGGATATTGCGCTTTCGAATCAGACACAAAAACCCCATGTCGGATTTTATCCTGTCTAGCTAACCCTTCAGCCATAAATTCGTGTAAACGTTCACGTAGAATAGCTTTATTAAAAGCTTCTTTACTTTCTGTTTCAGTTGCAGTAAGTTTAGGCAAATTTACACGTCCACGAATTTCATCTACCAAGTCGATCGCTTCTGTTGTTGGCGAACCGTTGTTTTCATTGATACATTCTGCCAGCGAAAGCATTACATCGGCAAAGCGATAAACAATCAAATCAACCGAAGCAAATTCGCCACCTGTATAAGTATCGTCGTCGACTTTAATAATAGCAGCGGAATTTGCCAGAAATCCATGCGTACGATCGTTTTGTTCCCCAGTGATACTTGTGTATGAAGTCACAATGGAGTTCATGCGGTTATCCCCTGTTTCAAATGTATCGTAAAATTTCCAGTCCATACCGAAAGTAAACCAACACTGCCGATCCTGACGATAACGAACTGGCCAGAATTGGATAAGACTTCGGTTTTGCATACCGTCGGCAAGACCACAGGGAATGGCGTGGATGATCTCTTTGTTGCGCACGTGTTTTTTATCAAAAATTTCGTTATATTTGCCTTGTAAATCATATACTGATCCACGATACGAATAAAGCTCACGGGCTGTTTTTTCGGCTTCAACAAAGTTCTTATCCACCATATAAAATTTCAGTTTCAGCATCAAAGCCAAGCCTTTTGAAACTCGTCCCCAGTTTTCGGTCTGATGAATTGGAAGTTCCTTAATAGCATCATCTAAATATCCTTGCATAATAGCAGTATATTCGGCATCTGTTAATCGTGGAATTAATACTTTATCGTAAGGTTTTGCAAGAGCCTCTTCTGTAATGAGTGGCACGGGACCAAATAAATCGTAGAGTATAAAGCCAACCCATGCATAAATACATTTGGCTTCTGCTATAGCTTTTATTTTAAGGTCATCTGTAATTGGTGCCGCCTCAATACGTTTAATGGTTTCCAAAATCGAAGTCAATCGGTTGTATTGCGAATACATCCTCTCTGTAAAATCTTTGCCATAACCAGCAGACATAGTTTCACTCCAGCGATGTTCAAAATACTGAGGATATCCACTTGCGGTTGTCCATCGGCTCGCCATAGTACCTGCCGTAAAGTCCGAAACTACCTGATATGAAAATTGGTCTACACCGTAAAAACTGCCGTATCCCATACGGAAAGGACCATAATACAAACCAGTGAGGGCTTTGTTTACATCATCTTCATTGCGGAAAAATTGTTCTGGATAAATTTCTTCATACGATTCGCGTTCGAGTGTACATGAGACAAACGACAGCAGTAAAACAGAAATGATTGCGATTGAAAATATTTTTGTTTTCATTGTTGTATAACTTATTTGGTATAATGATTAATTAGTCAATCTATTTGTTAGAACTTCACATCAATCCCGAAATTAAATGAGGCTGTGCTAGGATACAAATACACATCGTATTCGGGATCATAGCCACTATACGGAGTTATTGTGAATATGTTTTTAACAGAACCATAAAAACGTATAGACTGAGCAACTGATTTTGTTAGTTTTTTTGGCAAAGTATATCCCAAAGTGATATTATCCAAACGAATAAACCATGCATCTTCCATAAAATAATTTCCATAACCATAGTTTGAGCTGGTGTTTTGTGTGAAGGCAGGAATTTTCGATGTGGTATTATTCCATGTAAAACGGTCGACAAAATACGGACTTGTATTTGTGCCTTCATATGGTCCATAAGCAATGTTTACTAAATAATCCGTGTTTTTATAAACATTTAGTTTCCCATACATATAAACATTTAAATCAAAATTTTTATAAGTAAATGAATTTGACCAACTAAAAGGCATCGGTGTTTTGTTGTGAATAATTACTAAATCTGCATTATCTAATTTTCCATCAGGTTCACCCAAATATTTAGGACGACCATCGGCATCTCTTACTAATTTACCTTCTGCGTCGTACAAATAGCCGTCAATATCTTTAATTTTTATACTTCCAGGCAGAGCACCAGGCATATATGAAACTGTTTCGCCCGGCCGAATCAAGCCGTCCGCTGCATAACTCCAAACATCATTCCAGTCTGCATTAGTTGCAGGCATATTTATGTCAAGAATCTCGGATGGATCGCGTTTCGAAGAATAATCACGATAGTAAGTAAAGGTAAACTGACTTCTCCATGAAAATTTGTTGTTTTTTACCAGATTTCCATATAGAGAGAGGTCTATTCCACTTGTATTATCTATGCGCTCGGTATTGTAATTTAACGTATTAATTTCTTGATATGACATCAGATTTTTGGTGCCAATTCGGTCAAAAATGGTGCGCTTATATATGTCTACACTTCCACCGACTTTATTGTTGAAAAATCCGAAGTCAAGACCAATGTTGATATCTCGTTGAGACTCCCATGACAAATCAGGATTACCCAACGATGCTAACACTATACCACTCGTAAGTTTGTTGTTGAAGTAATAATCGTATCCCGGACGATAGAACGTGCGTGTTCCTGTCAAACTACCTGCATTACCCGTTATCCCGACACCAGCTCGGAGCTTTAAGTTCGAAAGCCACTCCGCGGATTTCAGAAAACTTTCTTCATTGATACGCCAAGCAACTGATGCACCACCAAAATTACCCCATTGCTTGTTTGCTGCAAAATTCGATGAGCCATCTCGACGGAAATTTGCAGTTAGCAGATAGCGCCCTTTATATGAATAATTTAACCTTGAAATTAGTGAAGCATTTTGTCCTGTGTTCCTCTCTGAATTAACAATAGGTTTTTCATAAGTCCCAAGTTCGAGGTTGTACCATTTCACGCCATCGTATGGAAATCCTCGATTTTCGCCACTCAAGCTTTCGTTATCCACTTCCTGATATTCCCAACCTGCCATCAAAGTTAAATCGTGCGATTCAGCAAACTTAATATTGTAAGTTGCCATTATGTTTACATAATTGTTCGTTAGATTACTGTCTGCAATTTTAGCCACGCCGCCACCTGCATTAATACCCTCTTGAGTTGTCATTGGGAAATAAGCTCCAACGTTTGCAAATTTTCTATCGTAGCCAACAGTAGTTTTAATAGTTAAACCATTAAAAGGCATGATATCCAAGTAGGCTGAGGCCATGATATTGTCTTTCTTTGTCTGCATTGAAGCTTCGAGAATCGAAGCAGGATTTTGTGAAAGTCCGTATATTTTTCCTAAAGCATAATTTCCATTTTCATCTTTAATTGGAATTGTAGGATCGTACTTGCGCGCTGCCATAAAAAGTGTGGTTGATCCACTGGCTCCAGAAATAGGTACATCATTTGATTTAATAAGAGAATATGAGGTTGAGATTCCGCCTTTGATATATTTACTGAAAGTCTGGTCAAAAGACATACGGCCTGATGTACGTGAATAATCATTGTTTTTGACAATTCCTTTATTTCCCATATAACCAAGAGAAACAAGATAACTCGATTTTTTTGTTCCACCTGTAATTGACAGACTGTGATCCTGAATTTCACCTGATCTGGTAATGGCATCGTACCAATCTGTACCACCAGTGAAATTAGAAATTTCATCAGTTGCATAATTCCACTTTTGTCCAGCATCCTCGTATGCTTTACGCATGTCGTTAATATTTTCTGATGGGGGCAAAGTACCCCAGGGATAATAGCCCTGCTTTTGCATCCAGCGCTCTAGTTGCGACTCGTTAGAAGCTTGCATATAAGAAACAGGGTTCATTACTTCCGGTTTTTTTGCAATCCATTGTGTCGTATAAGATGATTTTAATGAGATATTCAATTTTTCATCAGACGAACCACGCTTAGTAGTAATCAGTACAACACCCCCAGCAGCACGAGAACCATAAATTGATGTTGCACTAGCATCTTTTAAAATCTGGATATCCTGAATATCATCGGGGTTAATGTTATCTAAAACACTTTCTTTGTCACCTTTACCAAAATTCAAACCTGTACCAGGCTCCCACATTGTACTTACAGGAACACCATCTACAATAATCAGAGGCGAAGCGCCTGCAGCAGCTCCACGAATTTGCATCCATACTGCTCCACCAGGTTGAGAACTGGTTTGAGTGAAGGAGACACCGGGAATTTGTCCTTTTAGCATCTGTGCCAATGTAGTAGAACCTTCTTTTGGAAGATCATCCATCTTAACAGAGGATATTGCCCCTGTTAGGTCCCCTTTTTTGACTGACCCATAGCCAACTACAACAACCTCATCAAGACTTTTAGCATCTTCAGCTAAAGTAATATTATAATTTGACCTATCATTTATATCAATAGTCTGAGAGATATAACCAAGATAAGATACTTGAATTTGAGAACTAGTATTCGATTCTATAGAAAACAGTCCATTTATATCAGTTACAGTTCCAGTTTTAAGTCCTTTTATCAATACTGTAGCTCCAATGACGGGTTCACCTTTAGAGTCGGTTACTAAGCCGGTTATTTTTTTTCGAGTCGTGGTAGAATTTGAATTCTCACTTCCTTTTTTTTCAATCAGATACAATTTGTTGTTTTTTATTTCAAAACTAACATTTGTTCCGCTTAATAATTGCGTTAACGCATCTTCAACATTAATTGAAGTTACGCTAATGCTAACTTTTCGGTTCACATCAACCAATTGTTCACTAAACACTAGTGATAGCCTAGTTTGTTGTTTAATGGAATTCAACACTTTCTCAAAAGGGACATTCTTGTACGAAAGCGTAACTTTCTGTGCGGTTACATACATTGTAACAGCGAGCAGAAAAAAGGAAAGCAAAATAATTTTGGTAATAAATCCTGTTTTTTTCATGCATTTATTGCTTTAAGATTAATTTTTTTGTTGTGTTCATAGTAAACACACGACATTTAAAAAGGTATGAGTCATTTTTGAAAAAAAAAACCTGCTGATTAAAAGTGTGAACACACACAGATAATCAACAGGTCATTTCAGCACCCCTTAAAAAATATAGATGTTCTATTTTAGAGTCGACACTTCATAATTATTAGTGCCTTTTGGTGTAAAACTGATTTTTGAGACCTTCTCTAAATCCAGAAGTATTTCTTTCGCATTAACTCGACTAGTTGAAATACTAAATTTATAATTCAAAAGCGAAGAATCACTCATAATAAATTGCACTTCATATTGACGTTCAAGTGTCTTTAAAATATCTTTAAGTGGAGTTCTATAAAAATTTAGACTTTTAGTTCTCCATGCAGTATGCAAAGTCATATCTTCAATTACATTCACTGTACATATTCCTGAATTCTTGTCGTAATCTGCATTCTCGCCTACCTTTAATGGATATATCTTACTATTCTTGTCTGCAATATTTACACTGCCTTCTTCAAGTGAAACTGTAATTTTATTATCAGTGGGGTATGCTTTTGCATTAAATTTAGTACCGGTCACTTTCACTTTGATTTCATTCAAATTCACAATAAAAGGTCTTCCGATTTCCTTAGCCACAGAAAAATATCCTTCACCGGTAAGTTTTACGTTCCTGCTAAAAAGGCCGAATGATTTAGGATACTCTAACGTTGAACCAGAATTAAGTTGAACAATCGTTCCATCTTGAAGTACTACCTGAACCTGTTCCCCGTAAGGCACGACTACTTCAGCCATTTCTTCACTTGAAAACACCCCCGTACGATTAGCCACAAATGTAAAAGCACCTGCTAAAAAAATAAAAGGAATAATAACCGCAGCTGCCACCCGGAAACGAAAAGTTCGAACCCTCATTTTTAGTTGAGATATAAATTTCACTTTCATCCTTTCAGTTGGGATTTCATGATCAGACCATTCTGTAATAATCTTTTCATTCAGTAAATACGATTCCCGGTCGTAGCGCTGTGAGAAATATTCATGCCCCTCGTCGGTTGCAAACCATGCAGCTACGTGACGAGCCTCGTCCGGTGATGCGTTTTTTGAAAGCACCTTATCAATAATTTTCGGATCCATCATATTGGATATATATTTTAATACCTATTAATTCTACTTTGACAGATTCT
>DIFH01000113.1:28724-30858 GCA_002427615.1 Paludibacter sp. UBA5753
AATGCCTGTTCAATAAAATGAAACCTGTTAATCCTGTTAATCTTGTCAGTTGGTTTACTATTATTTTAATCTGTCAAAGTCGAATTAATATAATAATAAACAGTTATTAGGATGAAAGGTATGAGTCTTTTGTGTAATATCTACATAAAATATCTTATTGCCAGAACGACAATAATAATTTTATCTAACTGCAAACGCAATGATTTGATTATCTGTGTATAATGTGATTTTACTGTTGGTACGGAAATATGCATAGCATCTGCTACTTCCTGATTCGTCCATCCTTTTTGAATTTTCAATAAGCATACTTCACGTTTCTGTGGTGGAAGTTGGTCAATTAACCGATATAAATGCGACCTGAAATCGGCATCTTCCAGTTCATGTAAGAAATCAGTTTCCATTTCTTCGGTAAACTGTGCCAGTTCGTAGTTCTTCTGGATAACCAGATTATTATGCCTGATTTCATTCAGGATATAGTTTTTCAGCATGGTAAAAAGCAAATTTTTAATACCTGTTTTGTAGTCGTAAGTTTCCCTCCCCTCCCACAAACGCATAAAAGTATACTGTACTGCATCCTCCGCATAGCTTTCCGACATTAAGTATCGGCAAGCCAACACATACAAGTACCTGTGATAGGTTTCAAAAACAACAGAAAATGCTTTCTCGTTCCCATCCTTCAATTGCATGAGCAATTCGTAATCTATAGGAATATGATTTTTTTTCATTGGGTGATTAGCGCTATATATTCAAGGTTTTCTATGGTGATGCAAACTTACATATTTTTTTTAGTTGATAATACTTATCTTTACACTATTAACCTACAAAAATCAAATTTTGGCTGAATTTATTTCTAATTACATATAATGCAATTATTTACAAGCATTATTTAAGATTTTTAAAAAAACCTACCCTCTCTCAAATTAGTGTCATTTGTATGGATGTAGGGCTTTTATTTCGTAACTACTTAGCGCCCTTTATTTTTATAACCTTGTTGATTTTCAGTTCGACTTTGTCGAACTGAAAATCAACAAGGAGGTACGATTGTTTCATTAACCCCCAGCTGCGATTCGCTTACTGGGGGTTATGCACAGCTGCCTGCCGCAGGCAGGTTTAGCCCCGTCGGGGCAAAGAATTTAAAATCAATTAACTTCATAACAACACACAAGCAAAGCAGCAAAAAACTTGCTTATGCGTTGTTTAACAGAATATTAATCAACAGTTCTTTCAATCTTTTTTGCTTCATCCCAAATCATATCCATTTCAGCTAAAGTCATTTGTTTTAAATCGCGTCCTTGCGAAATGGTCTTCGATTCGAGATAATTGAAGCGATTAATAAACTTGCGGTTGGTACGTTCCAGCGCATTTTCAGGATCGATGCCATACAAACGTCCGGCGTTAATCAGGCTAAAAAGCAAATCGCCGAATTCCGCCTCCATTTTATCTTTATCCATCATCCCTATTTCGACTTGCAACTCGTCAATTTCCTCCTGCACTTTCCCCCAAACCTGCTCACGTTCTTCCCAGTCGAAACCTACGCTGCGCGCTTTATCCTGAATGCGATGCGCTTTAATCAAAGCTGGCAAAGTATTCGGGACGCCCGATAAAACAGATTTATTGCCTCCTTTTTCTTTCAATTTGAGTTGCTCCCAGTTTTGTTCCACCGTTTTGGCATTATCGGCTTCCACCTCGCCAAAAACATGTGGATGACGATAAATAAGTTTTTCGTTCAACGCTTTACACACATCATAAATGTCGAAATCGTTCGTTTCACTACCTATTTGTGCATAAAAAACAATGTGTAACAACATATCGCCCAGTTCCTTGCGTATCGCCAATTTATCGTCCTGAATGATGGCATCGGCAAGTTCGTAAACTTCCTCGATGGAGTGCGAACGCAAACTTTCAAAAGTCTGTTCCTTGTCCCACGGACATTTCACCCTCAATTCGGACATAATATTCAACAATCGCTCAAATTCTTTCAGTTTATCTTCGGTTGTATGCATAATATTCATTTACTATTTTACTATTTACTATTTTATCATTTACTATTTTATCATTTACTATTTTATCATTTACTATTTTATCATTTACTATTTTATCATTTACTTATACTTTGACAGATTCTATTTTTCAG
>DIFH01000047.1:0-6476 GCA_002427615.1 Paludibacter sp. UBA5753
AAAAACCTTGCATTTACACCTAAAAAAATACTATAAATTACTATTTATCAGACTTATTATACTTTTTCAGCAGACCTTAATTAGTATGTGCTGCGATATATGACATATCGCAGTAGCTCTTTTTGTTCCTAATTCTGATTTATTCCCTGTTTCTTTGGTTTGTTCTTTGAATTTGAGAATAATATGTTTAGTCTATCCGGGATTTATAGAGGAAAGATAACACAAAAGCCATTGCATTTTTTCAGGCAATGGTTTTTTGTGTATGTTTAAAAGAATAGTTTAACTTTGTATTCTGAATTAAAAATAACGAATATGAAAAAAGACGTACTCGTTTTATTTATTACGATAATGGGAATAACCAACATCAAGGCTCAGGAAAACCTGACTTATCAACTTCCGCCCGAAAGCATTTTACAACTCGCCGACTATCAGCGGGCTCCGGCGGTAAGTATCGACTCGCACAAAAAATATATGCTGCTTAGTTACCGCGACACCTACAAATCGCTCGACGACCTGAATCAACAGGAAATCAGCCTTGCCGGACTGCGTGTAAATCCGGTAACCAATATCAGCTCGTCAATGAGCTATATCAGCAACCTGAAAATACGCAAAGTGTTGGACGACAAACCCGTTCAGATAAAAGGACTTCCGGCTAAACCACGCATCGCTTATCTCACCTGGTCGCCCGACGAAACGAAAGTGGCTTTTACACACACTACCGCCGAAGGATTGGAACTTTGGGTGATGGATTTTGTTACTGCTCAGGCTACAAGGCTGACCGAAGCTGTTGTGAATGCGAACTTAGGCAATCCGCTGAATTGGTATCGCGACAGCCGGGCATTGTTAGTCCGCCTTATACCGGAAAACCGACCGGCTCTTATTGATTCGAACAAGAATTTGCCCACAGGCCCTACAATCTCCGTAAGCGATGGTTCAAAAGCACAAAACCGGACTTACCAGGATTTGCTGAAAAATCCTTCGGACGAGGCAAACTTTGTAGCGCTGACTACCGCCGAACTTTATAAAGTAGATTTAAACGGGAATAAAACCCTATTCAAATACGCTGACATCTATGCGGAGGAAAATTTCTCGCCTGATGGACAATATTTACTCGTAAATACGATCCAAAAACCGTTTTCGTATATTGTTCCGTTCAACCGCTTCCCGCAACGATATGTGATATACGACCTGAACGGAAAGGTAATAAAAACAGTAACCGAAGTGCCGCTCACCGAAGTTCTTCCCAAAGGTTTTATGGCTGTACGCAAAGGAAAACGCCATCTGAACTGGCGTTCGGACGTTCCAGCCACCTTATTCTTTGTAGAAGCGCTCGACGAAGGCGACCCGAAAAATGAAACGGAATTCCGCGACGCGGTTTACACCTGGAAAGCTCCTTTCGATAAAAACCCGGAATTGTTGACCAAATCGAACCTGCGTTTTTCGCACATTGTTTGGGGAAATGCTACAACAGCTGTTTTGCAGGACGAATGGTACGATACGCGGCAAGTGAAAAGCTATTTGTTCGATCCATCAAAGCCTGAAGCAGCTCCACGTGTGGTTTCCGACCGCAATTACCAGGATGTTTATTCCGATCAGGGAGATTTTGAAACACAGAAAAACGAATACGGAAAATATGTATTGACCATAGATAACAACCGTATTTTCAGAATCGGCGATGGTTTTACACCCCAAGGACAGTTTCCTTTTATCGACGAACTCAATTTGAAAACTCTGAAAACAAAACGCCTTTATCAGTCGGTCTACGCCGACAAAATGGAGGAAATATTCGACATTCTGGACGTAACAAAGGGCGAAGTGCTGGTACGCATTCAATCGAAAAACGAATATCCCAATTATTATATCCGCAACCTGAAAAAACAGATTGCGCCTTTGCAACTGACGCATTTCCCCAATCCTTTCGAAAGCATCAAAAATATTTATAAAGAACTGATCAAATACAACCGGGCAGATGGCGTGGAGCTTTCGGGAACGCTTTACTTGCCGGCAGATTACGACCGTAATGCAAAAACAGGGAAACTGCCTTTGCTTATCTGGGCTTATCCGGCTGAATACAAAGACAAAAACAGCGCAGGACAAAGCACCGCCAACCCCAACGAATTTACATTTCCGTATTACGGCTCATTCGTTTACTGGGTAACCCGCGGCTACGCCATCCTCGACGACGCGGCTTTCCCTATCGTGGGCGAAGGAAAAACCGAACCGAATGATTCGTTTATCGAACAACTGGTTGCCAATGCCAAAGCAGCGATTGATGCGGTGGATTCACTTGGTTATATCGACCGCACAAAAGTAGCCGTGGGCGGACATTCGTATGGCGCGTTTATGACTGCCAACCTGCTTACACATTCCGATTTGTTTGCGTGCGGCATTGCCCGTAGCGGGGCTTACAACCGGACCTTAACTCCTTTCGGCTTCCAAAGCGAACAACGCAATTACTGGGAGGCTCCGGAAGTGTATGACGCCATGTCGCCTTTTATGCACGCAGACAAAATGAAAACGCCTATGTTGCTTGTGCATGGCGAAGCCGACAACAATCCCGGAACATTCACGTTGCAAACCGAACGCTATTTCCAGGCGCTGAAAGGACTTGGCGGACCTGCCCGTATGGTAATTCTGCCCAAGGAACAACATAGTTACGTAGCCCGCGAAAATATCCTGCATTTACTGTGGGAACAAGATCAATTCCTTGAAAAATATTTGAAATAACAAACCTACACGATTCATGTTAAAAACTGAAGATTCAATAGGAAAGTTTGAAATCTTAACTACTCATCACCCTAATATATTTGATAATAATCAGCCATTTAGTGGATTATTTTGCATTTAAACTCTTTGCTCCGACGGGGCTAAACCTGCCTGCCCTCCATAGATGGATAAACCGCAGGCAGGTCTGCATAACCTCCCGTAAACGATTCGCAACTGGGAGTTAATGAAACAATCTCCCCTCCTTTTGATTTTCAGTTTGACTTTGTCGAACTGAAAATCAAATCTAAAAAGACCTGCTTTACCGACACCAATTAAATCATTAAATAAAAATCAAAAAAAGGTTTTGCAATTTCAAAATGATTCTCTATCTTTGCAGTCCGAATCTAAAATTGATAACAAAATATATTAAATAACTAATAATTATGATCGTAGTACCCGTAAAAGAAGGCGAAAACATTGAAAGAGCATTGAAAAAATTCAAACGTAAATTTGAAAAAACAGGCGTGGTAAAAGAACTTCGTCGCCGTCAATGTTTCGATAAGCCTTCCATTGTAAAACGCGAAGAAAAAATCCACGCGATTTACGTACAAAAAATGCAATTGGACGAAGAATAAAAAAGTAAAAAAATCGGCAGAAAGTTTGCCCAGCTGATTTATTTATTTTATTTTCGTTGCAGAATTGAACCTACGGTTATGATAAACGAATTTCTGCAATATTTACAGTATGAGAAGAATTATTCATCTCATACTGTTTTGTCGTATCATACCGACCTGATTCAGTTTTGTAACTTTCTTCAGGTTGAAGAAGATCAATTCACTCCGGCTTCGGTTGAAGAAAAACAAATACAACAATGGGCGCTTGCATTAATGTCATCCGACATTAATGCGCGCACACTGTCACGAAAGATATCTACACTCAGGTCATTTTGGCGGTTTTTACTCACACGTGGTTACACACAGAAAAATCCTACGTTAAAAATCATTTTACCCAAAACAAATAAGCCTCTCCCTGCGTTTTTTAAACAGACAGAGATGGAAATAGCATTGAACGAAACATTTTTACCTGAAAATTTTGAAGCCCTGCGCAATCATTTAATCTTAGAAATGTTCTATTTGACAGGCATAAGGCTTTCCGAGCTAATTTCCATTAAAGACAATGATTTGGACCTTGCAGAAGGAAACTTGCGGGTTGTGGGAAAACGCAACAAACAACGCATTATACCGGTCAGCAAGGATTTCTGCTTAAAAATTGAACAATACATCCGGATTCGAAACGAACAGATAGAAACTCATACTCCATTTTTATTCGTTCGCAAAAACGGCAAAAAACTATACCCAAATATGGTTTACAACCTTGTACACAATACTATGTCGCAAGTTAGCAGTCTCTCCAAAACAAGCCCCCACGTGCTACGCCATACCTTTGCCACAGGATTACTCAATCAGGGCGCCGATATAAACGCCGTAAAAGAACTACTCGGTCATAGCAGCCTTGCAGCAACGCAGGTTTATACACACACGAGTTTTGACGAACTATACAATATATATAAACAGGCTCATCCACGAGCTAAATAAAAAAGGAGGTATTTATGAAACTAAGGATTCAATCCATCAATTTTGATGCAACAACCGCTTTGGAATCGTACATCAACAAGAAAACATCAAAATTGGATAAGTTTTTTGATGAAATTATCAACGTAGAAGTATATTTAAAAGTAGTAAAGCCCGAAACAGCAACAAACAAAGAAGCAGAAATAAAAATTGCAATTCCGAATGTAGATTTTTTCGCCTCAAAAACCTGTGATACATTTGAAGAAGCTATAGACCTTACCGTAGATGCATTAGAAAAGCAAATCCGCAAACACAAGGAAAAAACAACTAAAAAATAAAATATTCATGTAAATGTTTTGTAGTCCAAAATAATTTCGTACATTTGCAAGCCGTTTGAATAGCAGTATTTAAACGGCTTTTTAGGCTATAAAAGGCTGATAAAACAGCACTTTGCCTCTTTAGCTCAGTTGGCCAGAGCACGTGATTTGTAATCTCGGGGTCGTTGGTTCGAATCCGACAAGAGGCTCAAACCACATGAGAATTAACATATAAATTAAGAAGAGTGGACGAATTCTTCTCATTTTTTTCGTGTTTAAAAAACCTGGGCAGTTACCAGAGTGGCCAAATGGGGCTGACTGTAACTCAGCTGTCTTTCGACTTCGGTGGTTCGAATCCATCACTGCCCACGAAATAATGTGCCAATTAATCAATATGCCAATTAATCAATGTGCCAATGTACCAATTGGATGAGATTATGCAGTTTGAATTGGTAAATTAGCACATTATCATATTGGCACAATAAATCGCGGAAGTAGCTCAGTCGATAGAGCATTAGCCTTCCAAGCTGAGGGTCGCGGGTTTGAGTCCCGTCTTCCGCTCTTTTTAAAGAGAAACCCGCCCCAACCCGCCCGATGGGAGGGAAATTTTCCCTTTCGGGAGAATTTGAAGGGGGTTTAATCTGCTGTTGTAGCTCAGTGGTAGAGCACTTCCTTGGTAAGGAAGAGGTCGCGAGTTCAATTCTCATCAACAGCTCAACTTTGTAAGCTTTTATAAAACATATAATTAATTATTAAATAATCTTTGAGTTATGGCAAAAGAAAAATTTGACAGGTCAAAACCTCACGTAAACGTAGGTACCATTGGTCACGTTGACCACGGTAAAACTACTTTGACCGCCGCAATTACTACTGTACTTGCAAAAAAAGGACTTTCCGAATTGCGTTCGTTCGATTCTATCGATAATGCACCTGAAGAAAAAGAACGTGGTATTACCATTAATACTGCACACGTTGAATATCAAACAGCAACCCGTCACTATGCACACGTTGACTGTCCGGGTCACGCCGACTACGTTAAGAACATGGTTACCGGCGCTGCTCAAATGGACGGCGCTATCATTGTGGTAGCTGCTACTGATGGCCCTATGCCACAAACACGCGAACACATCTTGTTAGCTCGTCAGGTAAACGTGCCTCGTTTGGTTATCTTCATGAACAAATGTGATCAGGTTGACGACGAAGAAATGTTGGAACTGGTAGAAATGGAAATGCGTGAATTGCTTTCATTCTATGAATTCGACGGAGAAAACACTCCTGTCATCCGTGGCTCTGCACTTGGTGCATTGAACGGAGTTCCCGAATGGGAAGAAAAAATAATGGAATTGATGGATGCAGTTGACACTTGGATTGAGTTGCCTCCACGTGCTATCGATAAACCATTCTTGATGCCGGTTGAAGACGTATTTTCTATCACAGGTCGCGGTACTGTTGCTACAGGTCGTATCGAAACAGGCGTTATCAAAACGGGTGAAGAAGTTCAAATCATCGGATTAGGACACGAAGCCAAAAAATCAGTTGTTACAGGGGTGGAAATGTTCCGCAAAATTCTTGACGAAGGTCAGGCTGGTGATAACGTAGGTTTATTACTTCGTGGTATTGATAAAGATGAAATCAAACGTGGTATGGTTGTTACTCACCCGGGAAAAGTAACTCCTCACACTACTTTCAAGGCAGCTGTTTATATCTTGAAAAAAGAAGAAGGTGGTCGTCATACTCCATTTCATAACCGCTACCGTCCACAGTTCTATATCCGTACATTGGACGTAACCGGCGAAATCACTTTGCCGGAAGGAACTGAAATGGTTATGCCGGGCGATAACCTGGAATTGACAGTAACATTGATCTATCCTGTAGCTTGTAA
>DIFH01000047.1:6588-45079 GCA_002427615.1 Paludibacter sp. UBA5753
GGGTCATATACGGGCGTAGCTCAGTTGGTAGAGCACTGGTCTCCAAAACCAGGTGTCGGGAGTTCGAGCCTCTCTGCCCGTGCAAATTCTATTTATATAATATGAAGATAATTAACTATATCAAAGAGTCGTATTCAGAACTTGTTCAGAAAGTATCGTGGCCATCGCGCTCCGAACTTACTAACAGCGCAATTGTCGTTTTGATCGCTTCCATCATTCTTGCACTGTTGGTATGGCTTATGGATTTAGGTTTTGAAGCTATCATGACATTTATCTATGAAAAACTGTCGTAATTTTTAATTCAAGGAGGGTCAAAGAAGTGTCGGAATCAACAAATTTCAAATGGTACGTAATGCGTGCCATAAGTGGTAAAGAAAACAAGGTGAAAGAGTATATTGAAACAGAAATCAAGAACTCTGACCTTGGTCAGTTTGTTGCGCAGGTACTTATCCCTACTGAAAAAGTTTACCAGATTCGTAACGGCAAGAAAATTACAAAAGAACGTAGTTACATGCCGGGATATGTTTTGATAGAAGCTAATCTGGTTGGAGAAATTCCTCACCGTCTTCGAAACACACCAAACGTAATCGGTTTTTTAGAAGAAAAAAACCATATTCCCATTCCGGTTCGCCAAGCAGAGGTAAACCGGATTTTAGGAACAATGGATGACCTTCAGGAAACAGGCGAAGAAATGTTAACTCCATACTTCGTGGGTGAAAGCGTTAAGGTTATTTTCGGTCCTTTTACAGGATTTAGCGGGTTAATTGAAGAAGTAAACACAGAGAAGAAAAAACTCAAAGTTATGGTTATGATATTCGGACGGAAAACTCCGCTCGAATTAGCGTTTACGCAAGTAGAAAAGGAATAGTTCGACCCGGTTACAAGTAGAAATATTCCCCTTTAACATCAAAAATTAAAACAATTATGGCTAAAGAAATTGCTGGACTTATTAAATTACAGATTAAAGGAGGTGCGGCAAACCCATCTCCCCCGGTAGGCCCCGCTTTGGGTTCTAAAGGGATCAATATTATGGAGTTTTGCAAACAATTCAATGCCAGAACCCAGGACAAACAGGGTAAAATTTTACCGGTTGTCATCACCTACTATACAGACAAATCATTCGAATTCGTAGTTAAAACACCTCCGGTTGCTATTCAATTATTAGAAGCAGCAAAACTGAAAGGTGGATCAGCTGAACCAAACCGTAAGAAAGTGGCAGAAATTACCTGGGAACAGGTACAAACTATTGCTACCGACAAAATGGTGGATTTGAATTGCTTTGAATTGGAAGCAGCCATGAAAATGGTTGCCGGTACAGCAAGAAGTATGGGTATCACCGTAAAAGGTGTATTTCCGAGTAATAATTAATTAACACTTCAATTACAATGAGTAAACTGACAAAAAATCAAAGGTTAGCTTTAGAAAAAATTGAAGCAGGAAAAACCTATTCTCTCAAGGAAGCAGCTTCGTTAGTAAAAGAAATCTCTACGACTAAATTCGATGCTTCTGTTGATATTGATGTACGCTTAGGTGTAGACCCACGTAAAGCCAACCAAATGGTACGCGGCGTTGTGTCGTTGCCAAACGGAACCGGAAAACAAGTAAGGGTTCTTGCATTATGTACTCCCGACCAGGAAGCTGCGGCTAAAGAAGCCGGCGCCGACTATGTTGGTCTCGATGAATATATCGATAAAATTAAAGGAGGATGGACAGATGTTGATGTGATCATCACTATGCCTGCTATCATGGGTAAATTAGGCGCTTTAGGTCGTATCCTTGGTCCTCGCGGATTAATGCCGAATCCTAAAAGCGGTACTGTTACCAACGAAATTGGCAAAGCTGTTAAAGAAGTAAAACAAGGTAAGATCGACTTTAAAGTTGACAAATATGGTATCGTACATACTTCGGTAGGTAAGACTTCGTTTGCTCCCGAACAAATTATTGGCAATGCCAAAGAATTTGTTGGTACTTTGATGAAACTCAAACCAACTTCCGCTAAAGGTACTTATGTAAAGAGCATTTATCTTTCAAGCACAATGAGTGCGGGTATTAAAATCGACCCAAAATCAGTTGAAGAATAAAATTAAAAGTTTATGAAAAAGGAAGATAAAAGCGCTATTATAAAACAACTTGAAACGACTATCAATGAGTATGCTCACTTCTATTTGGCTGACATAGCCGGCTTAAACGCCGCTCAAACCAGCGAATTACGTCGTGTATGCTACAAAGAGGATATTAAACTCGTTGTCGTAAAAAATACATTGCTTCAAAAAGCACTCGAAAACTCATCAGTGGATTTCAGCGAACTTTACGGTTCGTTAAAAGGAGAAACATCCTTGATGCTTTCGAATACGGGAAATGCACCTGCCAAAGTAATAGAAGACTTTAGCAAGCAAAAAAGCAACAAGCTTAAAAAACCTGTGCTGAAAGCTGCTTATGTAGAACAAAGTTTCTATATCGGCGAAAATCAATTAGATGCCTTGATTCACATCAAGAGTAAAAACGAACTTATCGGCGAACTTATTGCCTTGTTGCAATCGCCTGCTAAGAACGTTGTGTCCGCACTCCAGTCAGGAGGTAGTACTATCCACGGCGTGTTGAAAACATTGTCCGAAAGATAATTTCTCATATTTAAAATAAAAAAAATAAAATCATAAAAAATAAGTAAAATGGCAGATTTGAAAGCTTTTGCAGAACAATTGGTTAACTTAACAGTTAAAGAAGTAAATGAGTTAGCTCAAATTTTGAAAGATGAATATGGTATCGAACCCGCTGCTGCAGCTGTTGCTGTTGCCGCCGGACCTGCAGCAGCAGCTGAAGTAGTTGAAGAAAAATCATCTTTCGATGTAGTATTAAAAGCCGCCGGTGCTAATAAATTAGCAATCGTTAAATTAGTAAAAGAATTAACTGGTCTTGGCTTGAAAGAAGCGAAAGATTTAGTTGATGCCGCTCCTTCTGCAATTAAAGAAGGTGCATCAAAAGACGAAGCTGAAGCCTTGAAAAAAGCGTTGACTGAAGGCGGAGCTGAAGTTGAACTTAAATAACACCACCTGTATATCAGGCCTTTGGTTTAGATTCCCTCAAATCGAGGGATTCTAAACCTTTTCTTGTCTATAAAATAATTGAGTTCACCGCATTCAAATAAACTCTTTGAAAATGTCTTCAATAACCCAAAATCAAAGAATCAATTTTGCTTCTATTAAAAATCAGTTGGAATATCCTGACTTTTTGGAAGTACAATTAAAATCTTTCCAAGACTTTTTTCAGATGGACACCGCTCCTGAGAAAAGAAAAACTGAAGGTTTATATAAAGTTTTTTCTGAAAACTTTCCTATTGCCGATACAAGAAACAACTTCATCCTCGAATTTCTCGATTATTACGTTGACCCTCCACGTTATTCGATTGAAGAATGTATCGATCGGGGTCTTACTTACAGTGTTCCACTGAAAGCCAAACTAAAACTATACTGTACCGATCCCGATCACGAAGATTTTGATACAGTTATCCAGGACGTGTATTTGGGACCCATCCCGTACATGACTCCCAAAGGCACCTTTGTTATCAACGGAGCCGAACGTGTAATCGTATCGCAATTGCACCGTTCTCCCGGGGTGTTTTTCGGTCAAAGCATTCACGCTAACGGATCTAAATTATATTCAGCCCGTATTATTCCATTCCGCGGATCCTGGATCGAATTTGCCACCGATATCAACAATGTGATGTATGCTTACATCGACCGTAAAAAGAAATTACCCGTAACCACTTTGTTGCGAGCCATTGGATTTGAAAGCGACAAAGATATTCTCGAAATCTTCAATCTGGCAGAAGAAATTAAAGTAAGCAAAACCTCGCTAAAAAAAGCGATAGGGCAAAAACTCGCCGCACGTGTTTTAAAAACATGGGTGGAAGATTTTGTGGATGAAGATACCGGCGAGGTAGTAAGTATCGAACGTAACGAAATCATCATCGATCGTGAAACGGTGCTCGAAGAACATCATATCCAGGAAATAATTGACTCCGGAACCCAGGCTATCCTGCTTCACAGACCTGAGGCTAATCAAAATGATTACGCCATCATTTACAACACCCTTCAGAAAGACCCGAGCAACTCGGAAAAAGAAGCGGTTTTGTATATCTACCGTCAATTGCGTAACGCTGTGCCGGCCGATGATTCAACTGCCCGCGAGGTGATCAACAATTTGTTCTTTTCCGAAAAACGTTACGATTTGGGCGATGTAGGACGTTTCCGTATCAACCGGAAATTGAACCTGAACATCAATCCCGACATCAAGGTTTTGACAAAAGAAGACATTATCGAAATTATCAAATATCTGATCGAGTTGATTAATTCGAAAACCGATGTGGATGATATCGACCACTTGAGCAACCGTCGCGTACGTACCGTTGGCGAACAACTTTATAACCAATTCGGTGTGGGGTTGTCGCGTATGGCGCGTACCATCCGCGAACGTATGAATGTCCGCGATAACGAAGTGTTCACGCCTATCGATTTGATTAACGCAAAAAGTATTTCGTCGGTTATCAATTCGTTCTTTGGAACTAACGCACTTTCGCAGTTTATGGATCAACAGAATCCATTGGCCGAAATCACTCACAAACGTCGTATGTCGGCTCTCGGGCCGGGCGGTTTGTCGCGCGAACGCGCCGGTTTTGAGGTGCGTGACGTCCACTATACTCACTACGGACGTTTATGTCCGATTGAGACACCTGAAGGACCGAACATCGGACTCATTTCGTCATTATGTATTTATGCGAAGATAAACGAACTCGGATTTATCGAAACTCCGTACCGCAAAGTTGAAAATGCCAAAGTGGATATTACACCCGAAGGTATAGAATATTTCACGGCCGAAGAAGAAGAAAATCTTGTGGTAGCGCAAGGAAACGCACCTTTGAGAGAAGATGGAACATTTATCCGGTCGAAAGTAAAATCCCGTTTGGGAGCCGATTTCCCTGTGGTGCCGCCTGAAGAAGTAAATCTGATGGATGTTTCTCCATCACAGATTGCTTCTATTGCAGCAGCATTGATTCCGTTCCTCGAACATGATGATGCGAACCGTGCATTGATGGGATCGAACATGATGCGTCAGGCAGTGCCATTGTTGCGTTGCGAAGCGCCGATTATAGGTACCGGCATCGAAGGACAGCTGATCCGCGATTCACGTACGCAAATTATGGCGGAAGGTGATGGTGTGGTTGAATTTGTTGATGCAAATTGCATTAAAATTTGTTACGACCGAAACGAAGACGAAGAATTTGTAAGCTTCGATTCGGCTGTAAAAGAATATAAATTACCAAAATTCCAGAAAACCAATCAAAATACAACCATCGACTTGCGTCCTATCGTAAGAAAAGGCGACAGAGTTCAAGCAGGCATGATTTTGACCGAAGGTTATTCAACCCAAAATGGTGAACTGGCTATCGGTAAAAACCTGAAAGTGGCTTTCATGCCCTGGAAAGGTTACAACTTTGAGGATGCTATCGTAATCAACGAACGTGTTGTACGCGAAGACGTATTTACCTCGGTTCACGTGGTTGAACAATTGCTCGATGTACGCGAAACTAAACGCGGTATCGAAGAGTTTACCTCCGACATTCCGAATGTAAGCGAAGAAGCGACAAAAGATTTGGACGAAAACGGTATTATCCGTATCGGCGCTCGCATCGAACCGGGCGATATCATTATCGGTAAAATTACGCCGAAAGGAGAATCGGATCCTTCGCCCGAAGAAAAACTGTTACGCGCTATCTTTGGCGACAAAGCCGGCGATGTGAAAGATGCTTCATTGAAAGCAACTCCTTCCTTGTCGGGTGTGGTTATCGGTAAACGTTTGTTCTCGAAAGCACAAAAGAACCGGAAATCGAAATTAGCCGACAAAGCCGTACTTCCGCGTTTGGACGAAGAATTTGAAGCCCAGGCAAGTATTTTACGCGAAACATTGATCGAAAAATTAATGATTTTGGTGGGCGATAAAACATCAGCCGGCGTAAAAGACTTTTTGGGAACGGACATTATTACCCGTAACAGCAAATTTACACCTGAACGTTTGCGCGAAATCGATTATTCTACTATTCAACTGAGTAAATGGACGGGCGATTCGCACAAAAATGAGCTTATCAAGCAATTGATAATGAATTATCTGAAGAAACACAAAGAATTGGATGCCCAAATAAAACGTCAGAAATTCAATATCACTATCGGCGACGAATTGCCAAACGGTATCGTACAAATAGCCAAAGTTTATATTGCCAAAAAACGCAAGATTCGTGTAGGTGATAAAATGGCCGGCCGTCACGGGAACAAAGGTATCGTATCGCGTATTGTCCGTCAGGAAGATATGCCGTTCCTTGCCGATGGAACTCCGGTTGACATTGTGTTGAACCCGCTTGGCGTACCTTCGCGTATGAACCTTGGACAGATTTTCGAAACTGTGCTCGGTTGGGCAGGGAAAGAGCTTGGTTTGCGTTTTGCAACTCCTATCTTCGACGGTGCAAGCCTCGATGATTTGAATGCATGGACAGATAAAGCAGGCGTTCCGAACTACGGTAAAACCTATCTGTATGATGGCGGAACCGGCGAACGCTTCGACCAGACAGCCACCGTAGGTGTGATTTATATGTTGAAACTCGGCCACATGGTTGAAGATAAAATGCACGCCCGCTCTATCGGACCATACTCGCTCATTACCCAACAACCGCTTGGAGGTAAAGCTCAATTCGGAGGACAACGTTTCGGGGAAATGGAAGTTTGGGCGCTCGAAGCATTCGGCGCCGCTCATATTCTCCAGGAAATCCTGACCGTTAAGTCGGATGATGTGATGGGTCGCGCCCGCACTTACGAGGCAATTGTAAAAGGCGATCCGATGCCGACTCCGGGAATTCCCGAATCGCTCAACGTATTGTTACACGAACTTCGCGGTCTGGGTCTGAGTATCAATTTGGATTAGGCATCCTCCTAACCTCTTCCCAAGGAGGGGAAAAAGAGGTTCTGAATTGAGTTTTCCTATAAATTGTAAATTGTCAATTTATTAAATTGTAAATCAAAAAAAAGATATGGCTTTTAAAAACGATAATAAGCTAAAGACTAATTTTAATAAAATTTCTATCGGACTTGCATCGCCCGAAGAAATATTAAAATTATCGAGTGGCGAGGTACTCAAACCCGAAACCATCAACTATCGTACTTACAAACCCGAACGCGACGGTTTGTTCTGCGAACGCATTTTCGGTCCTACCAAGGACTTCGAATGTCATTGCGGAAAATACAAACGTATCCGCTATAAAGGCATTGTGTGCGACCGTTGCGGGGTGGAAGTAACCGAGAAGAAAGTTCGTCGCGAACGCATGGGACACATCCAGTTGGTTGTGCCTGTGGCTCATATATGGTATTTCCGTTCATTGCCGAATAAGATCGGTTATCTGCTCGGAATGCCAACCAAAAAATTAGATTCGATTATCTACTACGAAAAATATGTAATCATCCAATCCGGTATTCTCGATAACGGAGAAAATATCGTGAACGGAGAATTACTTTCGGAAGAAGAATACCTGGATTTATTAGAAACATTACCACGCGAAAACCAATTGCTCGAAGACAGCGATCCTAACAAATTCATCGCCAAGATGGGGGCCGAAGCTATTTATGATATGCTTGCCCGTTTGGATTTGGATGAATTGTCTTATGATTTGCGCCACAAAGCCAATACCGATACATCGCAACAACGTAAAAACGAAGCGTTGAAACGCCTGCAAATTGTAGAATCGTTCCGCGCTTCCCGGTTACGGAATAAACCCGAATGGATGATTGTAAAAATCGTTCCGGTTATTCCACCCGAATTGCGTCCGTTGGTTCCATTGGATGGAGGCCGTTTTGCCACTTCCGATTTGAACGACTTGTATCGCCGCGTGATTATCCGCAACAACCGGCTAAAACGTCTGATTGAAATCAAAGCCCCCGAAGTGATTTTACGTAACGAAAAACGTATGCTTCAGGAAGCAGTTGATTCATTGTTCGATAATTCACGTAAATCGAGCGCCGTTAAAACCGACGCCAACCGTCCGTTGAAGTCGCTCTCCGATTCGCTGAAAGGTAAACAAGGCCGTTTCCGTCAAAACCTGTTAGGTAAACGCGTGGATTATTCGGCCCGTTCGGTAATCGTCGTAGGTCCTGAACTGAAAATGCACGAGTGCGGTTTACCGAAAGATATGGCTGCCGAACTGTATAAACCGTTTATAATCCGCAAACTGATTGAACGAGGCATCGTAAAAACGGTAAAATCGGCTAAGAAAATTGTAGATCGCAAAGATCCGGTGATCTGGGATATTTTAGAGTACGTGATGAAAGGACATCCCGTATTGCTAAACCGCGCCCCAACCCTTCACCGATTGGGTATCCAGGCTTTCCAACCGAAAATGATCGAAGGAAAAGCCATCCAGCTTCACCCGCTTTCGTGTACAGCTTTCAATGCCGACTTCGACGGCGACCAGATGGCGGTTCACTTGCCGCTGGGTAACGAAGCTGTGCTTGAAGCTCAACTGTTGATGCTTGCATCGCACAATATTCTGAACCCCGCCAATGGCGCTCCTATTACCGTTCCTTCGCAGGACATGGTGCTCGGATTGTATTATATTACCAAACCGCGTCAGGGCGCTTTAGGCGAAGGATTGGTTTTCTATTCTCCCGAAGAAGCGGAAATCGCTTATAATGAGAAGAAAGTTGCTTTGCATGCCTGGATTAAAGTCCGTACCAATGATTTAAACGAAAAGGGCGAAATTGTTGAGAAATTAATCGAAACCACTGTGGGTCGCATTTTATTCAATAAATGTGTTCCTGCGCAGGTTGGTTATATCAACGAATTGCTTTCAAAAAAATCCTTGCGTGACATTATCGGTAATGTAATTGATGTTTGCGGGGTAGCCCGTACAGCTCAATTCCTTGACGACATCAAGGACTTAGGCTTTAATATGGCCTTTAAAGGCGGCCTTTCGTTTAATCTGAATGACGTTATCATACCGCCTGAAAAAGAAACTTTGGTGAAAGAGGGTAATGCGGAAGTTGAAGAAATTCTGAACAACTACAATATGGGTTTCATTACCTATAACGAACGTTACAATCAGATTATCGACACATGGACACATATCAACTCGAAATTGTCGAACATTTTGATGAAACAACTTTCTACCGACAACGATGGATTCAACTCAGTATATATGATGTTGGACTCAGGAGCGCGTGGTTCTAAAGAACAGATTCGCCAGCTCTCCGGTATGCGCGGTTTGATGGCAAAACCCCAGAAATCGGGCGCTGAAGGCGGCCAGATTATTGAAAACCCGATTTTGTCGAACTTTAAAGAAGGACTCTCGGTGTTGGAATACTTTATTTCCACCCACGGCGCCCGTAAAGGGTTGGCCGATACGGCGCTGAAAACAGCGGATGCAGGTTACTTAACCCGCCGTCTGGTTGACGTTTCGCATGATGTGATTATTAACGAAGATGATTGCGGAACCTTGCGCGGTTTGATTGCCACCGAGATGAAAAACAACGAAGAAGTGATTTCATCGCTTTACGAACGCATTCTCGGTCGTGTATCGGTACACGATATTTATCATCCGCTGACAGGCGAACTGATCGTTGCCTCGGGAGAACAAATCACCGAACCGCTGGCCCGCAAGATACAGGACTCGCCTATCGAGCGCGTTGAAATACGTTCGGTACTGACCTGCGAATCTAAAAAAGGAGTTTGCGCAAAATGCTACGGACGGAATCTGGCAACCGGTAGAATGGTGCATCAAGGGGAAGCCGTCGGCGTTATTGCGGCACAATCCATCGGTGAACCGGGTACCCAGTTAACCCTGCGTACATTCCACGTCGGCGGGGTTGCTTCGAATGTCGGAGCCGAATCGAAAATTGCATTACGTTATGACGGTCGCCTTGAATTTGACGAACTTCGTACGGTAGATGCTATTGAAGACAATGTAAATACTCACCAGGTAGTGGTAAGCCGTTTGGCCGAAATGCGCGTGGTTGATGTAAATACAGGCATAGCTCTTACCACCCAAAATATTCCTTATGGTTCCAAATTGTACGTAAAAGAAGGAGACCTTGGAAAAAAAGGCCAGATAGTCTGTGAATGGGATCCGTTTAATGCGGTAATCATTGCCGAAAATGAAGGTAAGATTGAATTTGAAGATGTTGTCGAAAATCAGACCTTCAAAACCGAAACCGATGAGGCTACCGGCTTGAAGGAAAAGATCATTATTGAGTCGAAAGACCGCAACAAAGTGCCGAGCGCCCACATTTTGAATAAAGAGGGTAACATCCTTCGTACATACAACTTACCGGTGGGAGCCCACTTAGTATTGGATAACGGCGATAAGATTAAGACCGGACAAATGTTGGTGAAAATCCCGCGCGCCGTGGGGAAAGCGGGTGATATCACCGGTGGTTTGCCGCGTGTTACCGAATTGTTCGAAGCCCGTAATCCTTCAAATCCGGCGGTAGTAGCTGAAATTGATGGGGAAGTGAACTTCCTGAAAATTAAACGGGGTAATCGTGAAGTGAGTGTAACATCAAAAACAGGCGAAGTTAAAAAATACATGATCCCGCTTTCGAAACAAATACTTGTTCAGGAAAACGACTTTGTGCGTGCAGGTACTCCGCTTTCGGATGGAGCAATCACTCCTACCGATATTTTGATGATTAAAGGACCTACCGCCGTACAGGATTATATCGTGAACGAAGTGCAGGATGTTTATCGCCTGCAGGGTGTGAAGATCAACGACAAACACTTTGAGGTAATTGTCCGTCAGATGATGCGCAAAGTGGAAATCCTGGAACAGGGCGATACCCGTTTCCTTGAAAAACAAATTGTTGACAAACATGAGTTTATGGAAGAAAATGACCGTATCTGGGGTAAGAAAGTGATTCTCGATGCCGGTGATTCAACTACGTTGAAACCCGGACAGATTATCACTCCCCGCAAGCTACGTGACGAAAATAGCGCACTGAAACGCCGGGATTTACGCCTGATCGAGACACGCGATGCCATTGCCGCAACTTCGAACCAGATTTTACAGGGAATCACCCGCGCCGCCCTGCAAACCACCAGTTTCATGTCGGCTGCTTCGTTCCAGGAAACGACCAAAGTGCTGAACGATGCTGCTATCAACGGAAAAGTAGACCGCCTGGAAGGGATGAAGGAAAACGTAATTTGCGGTCACCTGATACCTGCCGGAACCGGACAACGCGACTTCGACAAAATTGTGGTTTACTCACGCGATGAGTACGACAAAAAAGTGGATGCACGCCGCAATGTGCTTGATATGGAAGAAGGCGGTTCGGAAGAATAGTCATTCATAGTAATATAAAGAAGAACAGGGTTGTCGGTTAATTCGGACAACCTTGTTTTTTTTTGTTTATCAATTTTAGGCGATTATTTAATCGTCACCATGGTTGCGCCAAAACCATATTCGCGAAATGAAGCATCCTGAAAATAATAGCTTTTATAGCGTGTTTTCAGCAGTTTTTCTATTTCCTTGCGGAGTACGCCTTCACCTTTTCCGTGAATAAATACAATTTTTTGCCCTTTCCGGTTTTTATTCTCTTCGATAATTGCATGGAACTTATCCAATTGCACCTGCAACATATCGGCATTACTCAAACCGGTTGTGGTATCGAGCAATTCATTGATATGCAAATCAACTTCAATCACATCAGGAGTTTGCGGGCGTTTTACGATGCGTGGACGTGCTGTTGCTTCCTCTTTCTGAAACATGGCTTTTTTAATTTCTTCAGGCGAAATTTCGGCTAATTTTTGACTCTCTTTTTCCGTAACAATATCAACCATCATAGCCAAATCGTCGAAATAATCGTTTGCAACAAAACTATGCAGTTTATAAAAACGGACAACATTTATCTTGATTTTTGTATCAATTACATCCTGGGGTACATAATTTTTATTGATTTTGAATGGAATCAGCTGTACACGTATTTGCTCCCAGGCATTGAGTTGCTCTTTGGTAACCGAAGTTAATTCCTCCTGCATATTGGGCTCAATCATTCCGTTGGCTACCGATTTCCACTCATCATTTTCACCATTTACAATATTATAATACAGAAAATAATTGCTGTCGTTTATCAAATAACAATCATAAGCCGTAGTTTGCAACCGTTTAATATCAACAGGGAAAAATGCAAGAAAAGCTTTCAGCGTTTCACCTTCGGGAGTCTCGATAATCGGTTGTAACCTCACCTCCAACCCCTCTTCTTGAGGAGAGGGGAGCTGGGGCTCAGGTAATTTCGAGGAAAAGTCTTTTTTAATAAAATTAGTTTCTTTGTTGACTTCACCAACAGCCACGCACTCGCGTTCGAGTACCGGAATTTCAAATCCATCTTCGTCTTCTACAAATATCAGTTGCTTCGCTTCATCGATGCGAACCACTACTCCGCCGCCTACAGCATTCAGAAAACGTACCGTATCACCTTTTTTTATCATTGTATATTCTATTTTTTGAACTAAACCATTCATCTCAAATAACAAAACTTACCAATTGGCGCTTTCGCGCTTTTTGGTTACTTTTGCACAAAAATACAACAAATTTTCGGTAAGCCGCGTGAACGATACAAAAGACAACACTCCCATTTATATCGACGAATATAATTATCCTCTTCCTGATGAGCGTATTGCTAAATATCCATTAGCGAAACGGGATGCATCTAAATTATTGGTTTACAAAAATGGAGAAATCACCGAAAGTGTTTTTTCGTCCATTTCGGACTTTTTGCCCGACAACGCACTCCTGATTTACAACAACACTCGGGTAATACAAGCCCGACTTCTCTTTAAAAAAGACACTGGCGCTCACATCGAAGTTTTTTGTCTTGAACCTCTACATCCGGCCGATTATGCGCAATCGCTGGGCGCATCTACCGAATGCGTTTGGAAATGTATGATAGGCAACCTTAAAAAATGGAAGGAAGGTTCATTGAGTAAACTAATTGAAATTGCAGGTCAGGAATATACTTTTACAGCCGAACGACTTGATTCAGAAGGCAACACCCACAGCGTAAAGTTCAGTTGGGACAATGCCGGTATTCATTTTGCCGATATACTTGAGAATGCCGGCGAACTCCCCATTCCGCCTTATCTGCACCGAAAAACAGAAGAAAGCGACCTTACAAATTATCAAACTGTATATTCAAAAATCAAAGGCTCTGTGGCGGCTCCAACGGCCGGATTGCATTTTACCGACGAAGTTTTTGAAAGCCTGAAATCCAAACAGATTGAAGTAGATGAAGTAACGCTCCATGTGGGCGCAGGAACTTTTCAGCCGGTAAAAACACGCGACATTGCCAAACATCACATGCATACCGAAGTAATTTCGGTACAACGCAGCACAATAGAAAACATACTGAAGAAAATAGGGAACATAGTTGCCGTAGGAACAACATCGGTAAGGACATTGGAGAGTTTGTATTATATAGGGATGCAGATGAAAGAAGGCAAAGGAACAGGAACAGGCAAAGGCGAAGGCAGAGAGAATACGGAGCTTAGCGTTTCGCAATGGAAACCGTATGAAAATAATGAAGAAGTTTCCACTTCGGATGCTTTGCAATGTTTGTTGAATTATCTGTATGAAAATAACCTGACTACGCTTCATGCCGAAACGCAGATCATGATTAAGCCCGGATATAAATTCCGTTTGGTGGATGGCATGATTACCAACTTTCATCAACCCCAAAGCACCTTGCTCCTGCTCGTTTCTGCTTTTGTGAACGGCAACTGGAAACAGATTTACGACTACGCACTTGAAAACGACTTCCGCTTTCTGAGTTACGGCGACAGTTCATTATTGTTAAAATAAATCGTTCTGTTTTTCTCTTGCACAAACTTTATATTTTTCGTATTTTTGCGTAACATTTCATCAAATCCATAATTTACAACGATTTTACCACATGGAAAAAATCATTATCCTCGATTTCGGCTCGCAAACCACACAACTTATAGGTCGCCGTTTGCGCGATTTGAATGAATACTGCGAAATTTTGCCTTATAACAAGTTTCCCGAACAAACCGACGAAATCAAAGGTGTGATTCTTTCGGGCAGCCCTTTTTCGGTGTACGACCCCACAGCTTTCAAAGCCGATTTAAGCGCTATTCGGGCTAAATTTCCGGTGCTCGGCATCTGCTACGGCGCACAATTTATGGCATATACTTCGGGGGGAAATGTTGAAGCTGCCGGCTCGCGCGAATATGGCCGCGCCAATCTTTCGTACATCGACTCAGAAGACCCGCTTTTCAAAGATATTCATTCCGGTTCACAAATTTGGATGTCGCACGGGGATTCGATCACCAAAATCCCCGATAATTTCAAAAAAATAGCCAGCACCGACGATGTTGAATTAGCGGCATATAAAATTGAAGGCGAAGCAACCTGGGGTGTACAGTTTCATCCTGAAGTTTTTCACACCTTAGATGGAATTAGCTTGCTCGAGAATTTCCTTGAAATTTGCAAATGTAAACGCGACTGGTCGCATGCATCATTTGTAGAATCAACCGTTGCCGACCTGAAAAAACAATTAGGCAACGACAAAGTGGTATTGGGGCTCTCCGGCGGTGTGGACTCATCGGTAGCAGCCGTATTGCTTCACAAAGCCATTGGCAAAAACCTGACTTGTATATTTGTCGATCATGGTTTATTGCGAAAAAACGAATTCGAAAACGTGATGAGGGACTATGAGCACCTCGGACTGAATGTGATAGGCGTAAATGCCAAAGAATATTTTTATAAAATGCTCGAAGGCGTTTCCGACCCTGAGAAAAAACGCAAAATCATTGGCGCCGGTTTTATTGATGTTTTCGACCAGGAGGCACATAAAATTGAGAATGTGAAGTGGTTGGCGCAGGGTACCATCTATCCTGATATTATCGAATCGCTCTCCATTACAGGCACCACCATCAAATCGCACCACAACGTGGGCGGCCTTCCCGACAAAATGAAACTGAAACTATGCGAACCGCTTCGTTTGCTTTTCAAAGATGAAGTGAGGAAAGTGGGAACCGAATTGGGCATGATGCATCATCTCATCAAGCGTCAACCGTTTCCCGGGCCTGGACTTGCAGTTCGTATTCTCGGAGCTATCACACCCGAAAAAGTAAGGGTTTTGCAGGAAGCCGATGATATTTTTATCAACGGACTTCGCGAATGGAACCTGTACGACAAGGTTTGGCAGGCAGGCGCCATTTTACTCCCTGTACAATCGGTAGGCGTCATGGGCGATGAACGCACCTACGAAAATGCCGTTGCCTTACGTGCCGTCACTTCCACCGATGCCATGACTGCTGACTGGGCGCAACTGCCTTATGAATTTTTGGCAAAAATGTCCAACGAAATAATAAATAAAGTAAAAGGGGTCAACCGGGTGGTGTACGACATCAGCTCCAAGCCGCCTGCAACGATTGAGTGGGAATAACAAGCATTGACCATTTAACCATTGACCATTTAACTATTGACTATTTAACCATTGACTATTTAACCATTGACTATTTACTATTTAAGGTAATTGTATAATGCTTTTTTAATAAATTGTAAATGAAAAAATTGTAAATATTTTGATCGACACCCATTCACATATTTACTCCGAAGAATTTGACGACGATCGAGCCGAAGTGATAGCAAGAGCAAAGGCAGCAGGAGTAACAAAAATTATCCTGCCCAACGTGGACAGCGAATCACTCCCGCGTATGTTGCAGCTTGAGTCGGAGTATCCCGGTTATTGTTTTGCTGCCATAGGGCTGCATCCCACAAGCGTGAAGGAAAATTTCGCCGAAGAGTTGGCAATTGTAAAAAAAGAATTAGACCGCAGGGAATACATAGCCATTGGCGAAATCGGGTTGGATCTCTATTGGGACAAAAGTTTTCTGAAAGAACAAATTCAGATTTTCACTCAACAAATAGAATGGGCGCTTGAATACCGGTTGCCGGTAATTATTCATGTCCGCGATTCGTTCAGGGAAACAATGGATGTGCTTGAATCATACAGGGGAAAAGGATTGACAGGCGTTTTTCACAGTTTTACGGGTTCGATTGACAATGCAATAGAAATCATAAACTTTGGTGGCTTTTTATTGGGGATAAACGGAATAGTAACTTTTAAAAATTCAGGACTTGCATCGACAATTGAAAAATTAGCACCGAAACATATCCTGCTGGAAACAGATGCACCTTATCTGACCCCTGCGCCATTTCGCGGCAAGCGAAACGAAAGTGCGTACCTGAATTTTGTGTGCGAAAAATTAGCTTCCGTTTATACGATGGAGAAAGCCGAAATAATTGAAATAACAACACAAAATGCTTGCAATTTGTTTAAAAAACTGCATTAATGGCTAAAAAGGCAGTATAAAAAAACAAAAAAAAGAAATTTGTTGTACACAATTTTGAATAAATATATTGTATTTCATAATTTTTTCTTAACTTCGCCCCGATTTGGAGAGGTGCTCGAGTGGTTGAAGAGGTACGCCTGGAAAGCGTATATACGGTGTGGAATCGTATCGAGAGTTCGAATCTCTTCCTCTCCGCATATTTCTGATATCAAGAGAATTAAAATAAATAAAATAAAAACAAAAATTAGAAATCTTTAAAAAAAAGTAAAATGAAAAAGGTATTTGCAATCTTATCAATCGTAGCGATCTTCAATTTTGGAAGCACTTTGAATGTAGTAGCGCAAGATTCTACTGCAACCGCTCAAGTAGCAGCAACAGATTCAGCTGCCGCAGTAACAGATTCAACACAGGTTACAGACGAAACAGCAGTCGCTCCTGCTGAAGGAGGTGGTATGCACAAAGCGCTGAAACAAAAATTTATTGAAGGGGGCGCCGGCTGGATGGCTCCAATCGCATTCTGTTTGATCGTAGGTTTGGCGCTTTGTATCGAACGTATTCTGTATCTAAGTCTTTCCTCAACAAACACAAAGAAATTGTTGACAAACATCGACGAAGCTTGGGAAAAAGGCGGCGTAAATGCTGCTTTGGAAGTTTGCCGCAACACACGCGGTCCGGTTGCTTCTATTTTCTACCAGGGACTTTCACGTTACGATGAAGGCATCGATGTGGTAGAAAAATCGGTAGCTTCCTATGGCGGCGTTCAACTTGGTTTATTGGAAAAAAATCTGACATGGATATCCCTTTTCATCACTATTTCTCCAAGTTTAGGATTCTTGGGAACAGTAATAGGAATGATTCAGGCATTCGACAAAATCCAACAGGTTGGCGATATTTCTGCAACCGTTGTAGCCGGCGGTATGAAAGTAGCCCTTTTAACAACTGTATTCGGTCTTATCGTTGCCATGATTCTTCAGGTATTCTTTAATTACATCCTTACATTGATTGAATCGATGACAAACGACATGGAAGACTCTTCTATCTCATTGCTTGATATCATTGTAAAACACACAAAAAAATAATCTGAAAAAAAATCTTGATATGTCAAAATTAATTGAAAATATTTCCAGAATAACAATTTTGCTACTAGGCTTGGTATCAGCTATATTAGTTATACTGATCTACGTCGGGGGAAATGCAGAATCGTTAACCGTCGGGGGGGACGCTTTAACCGTTCCCAAATTTACCGATGCCCTCATATATTGGTGTTACTTCTTGGTAGCGCTAACAATCGGTATTACTTTAACACTCACTCTTGTGGGTTTTGTAAAAAAACTGATTGAAAATACTGCCTCAGGTCTAAAATCACTGATTCCAATAGCAATAATCATCATTATTTTTGTAGTAGCCTGGTTACTGGGAAGTCCTGAAAAAATCTCTATTATCGGATACGAAGGAACAGATAACCAAGGAGCTTGGGCTCAATTCACCGATATGATCATATATGTGATATATGCGTTATTCATCGGTGTTATAGCAACCATTGCAGGAGCAGGGATTTATACAAAAAGAAAATAAAACTCAGTTAGAATTATTTTTATCATGGGAAAGAAAAAAAGAAAAGCCGGCGAGATTAACTCAAGCTCAATGGCTGACATCGCGTTTTTGCTCTTGATCTTCTTCCTTGTAACCACATCAATGAGTTCAAGTACGGGTTTGTCGAGAATCCTTCCGCCGCCTCTCCCGAAAGATCAGGTTGTACCGCCTGTCGACATTAACAAACGAAACCTTTTCGTTGTTAAGGTGAACAGCCAGAACCAATTGATGGTACAAGGAGAATTAATGGATATACGCGGGTTACGCGAAAAAGCGAAAGAGTTTATCAAAAACGAAGCTAATCAGGATAATTTACCGGTAAGAACTTTGGTAGATATACCATTAATCGGTCTAATGGAAATTACAAAAGATCACGTTATCTCGCTTCAAAATGATGTCGATACACAATATCAGGCATATATCGATGTACAGAATGAATTAGTGGCAGCATACAATGAACTTCGTAACGAATTATCGCAAGAAAAATTCGGTAAAAAATACAATGAGCTTGACGAAGAACAACAAAAAGCTGTTAAGACTGCCTATCCGCAAAAAATTTCGGAAGCTGAACCAAAAAATTATGGAGGAGTAAAGTAATGGCACAAATCAGAAAAGATAAAGACAGAGAAACGCCGGCGTTAGCTACCTCTTCATTACCCGATATTATTTTCATGTTCCTGTTCTTTTTTATGGCAGTTACTACCATGAAGGAAGTTACATTTAAAGTAAGGGTATCACCTCCTATGGCGACTGAAGTAACGAAGTTGGAAAACAAATCGTTAACACGTTACATATATGTTGGGAAACCAATGGATCAATACAAAAAATCTTTTGGATCTGAAACTCGTATTCAGCTTGGCGATGCCTTTGCTGATGTTAACGAACTGGAAGAGTTTATTGTAAGCGAACGGAGTGCAATGAACGAAAACGATCAAAACTTAATGACTGTTTCGATTAAAGCAGATAAAGACACTAAAATGGGCGTAATAAACGATATTAAACAATCGTTGCGTAGAGCTTATGCCTTAAAAATCGTTTATTCTGCAAATAAGCGTACAGCTCATTAAATTAATAAAGTTTATATCAATAAAAAACCCCGTGAAAGTAAAATTTTCACGGGGTTTTTTATTGAGTGGTAGAAACTCTCTTGACGAAATCAATTTACTACCATAAGCATCCCAAATCAGCCGGATTTTTTCACAAAAAAAATATCTATTTTAGCGAAAAAATTCCCTTTAAACGCAATACGTATAATTTCGAAAAAGACCACTTCGTATTCCGATAGTTATCGGGGTGAAGCGGTCTTTTAGTATCATGTTATTCACGGAGGAAAGTCCCTCCTGATACGATTAATCCTTAAATTTAGCGCTTAAAAACTCGCGGTTCAAGCGAGCAATGTGCGAAATAGAAATCGCTTTCGGGCATTCAGCTTCGCAAGCGCCTGTGTTGGTACAGTTTCCAAATCCAAGTTCGTCCATTTTAGCCACCATAACTTTAGCACGGTGAGATGCTTCCACTTTTCCTTGCGGCAACAAAGCCATCTGGCTTACTTTAGCTGCCACAAACAACATGGCCGATCCGTTTTTACAAGCTGCCACACAAGCTCCGCAACCGATACATGATGCTGCATCCATGGCTTCGTCGGCAACTACCTTCGAAATTGGAATTGCATTTCCATCGGGAACACCCCCGGTGTTTACCGAAACATAACCCCCTGCCTGGATAATTTTATCAAAAGCGCCTCGGTCTACCATCAAATCTTTGATAACAGGGAAAGCTGCCGAACGCCAAGGTTCCACCGTAATGGTTTCGCCGTCTTTGAAACGGCGCATGTGAAGTTGACAAGTGGTGGTTTCACCGTCCATTCCATGAGGATGTCCGTTGATATACAAGCTGCACATTCCGCAAATACCTTCGCGACAATCGTGGTCGAATGCGATTGGTTCTTTACGTTGTTTTATTAATTTTTCATTCAATACGTCCAACATTTCAAGGAAAGAACTGTCGGTCGACACATTGTCCATTTTATAAGTCACAAATTCACCTTTGGCTTTTGGACCGGCCTGACGCCATATTTTCAGCGTTACGTTTATATTTTTCTCCATATTATAAGCTCTCTTTAATTTCCCCAAAAAGGGAAAATGAAGTTAGTAACTTTATTTTAATAATGATAATAATTTATATATAAGCTCTTAAAGCCTCCCCCTCGGGGAGGTTGGCGGGGCTTTTTACGCTTTGTAATTGCGTTGTTGACGATGAATAAATTCGTAATCCAACGCTTCTTTAAGCAATGTAGGTTCTTCGCCATCACCATTGAATTTCCAACACGATGCAAATGAAAATTCCTCATCGTTACGAAGCGCTTCTCCATCCGGCGTCTGGTATTCTTCGCGGAAATGACCGCCACATGATTCTTCGCGCATCAACGCGTCGCGTGCCATTAGTTCGCCTATTTCGATAAAGTCGGCTACACGTAATGCTTTTTCGAGTTCTACATTCAAATCGCCGCTCACCCCCGGCACATAAACGCGTGTCCAGAATTCGTGACGAACCTCCTTAATTTTTTCCAACGCCTGTTCCAAACCGGCTTTATTGCGTCCCATTCCTACAAAATTCCACATGATCAATCCGAGTTCGCGGTGAATAGAATCAACCGACTTGTCGCCTTGGATTTTCATGATTTTTTCAATTTTTGCATGAACAGCTTTTTCGGCTTCAATAAATTCAGGTAAATCGGTACTCATACGGGGAACCTGGATCTGATCGGCTAAATAATTTTGAATAGTATAGGGCAGCACGAAGTATCCGTCGGCCAAACCTTGCATCAATGCCGAAGCGCCCAGTCGGTTTGCCCCGTGATCAGAGAAGTTGGCTTCACCAATACAGAAAAGTCCTTTTACCGATGTTTGTAGTTCATAATCAACCCAGATACCTCCCATGGTGTAGTGAATAGCCGGATAAATCATCATCGGAGTCTTATATGGATTTTCATCAACAATTTTATCGTACATCTGGAACAAATTCCCGTAGCGGGCACGGATAGTATTTTCGCCCAGGCGTTCGATAGCCGTTGAAAAATCAAGATAAACAGCCAAACCGGTGTTTCCGACGCCAAAACCTGCATCGCAACGTTCTTTGGCAGCGCGTGAAGCCACATCACGTGGCACGAGGTTACCGAAAGCAGGATAACGACGTTCCAGGTAGTAGTCGCGTTCTTCTTCTTTTAAATCGGTTGGTTTCTTTTTTCCTGCCCGGATTGCTTCGGCATCTTCTTTTTTCTTGGGAACCCAGATACGGCCGTCGTTACGAAGCGACTCAGACATCAATGTCAGCTTCGATTGAAATTCGCCGTGAACAGGAATACAAGTCGGATGAATCTGAGCATAAGCAGGATTTGCAAAATAAGCTCCTTTTTTATACATCTGAATAGCTGCCGAACCGTTCGAAGCCATAGCATTGGTCGAAAGGAAAAAGGTATTTCCGTAACCGCCCGACCCTACAACCACAGCGTGGGCAAAGAAGCGTTCCACTTTACCCGTAACTAAGTTGCGGGCAATGATACCGCGGGCGCGGCCATCAATAACCACCACATCCAGCATTTCGTAACGGGAATATAATTTTACCGCACCTTTACCAATCTGGCGGCTTAATGCCGAATAAGCTCCAAGCAACAATTGTTGTCCGGTTTGTCCTTTCGCATAAAAAGTACGGGATACCTGAGCGCCGCCAAAAGAGCGGTTGTCCAACAAGCCTCCATATTCGCGGGCAAAAGGAACACCTTGTGCCACACATTGGTCGATAATATTGTTCGACACTTCAGCTAAACGGTATACATTAGCTTCACGGGCGCGGTAATCGCCGCCTTTAATTGTATCGTAGAAAAGGCGATAAACCGAGTCGCCATCATTTTGATAATTTTTAGCAGCATTGATACCACCTTGTGCCGCAATGGAATGTGCGCGACGAGGTGAATCCTGAATACAAAAATTCAACACATTGAAGCCCAACTCGGCAAGCGAAGCCGCCGCCGAGGCTCCTGCCAAACCTGTTCCTACAACAATAATATCCAAGCGGCGTTTATTGGCAGGGTTTACTAATTTCTGATGTGCTTTATAATTACTCCATTTTTCTGCCAAGGGTCCTTCCGGGATTCTGGCATCTATTTTATTTCCTTCTACCGCAGTAGATTCTTGTTTCTTTGTCATAATTCAGTTTACTATTTTTAGAATTTACAATTAAGCATTATGCGCCACATCCCAGTAAGTAATACACAGGAATTGACATAAACATCAATATCACAATGGTCGAAACAATGTTCGCAATCACCTTTACACGGGGCAACCAGGTTTTGTTGTTCAATCCCAGAGTTTGCAAAGCGCTCCAAACACCATGTGTCAAATGCAGCCACAATGCAACTAACCAAATGATATATATTACGCAATATACCCAGTTACTAAATAATCGGGCAACCCAATAAGCTCCATCGGCGGCTTTGTTCACATCGCCTAAGCCGGTAAGTTCCACAAATTGCATTTTGTACCAGAAATTGTACAAGTGCAATACCAGGAACCCCAACACGATGGCACCCAGCACCAACATGTTTCGCGATGCCCAATCCACCTCTTTTTGGCTCTTCTTTAAGGCATACTTTACAGCCCCGCGAGCACGCATATTTTGAAAAGTCAATAATAAGGCATACAGGATATGAATTACAAAACCGGTAGCCAGTACGCCTGTACCTGCAACAGCATACCAATTGGCGCCCAAAAATTCACAAATCATGTTGTATCCTTCAGGCGAAATAATCACCACGATATTCATGAGGCTGTGAAATAATAAAAATAACACCATGAATACACCCGTGATGCTCATAATGAACTTTCTCCCAATTGAGGAATCAATTAACCACATAGATTTTTGTTTTAATTAGTATAATAGTTATTTGTTTGTTTGCAAAAGTATCTTCAGTTCTTAAAATTTATAAGATTAAAGTATATCAAAATATTATAATATGTTATATATTAGATTTTTACCTAATTTTTTCATAAATCGTAATTTCAGCGCAAAATTAATCATTTCAACTGACATGACAAATTATTACGGAAAAATTTCTTTATTAAATACAAGTCCTTTATTTTGAACATCTTGAATAAACAGATATTCCTCAACAACTCCGAAACCAGCCGCGACTGAGAAACGCCAGACCTGAAATCTGACTGCCGTCAGGCAAACACGGAATTGTAACCACAAAACGCAATTATCCAACCACTTCTCCTATCAGTGTTGCCGACGAAGCTGATAAAATTCTCACTTGTATTATTTCACCTATTTTACGACCCTGGCGCGGGAAGATAACCACTTTGTTTTGCGAAGTACGACCAAACAACTGCTCTTTTGAACGTTTAGAGAATCCTTCGACCAAGACTTCGAAAGTTTTACCAATATCGCGCCGGTTACTTGCAAAAGACATTTCGTTTTGAAGAGCAATAATTTCGTTCAGCCGACTTATTTTCGTTTCTTCCGGAACATTGTCGGGCATACGTTTAGCCGCAACGGTACCCGGACGCTCGGAATATTTAAACATGTACGACATATCAAACTGAACTTCGCGCATCAAAGATAACGATTCCTGATGATCTTCTTCCGTTTCATCATGAAAACCGCAAAAAATATCCGTTCCTATCGAAGCATCCGGAATAATTCGGCGAATGGCTGCAATACGGTCGAGATACCATTCACGGGTATATTTTCGATTCATAAGTTTCAGTATTTTATTGCTTCCCGACTGAACCGGCAGGTGAATAAAGCGGCAAAGATTCGGATATTTTGCAATGACCTCAAGCGTTTCGTCATTCATATCCCTGGGATGTGAAGTGGTAAAGCGTATACGCATATCCGGAGCGGCCTCAGCTACAATACTCAGCAATTCGGGGAAATAAATGGTTTGTCCGTCCTTTTCATATTTATATGAATTCACGGTTTGCCCGAGCAAGGTTATCTCTTTGTAGTTTTTGGCTTGTAAGTCGCGTATTTCGTTCAAAATACTTTCCACATCGCGGCTTCGTTCACGGCCACGCGTGTAGGGCACAATACAATAAGTACAAAATTTATCACAGCCCCGCATGATAGAAACAAACCCCGAAATAGAGGCGCCGATACGCGTCGGAAGTACATCTTTATAGGTTTCGGTTTTCGATAATTCCACATTGATTGCTTTCTCTCCCGATTCGACGGAATTAATCAGGTTCGGTATATCGAGATACGCATCCGGTCCAACCACAATGTTTACGCCGTGATCAGTAATCAGTTCATCTTTTACCCGTTCAGCCATACAGCCGAGAACTCCTACAATCAGTTTCTTGTTTTTGCGTTTCAAGGACTGAAAATATTGCAGGCGTTGGATTATTTTTTGTTCGGCATTGTCGCGCACCGAACAAGTATTGACAAAAATGGCATTGGCTTCGGTAATCGTGTCGGTCAGTTCAAAGCCGTCCATTTGCATGATCGAAGCCACTACTTCACTATCGGCTACATTCATTTGGCAGCCATAAGTTTCAATAAATAGTTTCTTGTCGTTCAGTTCGGATTTAGAGTCCGGCAAAACGACTGTTTGTTCGTTTTTATTCATCTTAAAATTTTAAATATGGGTGGTAATACAAAAAGCATTATGGTATAATATTCAATCAATCTTTTTGTTAGTGTATTTTTAGCCATTATGAAAACAGAGATTACACTAAAATGGCCTGATTGTTTGGGGGACAAATATAGTAAAAAATGGGAAGAAGAGTTGCCAAGTCCAGAACTATATTTGTAAAGATGGTAGACATCAGTTTATAGGCGACCATGCATGAAAGATAATGGTTGTCATTCGGAGTTGTATCATAAGATAGCATTGATACTCGTTCGTAATGTTGGAATTAGCGAAACTAATCCTGAAATTTGTTTACAGATTTCTATTAATAATCCTGATATTCGTTCCATGGTCTCCTGTCCTTTTTCACAACAAAGCAGTCCTGCTAAATACGCAACAGCTGTGCGCGTAATATCTACATCCTTTAAATAGTCCTGTAAAACAACTGATTATAAGCGTATTGACTGCATTTAATCGCCACTTTGCATACCTGTGTTTTGAAAATATTTTTTTTCTCTGTCCGTTTTGTTTTCATTATCAAAACATTTTGTAACTACTCAGCACCCTTTATTTTTATATTCTTTTGATTTTCAGTTCGACTTTGTCGAACTGAAAATCAAAAGGATGGAGGATTGTTTCATTATCCCCCAGCTTCGCTTACTGGGGGTTATTCATATTTAGNNTAAATACATAACAATCAACTAAATGGCTGATTATTATCAAATTTATTAGGGTGCTGAGTAGTTACAAAGTAGCAGTAATAGAGCTATTAATTGTTTGCAAAGCAAAAGATTTTTACTAAAATTAATAAGCATGATTTGAGAAGTATTTGATCGAAATGTTGAATATTTAATTTTGGCAGAAATGCCGAATGGGTCTTTATGAAAAAATAATGTGAATTTCGTGTAACTTTTTTATAATAAACTTATATTATACTATCACTCATATTATCAGCATTATGTGTGTGTTAACTTCTCATTTTGAGTTAAAATGCGCCGAAATTAACCAATAAATTGATTTTCAACTCGTATAACCATCAAACATTACCTACTTGCGTTTTGTTTTACTTAGAGTTTATCGTGTCGTTTACAATAATATTTACCAATAAAATACAAAATTAATGCAATCAAATGAACAACCGGAACAAGAATTTCCAATATCTTCAAAAAATCATCAATCAGAAACATTCGACGAATATCTGTCAAGATTCAAATCAACACTGAGAACCGTTTTTCACGACGAAAATGACATCAACCAAATGAGTATTCAGCGTGGGATGCAACCCGATGTTTTACAAAAAATCATGGCATGTAATCCCATGTCCTTAGTCATTCCGGCTCAATATGGAGGTAGGGATGGAAATGTGCAGGAAAATCTGCGACTACTTTCTGCTGCTTCTTACGAATCGTTGGCTTTATCTCTTACCATGGGTATTAATAGCGCGCTATTTCTTCAGCCTGTTATTAAATATGGACAGGAAGATGTGAAAAAGTTTGTTTTTAACCGTTTTGTTAATCAGCAGAATATGGGGGGATTAATGATTACCGAACCGGATTTCGGAAGCGATGCGCTGAATATGCAAACTTCATTTAGCGAAGAAAACGACCATTATCACTTACAGGGCACCAAACACTGGGCAGGACTTACCGGACAAGCCGATTTCTGGGTGTTGACTGCCCGGCGTCTGGCGCCAAACGGCGGTTTACAACGCGATGTGGATTTGTTTGTGTGCGATAATACGGCTCGTGACCAGACAATAATCGTTGAAGAAAAATTTGAAAACTTGGGTTTGTATCAAATTCCTTATGGTAGGAATCACTTGGATGTAAGAATACCTAAAATACAACGTCTTACTCCAAAAACTACGGGCATCCAAATGTTGCTTGATTTGTTACACCGGAGTCGTCTGCAATTTCCCGGCATGGCGCTTGGTTTTATTAAACGTATGCTCGATGAAGCGATTATACATTGCCGGCAGCGCATGGTGAGTGGTAAAAACCTGTTTTCGTACGATCAGGTGCAACAACATTTGGCGCGATTGCAGGCTAATTTTACCATTATTTCGGCATTGAGTATCAAAAGCAGCGAGTTGGCCGACATCAAAAACGATTTGATGCCTTATAGTTTGGAAGCCAACATTATCAAAACGGTCAGCGCCGATTTAATGCAGGAATCTGCCCAAACCTTAGTGCAGCTTGTAGGTGCGGCTGCTTACAAACTCAACCACATTGGCGGTCGTGGCATTGTTGATAGTCGCCCGTTTCAGATTTTCGAAGGCGCTAATGACATACTCTACAACCAGATTACCGAAGCCATTGTGAAACAAATGAAAGCCATCAAAGAAAACCATGTTTTTACATTTTTAAAGGAGCATAAACTCACAAGCCGGGCTGCAGGACTTTTGAAAGATTTGTTGAATTTTGAAATTGATCCTCAAATGACACAAAGAAAATATGTGGAGTTTGGTAAAACATTGAGCCGCATTGCTTCACTTGATTTAGTGATGCGATTGGGCGAAACCGGTTTTCGTAAAGATTTGATTGAAAATGCCAAATCTATTTTGCAACAAGAAATCACCCAGATTATGACCGGATTTAATTTCGCTCAAAATGCTGTTGTGATTGAGGATTACAAAAATGAAAGTAATTGGTCGGATTATGTAATTGCCTGACAAATGAAAACTCCCTGCAAAAATTTGTTTTGCAGGGAGTTTTTCATTCATCTTTCAACGATTTAAAAGCTAACCCGATATTTTCAACAATATCTCCGGCAATCATCGATTCTTCCGATTGATTTCGTAAAGCTATATTTCCGGCAAGTCCGTGTAAATAAACGCCGAGTTTTGCCGCTTCATTGGGCAAATAACCTTGCGCCAGCAAACTTCCTAAAATCCCGGTCAGTACATCGCCTGAACCGGCTGTGGCCATACCGGCATTTCCGGTACTATTAAAAATTAACCGTCCATCAGGCTGGGCAATCAGCGTGTGAGCGCCTTTTACTATAATCGTAAATTGATGTTTCACCGCCATTTCACCTGCTTTTTGCATTCGTTCAAAACTGTTGTGGTTGGGTCCGAAGAGGCGTTCAAATTCTTTCGGATGTGGGGTGAGAATACTGCCCGTTGGAATTTTCTCAAGTAAATCTTTGTTTTGCGCAATTATATTGAGCGCATCGGCATCCAGAATACAAGGGCTTTTAAGCTGAGCGAATAATTGACTTAACATTTCTGCGGTTTCAGCTCCTGTGTTGATTCCGGGACCAATGGCTAATGCGCTGTATTTTTCCAAATTCGGAAATTCCGTAATCATATTTTGATTTTTATCCGAATGAAAAATGGCTTCAGGAATGGCTGTTTGCACAATCACCCGATTACATTCCGAACTATGTACGCTAACTAATCCTGTGCCGCTTCGCAATGCCCCTCCGGCCGAAAGCACAGCTGCACCGGCCATGTCCTTACTCCCTGCCAAAAGCAACAAATGCCCGAAAGTACCTTTGTGCGAAAATGCAGGACGCGTTTTGATAATCTGCCGGATATCCGGTCTTTCCAAAACAGCATAATAACTTCCGGTTTCGGAAATGGCTTTCGGATGAATGCCTATCTCAAGAACTTCCCATTTCCCGACAAATTCAGCATTCTCGGCGAAGAAAAAGGAAAGCTTCGGAAATTGCAGGCTGAAAGTATACCTTGCTTTTACAACCGGTACTGATAAATCAGGATTATCTTCCCCTTGCAAACCGGACGGAATATCAATTGCCAATACTTCGCAACCGCTTTCGTTTATCCAATGCACAGCTTCGGCAAAAATTCCGGTCAATGGACGCGTCAATCCCGAGCCGAAAAGTCCATCGATAATCATTGTTTCTTTCGGGATTTCAGGAGCAACGAATTCGTTTTTCATTTCCATCAGTGAATCAGGATATTTATCAACCAATCGTTGCCGGTTTGTTTCGCAGTCGGACGAAAGATTCCCCGCGCTTAGCAAAGCAACTTTAACATTCAATCCTGTATTCAGCAACATACGGGCTAAAGCCAGCGCGTCGCCGCCGTTGTTCCCCGGTCCGGCAAAGATGTAAACCGGTTTTTGATACGGAAATGCTTGCAGATATTTCCAATAAAGTGCATCGGCGGCGCGCTCCATCAAATTAATAGAACTTATTGGCTCGTGCTCAATGGTGTATCGATCGAGTTGGCGGATTTGAGCTGTAGTAAAAAATTTCATGACGAATGCAGAATTTAAAATCAATAAAACAAAAGTATGAATTATATCTGATAATCAAACAGCTTTACGTTTCTTTTCCTCCCGGATTATTTGTTTTTCAATATTTTAGTTGAATTTACAAAAGTAGGCATTTTTCAACCAGCATTGCATTTGTATATCAAATTATCGGTAATCCGGACATTTTTCCTTCGAACGCGCCGATTCCAAACAAAGCATAATCATATTGAATGGGATCTTCAGGATTAAAATTGCGTAAAATTGAAGTAATTTCCTCCACGGCTTTCCAGTCGTTTTGCTTGCGTTGTAAAATTCCCAATGCACGTCCCACATCACCGGTATGCACATCGAGAGGCAGCATTAATGCCGACAGGGGAATGTTTTTCCAAAGTCCGAAATCAACATCATTTTCATCGGCTCGTACCATCCAGCGCAAGTACATGTTCAGTCGTTTTGCACTTGCATTGGCAGTTACATCCGATAAATGTTTTCGCACATGATTGTCGTGCGGAATTTCCAGAAATACCTGCCTAAAATGTTGTAATGCAGCGAAAATTGTTCCGCCGGCTTGATAACCCTGGGTGAAAACCTGTTCCAAACCTCCGTGGTTTTGGTAAATATTTTTCAATGAAGAAAGAAAAAACAAACAATCGTTTCCATTGAAAGTACGGTGGACAAAATTTTTCAGGCGGTAATATTCCTCAGATGATTCAAAATCAACGGATGAATAATCATACATTAAAAACTCGTAAGGCGAATTATCCATCAACTCCATCAGCCGGTTGGCATTGTTAATAATACTTTTTCGTTGTCCCCAGGCGATGGTTGCCGCCAGAAATCCTGCAATTTCTATATCTTCTTTCCGGTTGAAACGATGTGGAATTTGTATCGGGTCGGTTTCGATAAAATCGGGCTTGTTATATTGTCGTACGCGATCGTCGAGCAGGGATTTTATGTCAGAAAAAAGTAAATTCATCAGGGTTTGTTTTTTGATGCCGTATTTAGTTAAAACGGGAAAATAGGGAGATTGTTTGCAGGTTAACATTGAAATATAAAAATGTAACTACTCAGCACCAAAAAAACATAAATAGTGTCAGAAAGAAAACGTGGTGTTTGATAAGAAAACGTCAAGGTCAAGGCGCACGAAACAGCAAAAACACGGAGTTTACCCTGGTAAATGAGTAGTTTTTGCTGCGAGTGCAACGCAGAGATTGGCGTTTTCTTACAAACACTAAATAACAGAAAATAAATAATAGGGCCTATTAAGATTTAATTGCCGTCCCATTCTATGCGATGGTTTGCTAAAAAGTAGTATTTTTGTATCCCAAATTATTCGATTATTTCTTTTAAGAAATCCTTGCATGGCAAAAAATAAAAAACCGCTTCCGATTCTTACTAATGTAACCATTACCGACATAGCCGCCGAAGGCAAAGCCATTGCTAAAGTCAATGACATGGTGGTTTTTGTACCTTTTGTCGTACCGGGCGATGTGGTCGACTTGCAGGTAACACGCAAGAAAAGTCATTTTATGGAAGCGCGTCCCGTGCATTTTCATACTTATTCCGATAAGCGTACAGAGCCTGTTTGCGAACATTATGGCATTTGTGGCGGTTGCAAATGGCAGATTTTGCCATACAGCGAACAGATTCGTTACAAACAAAAACAGGTGGTCGATAATCTGACACGTATCGGAAAAATAGAGTTACCTGAGGTTACCCCGATTCTCGGATCGAAACGAACCGAGTTTTACCGCAATAAACTGGAGTTCACCTTCTCGAACAAACGCTGGCGTACTTTCGAAGAAATTGCCGAAGAAAAAGAATTTGATACGATGAATGCCGTAGGTTTTCATATTCCGGGTCAATTCGACAAAGTGCTCGATATCAATAAATGCTGGCTGCAAAATGATATTTCTAATGAAATCCGCAATGAGATTCGCCGTTATGCGCTTGCAAAAAATCTGACTTTCTTCGACTTACGTTCACAGGAAGGCTTTTTACGTACCATGATGATCCGAACAACTTCTACGGGTGAACTGATGGTGATTATGGTTTTCTTTTACGAAGATAAAGAAGCGCAGGATGCTTTGTTACAACATATTGCCTATAAATTTCCGCAAATAACCTCCTTGTTATATATTATCAACTCCAAAGCCAACGACACGATTACCGATCAGGCTGTGTTGGTTTTCAAAGGCGCTGAATGTATTTATGAGGAGATGGAAGGACTGAAATTTAAAATCGGTCCGAAATCTTTTTATCAAACAAACTCCGAACAGGCTTACGAATTATATAAAATTGTCCGAAACTTTGCAGGACTTACAGGGAACGAACTGGTGTACGACCTTTACACGGGAACCGGGACGATTGCCAACTTTGTAGCCCATCAGGCACGTCAGGTCGTTGGTATTGAATATGTTCCCGAAGCCATCGAAGATGCCGTGGTGAATTCGAAACTTAATAATATCGACAATACGCTTTTTTATGCCGGCGATATGAAAGACATGCTGAATGCCGCCTTTATCGAAAAGCACGGCAAGCCGGATGTAATTATTACCGATCCGCCACGCGCGGGGATGCACGAAGATGTGATTGATGCCATGCTTTTTGCAGCTCCCGAACGCATCGTATATGTGAGCTGCAACCCTGCCACACAAGCCCGCGATTTAAGCTTGCTCGATGCATTTTATAAGGTTACTGCGGTTCAGCCTGTGGACATGTTTCCGCACACGCATCATGTGGAAAATGTGGCGCTATTGGAAAAAAGATAATTCTCGATCCTCCGAATGAGAACTTTGAAGAAGTAATTTCTGAAAAAAATATATTAGAATTTAGAATGTTGAATTCAATATAATATCTCTTTAGCCTTCCTGCCGAAAGCAAGAAAGTTGGGGATTTACAAATACTTAAAAATCATGTACAGTTTTATTATTTCTATCATAGTCCTGATATTGGGCTACACAGTTTACGGAAAAATAGCCGAACGAATTTTTGGAGTTGATAAAAACAGGCCGACGCCGGCCATTGCCAATCCCGATGGGGTAGATTATGTACCGTTACCATGGTGGCGTATTTTCCTGATTCAGTTTTTGAATATTGCCGGCTTAGGACCCATTTTCGGCGCCATTATGGGCGTTATGTTCGGTTCTGCATCGTTTTTGTGGATTGTGCTCGGAACTATTTTTGCAGGTGGAGTACACGATTATTTTTCGGCAATGATGTCCATTCGCAATAATGGCGCCAGCTTGCCCGAACTTGTCGGACAGGAACTTGGGTCGGGGATAAAGCAATTTATGCGCGTGTTTTCATTGGCGTTAATGATTTTGGTCGGAGCGGTATTCGTTTCCGGACCTGCCGACTTACTGGCCAACCTTACTCCAGGCGCAGTGAATTCAATGTGGTGGGCGGTAATTGTATTTGCCTATTACATCTTGGCAACGCTCTTGCCCATCGACAAATTAATCGGTAAAATTTATCCTGTTTTCGGCTTTGCTCTGCTTTTTATGGCTTTGGGAATTTTAATTGCAATCTTTATAAATCGTGCTCCGATACCTGAATTTACCGAAGGTTTCGCAAATTTACATCCTCAAAAACTCCCCATTTTCCCCATCATGTTTGTGTCTATTGCCTGTGGAGCCATTTCGGGTTTTCATGCCACGCAATCGCCTTTAATGGCACGCTGTATTCAGAACGAGAAACTGGGACGGCGCATTTTTTATGGCAGCATGGTAGCCGAAGGCATTGTGGCATTGATTTGGGCGGCGGCGGCTTCGAGCTTTTTCGGTTCCATTCAGGGACTGCAGGATTTTGTAGCCGGACTTGCACCGACAGCCAATAAACCGGCGGCAGTTGTCGATTTAATTTCAAAAACCTGGCTCGGACATTTTGGTGGAATCCTGGCTTTGCTTGGTGTTATTGCCGCCCCTATCACTTCGGGCGATACGGCTTTGCGTTCGGCACGATTGATAGCTGCCGATTTTCTGCATTTCGATCAAAAACCAATAAAGAAAAGGCTGATAATTTCTATCCCGATTTTTATTCTGACTTTTATAATTCTTCAAATAAATTTTGATGTATTATGGCGATATTTTGCCTGGTGTAACCAAACGTTGGCGGTTTTCACCCTTTGGGCAATAACAGTGTATTTATCCAAACAAAAGAAATTCTACGGCATTTCGCTACTTCCGGCTCTGTTTATGACAACTGTAAGTATAAGCTATATTCTCATTGCCCCCGAAGGTTTTCACTTATCACCTGTGATTTCGTATAGTGTCGGGATAGTCATTTCTATTGTACTTTTTGTTCTGTTTTTGTATAAAAAGAAACCCAAAAGCACAAATCACAAGATGTTGTAATTCAAAAAAATAAGTCTTTAGGATTCAAAAAAAAGGCTTTTTAGTTGGTTGTAGGGAATATTTTCCGTTATTTTACAAAATTTTTTACCATAGAAAATACTCAAAAAATATCATTATGGCAGTAATCATTCGCGAAATCGGAACTAAAAAAGAGTTGAAAAAATTTATAAGGTTTGGAATCAATTTATATAAAAATTGTGAGTTTGCAGCTCCGCCTTTGCTAATGGACGATTTACTGAATCTTTCCAAAGGAAGCAATCCTGCTTTGGATTTTTGTGAAAAAGCTTATTTTCTGGCATACAAAGAGAATAAAATTGTAGGGCGAATAGCCGCCATTATAAATCCTGTAGCCAACGAAAGATGGAATCAAAAAAATGCCCGCTTCGGTTGGGTCGATTTTATAGATGACGCAGAAGTAACGACGGCTTTATTTGACGCAGTTGAAAAATGGGCAAAGTCAAAAGGAATGATTGCCATTCAAGGTCCGTTAGGCTTTACCGATTTTGATCACGAAGGTACCCTTATCGAAGGATACGACAAACTCGGAACTTTGGCCACTATTTATAATTATTCGTATTACCCCGGGCATATTGAGCGAAACGGCTATGTAAAAGACATCGACTGGAACGAATATCAGATAACCATACCGGAGGTTTTTCCTGAAAAATATTTTCGCATAGCCGAAATTGTAAAGAAAAAATTCAACCTGACTCCCAAACGTTTTAGATCGCGCAAAGAGCTTGTAAACAATTACGCACAAAAAATATTCGATTTACTCAACCTGTGTTATCAGGATTTGTACGGATATACAAAATTGAACGACAAGCAAATCCATTTTTACATTAAGTTGTATTTCAGCTTTTTCCGTTTGGATACGGTTTCGGTTGTAGTTGATGAAAAAGACGATGTGGTCGCACTCGGAATTGCCATGCCGAGTTTCACAAAAGCATTACAGAAAGCGAAGGGAAGACTTTTCCCATTGGGTTGGTACTACATGCTTCGGGCTTTAAAGAAAAACGATTTGGTCGATTTGTATCTGATGGCAGTACATCCCAATTATCAAAATAAAGGCGTTAACTCCATCCTATTTGCAGATCTTATGCCTCAATTTGCCAAAAACGGATACAAATTTGCTGAATCGAATCCCGAACTCGAAACCAATACCCGTATGTCGTCGCAATGGGGAAGTTTTGAATATGTAAACCACAAAAAAAGGAGGGTTTACATAAAAGAAATTTAAGAAATTTAAAAGGATTGAGATGTTGCAGGCGATAAAAGGGGATCGTTTTTTTGAAATTATTTTTCCCGTTACAGTATTTACCCAATCAATCCAGTTAGCTTATTTAACAGACTTACAGAATAACTAATTTATATAAAAAATGACACGCAAATTTGATTTTTTGGTCATTGGGAGCGGTATTGCGGGTATAAGTTTTGCCCTGAAAGCCGCGCCTTATGGCAAAGTGGCATTGCTGTGTAAAACCACACTTGACGAATCGAACACATCGTTTGCACAAGGCGGTATCGCCGCCGTAACATACGAACCCGATAATTTCGAAAAACATATTGAAGATACGCTTATTGCCGGCGATGGGCATTGCAACCTGGCTGCGGTCGAAAAAGTAATCCGCGAAGCTCCTGCCCAAATTCAGGAGTTGTTGCGTTGGGGAGTCGATTTCGATAAGGACGAAAATGGCTTATTCGATTTGCATCGCGAAGGAGGCCATTCAGAGCACCGCATTTTGCATCACAAAGACAACACCGGTTACGAGATTCAGCAAAGTCTGATCAGACAGGTACGGGCAAATCCCAATATCGAAGTTTATGAGAATTTTTTTGCCATTGAAATACTCACACAACATCATTTGGGCGAAATAGTAACCCAGCATACGCCGAATATCGAATGTTACGGCGCTTATGTGTTGAACCAGCAAAGCAATCATATTCACACTTTTCTGGCCAAAGTAACCTTGTTGGCTACAGGCGGTATTGGCAGCGTTTATGCCACAACCACTAATCCCGCTGTTTCAACAGGAGATGGAATAGCCATGGTACACAGGGCAAGAGGTGTGATTCAGGATATGGAATTTGTACAATTCCACCCGACGGGTTTATATCAGCCTGGCGCCCGTCCTACCTACCTGATATCAGAAGCTATTCGGGGTTACGGAGCGGTTCTACGTTGTAAAGACGGACGTGAATTTATGCAGAAATATGACGAACGAGGTGCGTTGGCTCCCCGCGACATCGTGGCGCGCGCTATTGATAACGAAATGAAAATTCGTGGAGATGAATTCGTTTATCTCGATGTAACTCATAAAAATGCCGAAGAAACGAAAGAACACTTTCCGAACATCTATAAAAAATGTTTGGAACTCGGCATCGATATCACAAAAGATATGATTCCGGTTTCGCCGATTCAGCATTATCTTTGTGGTGGCATAGTTGTTGATTTGAATGGAAAAACATCGATAAATCATTTGTATGCCGCCGGCGAATGTTCGTGTACCGGTTTGCATGGCGCAAATCGTTTAGCTTCAAATTCTTTACTCGAAGCAATCGTGTATGCCGATGCTGCGATGAAAGATGCTGTAAAACAAATTGATACAATTCAATACAATGAGTTTATCCCCGAATGGAATGATGAAGGGACAAAACTACCTGAGGAAATGGTGTTGATAACCCAAAGTTTTCGGGAAGTGGAACAAATTATGAATGCCTATGTGGGCATTGTGCGTTCCAATCTTCGTTTGAAGCGTGCCATGAACCGGCTTGAAATTTTATATCGCGAAACCGAAGATTTGTTCGAACGTTCGGTGGTTTCGCGCGAAATATGTGAATTGCGTAACGTAATCAGCGTAGCTTATCTGATTATCAAACACGCACTTCGCCGGAAAGAAAGCCGTGGTTTGCATTACACGATTGATTACCCGAAACGCATGAGAAACGAGCCCTGATATTTAAAAATAATATGAAACGAATAATCCTTTTACTGATAAGTTTTGTTTTTATAGCATATAATTATGCCGACAATAAAAACACGGGCGATCCGCGCACATCGGTTGTGAAAATTGAAAGTAGTTGGAATAAATCGGATAACGAAACCCCATCTGGAACTAATAATCAAACCGTTGCTGTTGATGGGATAACTTTCAGCAGCACCTCCGAGGGCATTTATATCATGCTGCCCAAAGCCACAAGCAATGTGAAACTTTTTGCGCTTACCGGCGAGGTGGTTTGGAGCGGAAATCTTGTTCAGGGTCGGTTTTTTATTCCCACCCGGCAAGGAATTTATTTTTTGAGAATCAACAATAAAAGCTATAAGGTTATTTGTAAGTAAGTTAACAAACCTGTTTGGATTTCAGAAACCTGACAGGTTTAAACAGATAGTGAAACTACAATAGAGTTTATATGGATTAATTTTTTAGATACATGTTTAACCGTTTTATTGTTTTACTGTTCAGGAACGTAAAGAACTCTATTGGCAAGCACACAGGGTTATTTTATGCTGATGCATTAATTATTTGTAACTACTCAGCACCCTAATAAATTTGATAATAATCAGCCATTTAGTTGATTATTATGCATTTAAACTCTTTGCCCCGACGGGGCTAAATATGAATAACCCCNNCAGTAAGCGAAGCGCAACTGGGGGATAATGAAACAATCGCCCTCCTTTTGATTTTCAGTTCGACTTTGTCGAACTGAAAATCAAAAGGTTATAAAAATAAAGGGTGCTGAGTAGTTACAATTATTTGCAGTTTACCGGGTTCTGTTTAATTGCCAAAATTCTATGGAATTCCGATTCCTTCGAGAATTTGCTGGAGTCGGAACTCCAGCATCCTGAGCCTTTGTGGTTTAATTTTAGGCATATATTATTTTAATTTGAATAAATTCTAATGAAAAAAACCTGTCAGAACAAAATTAAGTAAGTTGGACAAGTAAGTTTTTAAAAATGATCAAACATATTGTATTTTTTGGATTGGCTGATAATGCCGAAGGAAAAACGAAAGTTGATAATGCGGCATTTATCAAATCGGAACTTGAAAATCTCAAAAACCTGATTCCTGAAATTATCAGTATCGAGGTCGGAATCAATCATCCCGATGCACCGGCAGGCAATTTTGACCTTGCTTTGTATACTGAATTTAAGAATTTGGATGATTTGAATAGCTATCAGGTTCATCCCGAGCACAAAAAAGTGGCTGCTTATATCGGGAAAGTGAAAACATCGCGTGCTGCAGTCGATTACGAAGTTTAGTGTTTTTTCGCTTCTGTCTGTTTAATACGGTTAGTTATGTGGAAAGATTTTTTTTATTTTTCCAAAGGACAACGTACAGGTATTCTGATTCTGATTGCTCTGATTCTGATTACAGTTGTTCTGAGCGTTTTACTTCCTTATTTTTATACCGATAAAGAACCTGATGGTTCTGCGTTTTTAAACGAAGCCAGTGAATTTCAACGTGAGTTGGTTTCGCGTGATAGCTTGCGCCAACTTGCCTGGAAAGAAAAGTATAAGCGAGAGTTTCAGAATAACCGTTTCGAAAAAAGCAAGCCGGAAACTTATTCGCTTTTCCCGTTTGATCCCAACAAAGCCGATTCTTTAACTTTTGTTCGACTGGGCTTACGGTCTTATATCGCTTCGAATATTTTAAAATTCCGAAGTAAAGGCGGTTCCTTTCGCACGAAAGAAAGTTTCGGGAAGGTTTACGGACTTACACCCGAGAAATACAAGGAACTCGAACCCTATATTTCGATCGGAGAAATTGCAACAGCCCGTATTGATACGGTTAAGGCTTTTCAGAAAACAAAAAAGCCGACAGCTATAAGCGTAGAGTTGAACTCGGCCGACACGACACTGCTGATGCAGGTTTACGGCATTGGACGGGGATATGCCAAAGGAATCGTGCGCTTCAGGCAACAAACCGGAGGATTTGTTTCGGTAGAGCAATTGCGCGAGATATATGGCATGACCGATGTGAATTTTCAGAAAATCAGCCCGTATTGTACCGTAAATATTGCTTTGGTACAAAAAATAAATGTAAATACTGCTTCGGTCGAAAAACTTAACGCGCATCCCTATCTCAATTTTTATCAGTCCAAAGCCATTTACGAACTTCGACGAAACAAAGGAAAGTTGAAAAGTATAAACGACTTGAAAGTACTCGACGAAATCACTCCCGATCAACTACATAAAATTGACCCTTACCTTCAATTTAATTAGTGTTTGCAAGAAAACGCCGAGTTTTCTTGCAAACACTAATTAGTGTCAGAAAGAAAACACCTAT
>DIFH01000048.1:0-3385 GCA_002427615.1 Paludibacter sp. UBA5753
AAAGTCGAACTGAAAATCAAAAGATGATAAAAATAAAGGGTGCCGAGTAGTTACAACTAAAAACAATAAAAATATGGACGAAACGACAAAAAATAGCGAACGGGTTGTTGCAAATTCGTATCCTCATAACGGGAAATTACTGTATGATTACATAGCTAAATACGGTGTAAATCGTACCGAGTTGGCCCGAAAAATGAATGTTTCCAGTACTACGGTATATCAGTATGCTAAGAGCCCGTCGTTACAACTAAGTATTTTATGGAATGCCAGCCTGGCATTGAATCATAATTTTCTGGCCGAACTGGGTGAAAAACTTCCGGTCGATTACATAACCAATCGCGAAACCGAACAAAGACAACAGATCGACGAGCTGCAAAAAGAAATTGAAAAACTGAAATTCGAACTCTCGATTTATAAAAATATCGTAGGAAAATAATCGGGGAATATTTATGAAAAAGATGTTTTTATTCATAGCTTTATTCGTTGTTAGTCTCGGGACGACGGCGCAAAAAACAGCCGATTACAGCGCTGTTGACAATAAAATAGGTCAGATACCCGATTCATTAACACAGTCCACACAGAGTATTGCGCGGTTTATCAACTCGAATTTCAGTAGCCAGAACGACAAGGTGAGAGCCGTTTATTGCTGGGTGGCTAAGAACATACAGTACGATGTGAAAAATATGTTTGCGGTAAATTTCTACGAAAACGAGCAGGAAATTATTGACAAAACGCTGAAAACGCGCAAAGGAGTTTGTATGGGGTACGCCGTTTTATTCAGCGACATTGCCAACAAAACTGGCATAAAATCGTATGTTGTGGACGGATACACCAAACAAAACGGCAAAGTGGATTACGTTCCGCATGCATGGGTGGTAGCAAAAGTCGATTCAAACTGGCATTTGTTCGACCCGACATGGGGAGCAGGTTATGTGTCAAATTCAAAATTCACAAGGCAGTTAAACAATGTTTATTTCAAAATAAAACCGGAGGAGATGATCAAGTCACACATGCCATTCGATCCTATCTGGCAACTTTTGAATTTTACGGTAAGCAACGAAGAATTTAATCAGGATAAAACAACTGAAAACACAAAGAAACTGTTTTTCAATTTCAACGATTCGATTGCAAACTACGAAAATCAAAGCAAAACGGAACAATTGACCGCTGCAACCCGACGTCTTGAAAAAAACGGCGTATCGAATTCCATCTTATTTGACAGATACCAGTACAACAAACGTGAGATTGAATATTTAATCAACAAACAGTACTCGGAAATTTTCAACAAAGCAGTAAGTGATTACAACGAAGGTATCAGGGCGTTGAACGAATTTACAGATTACCGGAATAAACAGTTTACGCCGGCAAAACCCGATCCCCTGATTAAACTCATGCTCGAAAATGCAGAAAACTCATTAGAAAAGTCAAAGAGTGCAATTGCCGGTATCAATACTGCCGATGCGAGCGTTAAGATGTCGGTCAATCAGTTGAAACTATCGATTGATGATGCGTATAAGCAACTGAATGAACAGAAGGTCTTTCTTGCTAAATATTTATCAACAGGAAAGCTGTTCAGGAAATCATTATTTTACAAATACACCTGGATGGGAATGCCATTAAACTAATTGATATGAATTACACGGAACCTGTTATACATGTAGGCATCTTATCGGCCGAAGAGATTGAATTTGTACTGAACGGAACATTTATTGCGTTGAGCGGTAAGGACTACAAAGGCAAGCAGAAAGCAAAATATGTCGACGGCAAAGTGTTGTTCGATGGTAAAAGTCATGATGAATTGATCCTCGAACCCATTGGTGAAGACACTTCGTTCGATCTGATTAATGTAATCATTGGCATCGATTTCCATTGGGAACGCAAAGAAGACCAACGTTTCAAAGGCGCATTGAAAATCATTGTTGAAGACAAATACATCACGGCTATCAACCGGATAAAAGTGGAAGATTATCTCACCAGCGTTATTTCCAGCGAGATGAGCGCCACTGCTTCCGACGAATTGCTGAAAGCCCATGCCGTGATTTCGAGGAGTTGGTTGCTGAGCAACAGCCCCCTAAACCAACATCCCCCTCAATTTCCCGAATGGGGACTTGAAAACAGTAAGTTTGCAACAGACAAAGATACAGTCGACCTTAACGCTAAAAGCCCTTCCCCTGGAGAAGTTGGGGAGGCTTTTATCAAATGGTACGAACGCGATGCCCACGCCCATTTCGATGTCTGCGCCGACGACCATTGCCAGCGTTACCAGGGAATCACACGGGCTTCGACCAAAGCCGTCCGGAAGTCTATCGAAGCAACCCGCGGCGAAGTACTGATGTTTAAGGAAGAAATCTGCGATGCGCGTTTCTCCAAATCCTGCGGCGGCGCCTCCGAAACCTTTGAGAACTGCTGGGCGCCCGAACATCATCCGTACCTGACAAAAGTGATAGACAATCCAACCTATCCCAAAGGTTTTGAATTGGATTTGACCGTGGAAGCGAATGCCGAAAAATGGATTCGCCAATCGCCGGAAGCGTTTTGTAACACTTCGGACAAGAAAATTCTATCACAGGTTCTGAATAACTACGATCAGGAAACAACCGATTTTTACCGTTGGAAGGTGGAATACGCACAAGGGGAACTTTCGGAACTTGTCGCCCGCCGTTCGGGCATCGACTTTGGACAAATTATTGACTTAATTCCTGTAAAACGAGGGGAATCGGGACGAATCATTGAACTGAAAATTGTAGGAACAAAAGAAACCATCATAGTTGGCAAAGAGCTTGAAATCCGCAAATGGTTATCTAATTCGCACCTCTACAGTTCGGCTTTTGTAGTTGACAAATCAGGTTTAATAGACGGAATTCCGCAAGGTTTTATACTCACCGGAGCAGGCTGGGGACATGGCGTTGGACTTTGCCAAATCGGCGCCGCCGTGATGGGCGAAAAGGGATACAAATACAAGGAGATTTTATTGCATTATTTCAGGGGAGCGGAATTGAAGAAAATATATTAGAGATTAGAGTTTATAGGGATTAATTTTTTAGACACATGTTTTTAAACCCTATAGAATTCACATAGTTTTACTGTTTTTCAGTTCAGGAAGGGAAAGAACTCAATTGGAAAGTACACATAGTTAATTAATGCTGACACATTAATTATTTGCAGTCTACCGTGTTCTGTTTAATTGCCGAAATTTTATGGGATGACGGAACCAACGTTCACGACCGAAGGGTGTAATTCCGATTCCGTTGAAGTTGCCGGAGTCGGAACTCCGGCATCCCGAATAAGAGTCTATATAGTTTAATTTTAGTCGTATATAATTTTAATTTGAATAAAGGTAACTACTCAGCGCCCTAAAAAATTTGATAATAATCAGCCATTTAGT
>DIFH01000048.1:3527-11910 GCA_002427615.1 Paludibacter sp. UBA5753
GGAAAAGATGAAAGAGAAAAAGTTTTACGGAGAATAAATATTATAATAAGAACTTTTTAAAATAAAACATGGAAAACAATCACGAAAAGAAAACTTCGCCCTGGGCATGGATACCGACCCTCTATTTCGCCGAAGGATTACCTTATGTAGTAGCTATGACGGTGGCAGTCATCATGTACAAACGCCTCGGCATTTCAAATACGGACATTGCCTTATACACCAGTTGGTTGTATTTGCCCTGGGTCATCAAACCCTTTTGGAGTCCTTTTGTGGATATTATCAAGACCAAACGCTGGTGGATCGTCAGCATGCAATTGTTGATTGGAGCAGGGTTGGCAGGTGTAGCTTTCCTCATTCCCATGCCGTTTTTCTTTCAGGCTACGCTGGCGGTGCTTTGGCTGATTGCCTTCAGTTCGGCTACCCACGATATTGCCGCGGATGGTTTCTACATGCTGGCATTGGACAGCAGTCAGCAATCGTTTTTTGTAGGTATCCGAAGTACTTTCTACCGGTTGGCTATGATCACAGGGCAAGGCGTTTTGATTATTATTGCCGGCGGCCTCGAAAATTTTACCGGACTGGAACCTCTGCAATTTACCGCCCAGTCGTCGAAAACAGCCCAGACTGAAATTGTGTTGCAACCGCAGGCTTTCACAGTTCCGCAAACCGACGAAATGACTTTCGTGGCTTTTCCCTCGAATCTGGTTTTAAACACCAATAACATCTCATCCGATTCATTAAACAGCATCAAGGCTTTTGCCACTGAGCAAAACCAGCAAAACGGATTTATTGAGGCAGAAAAAACAGATGCTCAGAGGAAAGAAGACAATGCTTCGTGGTGGAGCGAAAAAGTCTCGGCTCCGCTCGGAAACTTTATCAAAACAAATTTCGGCGAGAAAAGAAAAGCTGTTTCGGGCAGCGATGGCAAAGTAGGGAATACCGGTCTTGTAGCCATACGCCTGACTAAAAAACCGAAAGACGGCGAAACGGTCGTTCTCAACTCAAGTTTCGGGAAAGGAGATAAAAGCATCTCGTTGTTGTCAGGCGAAAGGATTGTGTTTACCGAAGAAAACTGGGACAAACCGGCTTATCTGGTCGTACAGCTCGATTATAAACTGAAAGATGAAGTAAAAAGTGAATTCAAGGGAATTTCAGGGAATATTAAATTGGCATGGAGTATTACCTTCTTTATCCTGGCCGGATTATTCATATTGTTCTTCGTTTATCACCGTTTTGTATTGCCTCGTCCCGACTCTGATCATGCAACCGTAACGCACTCGGCAGCAGACATCTTTCGTGAGTTCGGACTTACTTTCAAATCGTTTTTCCAGAAACCGGGCATAGTGCTTGCCATCACTTTTATGCTTCTTTACCGCCTTGGCGAAGCCATGCTGGTGAAAATGTCCTCGCCTTTCCTGCTCGATGCGCGTGAAGTAGGCGGGCTGGGGCTGACTACCGGACAGGTTGGTTTGGTTTACGGAACCGTGGGCGTTGTTTCGCTTACTTTAGGCGGAATTGTAGGTGGAATTGCCGCTTCGCGCAAGGGTTTGAAATATTGGATATGGCCTATGGCGTTGTGCATCACTTTACCTCATTTGGCTTATTTGTATTTGTCGTGGTTCACACCCGAAAGCCTGATTCTTATCAATATCGCCGTGGCGATTGAGCAATTCGGTTACGGATTTGGTTTTACTGCTTACATGCTGTATATGATTTATTTTGCCGATGGCGAACATAAAACGGCGCATTATGCCATTTGTACCGGATTTATGGCCTTGGGCATGATGCTTCCGGGCATGATAGCCGGCTGGTTACAGGATTTATTGGGTTACAATCACTTCTTTATCTGGGTCATGATTTGCGCGATACCAACGTTGGCGATTATTCCGTTTATGAAGATTGATAAAAATTACGGGATAAAAAAAGCCTCCTAAATCCAGTCTCTTCCCAACCTCTCCCAAGGAAAGGGAATAAGAAAGATTATCACCATCAATTATTACGCTTGATTGCGCAATTTTTTCTACCTTTGCAAACAATAATTGAGTGACAATATAACGTTTAATAAATTGCTCTTCATAAGTCCCCCTTGCTGTGTCTCGACTTGAGAGGCGAGAGGGGATTTAGGGGGCTGAAATTTTATATGAAGATATTAATTCTTGGCGCCGGAAAAATGGGCACATTTCTCACCGATGTGTTGTGCATTCAACACGAAGTGGCTTTGTTTGATACCGATCCTAAAAGGTTACGGTTCGTATTCAATACCCTGCGAATGACAGAATACCAAGAAATCCGCGCCTTTGAACCGGAGTTAGTCATCAACTGTGTAACACTGAAATATACCATTGATGCCTTTCAGAAATTATTGCCTTATTTACCGAAAAGCTGCCTTATTTCCGATATAGCTTCGGTCAAAACAGGATTGCAGGAATACTACAAAAGTACCGGCATGCGCTATGTTTCCAGTCACCCCATGTTCGGTCCCACTTTTGCCACGCTCGATAACCTGAGCGCCCAAAGCGCCATTATCATTTCCGAGTCCGACCACATGGGCAAAGCATTTTTTAAAGATTTGTACGGTTCATTGCACTTAAGGATTTTTGAATACAGTTTTGATGAGCACGACGAAACGATAGCTTATTCTTTATCCATTCCGTTTGCATCAACACTTGTTTTCGCTTCGGTCATGATACCGCAGGAAGCTCCTGGAACTACTTTCAAACGCCACATGGATATTGCCAAAGGTCTTTTAAGTGAAGATGACTATTTACTTACTGAAATTCTTTTCAATCCTCATACACACAATCAGGTAGAAAAAATACGTGCGGAATTAAAAACGTTGATGGAAATTATCGACGAAAAAGATTCGGAACGGATGGAGGCGTTTTTGAAAAAAGTGAGGAAAAATATAGAATAAACTAATAACTCTCAAAATGCCGTACTATCTTTGGTAACTATTTAGCGCCCTAATAAATTTGATAATAATCAGCCATTTAGTTGATTATTATGAATTTAAATTCTTTGCCCCGAAGGGGCTAAACCTGCCTGCCGCAGGCAGGTATGCATAACCCCCAGTAAGCGAATCGCAACTGGGGGATAATGAAACAATCCCCCTCCTAAATGATTTTCAGTTCGACTTTGTCGAACTGAAAATCAAAAGGTTATAAGAATAAAGGGTGCCGAGTAGTTACAATCTTTGAGAGTTTATAAGAAGAAAAACAATTTATTAAAAATTAGTGTAATTCGTATTAATTCGTAAAATTCGTATGTATGGAAACAAAAGAACAAGTATTGGAAGCCATGAAAAAGGCAGGCGTTCCTTTAAATGCAGGGAAAATAGTTGAACTCACCAGTCTTGACCGCAAAGAAGTGGACAAAGCCATGAAACAACTGAAAACTGAAGGCGCTATCGAATCGCCAAAAAATTGCTTTTGGCAACCGAAATGATGTAAATTTTATTGAACATAACAGCCGCCCTGCAAACCTGCAAGGCGGCTGTTATGTTTCTTATGCCATATCTCCTATTGTTTTCTAAGCACAAAAGCAGTTCGTGCGGGAATGTACAGCATCAACCATTCTTTACCTGAAGGATCTTTCGGTTCAGGCAAGGTGATGTGTTCAACGCTTTCATCAATCAAATCGAAGCCGCCATATAATGATTTATCGGTGTTTAAAACAATTTTATACGAACCTTTGTCGGCAAGAATGCCATAATCGTTGAACGATTTAACGCCATTGAAATTGAAAATGAAAATCAAATCGCCACGTTGGTATGCCAAAACTTTATCTCCCTCATTATCCCATAATTTATCAATGGATAGTTGGTTGAATTGTGGAACAGAATTAATCAGCCCGATCATAGACCGGTCGAATTCACCCAAGGCATGATACAGCAAGTTGCTATTATCCACCAAGTCCCATTGCCTGCGGGCATATTTGTATGACCAGCCATTGCCTTCACGCGGAAAATCAATCCATTCGGGATGTCCGAATTCATTGCCCATAAAGTTCAGGTAACCGCCATTTATGGTGGTTGCCGTAATAAGCCGGATCATTTTATGCAAAGCTATTCCCCTGTCGACCATAAAAGTATTATCCCCGCGTTGCATGTGCCAGTACATTTCGGCATCAATCAAACGGAAAATAATGGTTTTGTCGCCCACCAAAGCCTGATCGTGACTTTCGGCATAACTAATCGTTTTTTCATCGGCGCGTCTGTTCGTCAATTCCCAAAGAATACTGCCGACTTTCCAGTCTTCATCCCTTACTTCCTTAATCATTTTAATCCAAAAATCGGGAATTCCCATTGCCATGCGATAATCGAACCCGATACCGCCATCATCAATCGTCGATGCTAATCCAGGCATTCCGCTTACTTCTTCGGCAATCGTTATGGCGTTAGGATTAACCTCATGTATCAGTTTATTGGCCAAAGTGAGATAACATATTGCATCCCCATCCTGGTTCATATTGTAATACGACTGGTAACTGGTAAAATCCTCCCCTAAACCATGACTCCGGTACAACATGGAGGTAACGCCATCGAAACGGAAACCATCGAACTTATATTCTTCGAGCCAGAATTTACAGTTTGAAAGTAAAAAATGAAGCACAGCCGGCTTTGCATAATCGAAACAAAGCGAATCCCATGCCGGATGTTCACGACGAGAGCCACCATGAAAATATTGATAAGGCGTCCCATCAAAACGTCCCAATCCTTCCACTTCGTTACGTACTGCATGCGAATGAACTATATCCATAATAACAGCAATTCCCATCCCATGTGCATCATCAATCAAATGTTTCAACTCCTCGGGAGTTCCGAAACGCGAAGAGGCAGCAAAGAAACTGGAAACATGATAACCGAACGAACCGTAATACGGATGTTCCTGTATGGCCATGATTTGAATGCAATTATACCCTGCATGGGCTATTCTTGGCAAAACCGAAGTACGAAATTCTTCGTAGGTCGAAACTTTTTCTTCTTTGCCCGACATGCCGATATGACATTCGTAAATCAGAAGCGGCTCTGTCTGTGGTTTGAATTTTTTAATTTTAAAATTATACTGCTGAATGGGATTCCAAACCTGCGCGCTGAATATTTTGGTTTGCTCGTCTTGTACTACCCTGCGCGTCCAGGCAGGAATACGTTCGCCACCGCCTCCGTCCCATTCTATCAACAATTTATACAACTGCGAATGAGCCATGGCATAATCGGGAAGCCGGATTTCCCAAATCCCGTTTTGCATTTTCTTCAGTTGATAATCAGGGTGTCGTTGCCAGTTATTAAAATCGCCAATGAGAAAAATAGCCGTAGCATTCGGAGCCCATTCCCTGAAAACCCAACCATCGGTGAGTCGATGCAAACCAAAATATAAATATCCGGTAGCAAAATCGGACAAAGTTTGGTTTTCACCCTTTAATTTTTTTTCAACTTCTTTAAAATATTCGTACCGTCCGTAAATTGCATCGGCATAAGGCGCAAGATAAGGATCGGATTTAACAATAGGCAGGATATTCATATACTCAAGTTTTCTACAAATTTATTACTCGAAATTTCCCGGTCTCTATAATTTTTCCTGGTTTATCAGGATCTATTTAGTTTTATTGATGACAAAAAAACAAAGGTTTACACTCTCACCTTCACTATTATTTTTCTGTATGTTCCTTCGGCAATTCCCGGTTGATGTCCATCTTCGGGAAAGAAAATTGCAAATTCGTAAGGTTGAACCTGAATAAAGTTAGTGGCTTTATCAGCAAAAAAAGTAATGTCTTTGTCGGCATTGTAAGGATGGGTAACATGCACCAGTTTTTCGCCGGCAATCCAGCCCATAGTTTCAGCGGCTCCAACGGGAACCTGAATGTCAATAAAGTTATTATGCGTTTCCATGCGGGCATCTTCAGGCTTTTTTCCTGTTATATCCACTACATTCACCACCAAATCGGAACCTTGCAGTTCAATTTGACTTACAGGCAACGCCGCCAGATCAACACTTTGTAAATAGTTAAAAGCCTTCTTAAATAATGGATGTACCGAAGCGTATTTCTCTCCGTTCTTTACTGTGTCAAGTATCATAAGCTAATTTGTTTGTTTGTTTCGTTTAAAGAAAAAGTTTTATCAGATCACCTCGTCGACCGTGTAATTGAGAAATTTATTCAGGGGATGAGCACATTTTAAAATTTCAGCCGTTTTCTGCACAAAATCGGTCGAATTCAAAATATTTTCATTCAACTTATACTCTACCATATAATGTTTCAGTTTCAGCAATTCAGCATCGGGAAAATCTTTCGGAAAACCTGCGGGAACAGTTTTCAGTTTATCTTCATCGTAAAACGAATTGAAATACCGTTTAAAATCGGCGCTCTTCCTGATTTCGTTCAGTTCGTCAATATTATCATAAACGCTTTGACGCAAGGCTTTAAGTAAAGCCGGCGGTGGACACCACACGCCTGCCCCGAGAAAACTTCCCTCCGGATCAAGTTGAATATAATAACCGCCCCGTTGGCTTTTACGACCTCCCGCCGAAGCCACAAAAAGTCCAAAATGTGTTTTGTACGGCGTTTTATCAGGCGAAAACCTTATATCGCGATAAATGCGGAAAACGCAGTCTTTAACCTCTACATTTTTGATGTCATCATCGAACTTCGAAATCTCAAGAATCAGCGCCTTGCTTATTTCTTCAAACTCTGTTCTAACAAGGTCGTACCAATCTTTGTTTGCAGCAAACCATTCCCTGTTGTTATTTTCTTTAAGTTCTTTTAAAAATTGCAGGATATTTTGTATGTACATAAGCCTTTTCAATTTTGCGATTGACAAATATAAGCTAAAATTCAGATAAAAATGGTTTTGTAACTATATTTTTTTTCGAGGCGCTGATTTTTGAGGAAAATTGATTACTTTTGCACTTTCATATAAAATTGCAATAGCTTATAAATGAAGATATAAACATCTGTCAGATAGCTTGGTTGCAACAATAATATCCAAGATAAAAAATGAAAAGTCGGATAAACGAACTAAAGGAAGAAATATCCCGTATGGCGGCTGCCAATGCGGACGAGTTGGAGGCATTACGTATTAAGTATTTAAGTAAAAAAGGTCAGATATCGGAGCTTTTCAACGATTTTCGCAATGTAGCCAACGAGGATAAACGCGAAGTCGGTCAAATGCTTAACGAGTTGAAAAACGCGGCTCAGGATAAAATAAACGAACTGAAAGACGCCTTTGCCAATGCTGCTTCGCCTGAAGAAAAAACCGACCTGACACGCACTGCCGATCCGTTGAAACTTGGAACGCGTCATCCGCTTTCGTTAACCAAAAACGCAATCATCGAAATCTTTGCCCGTATCGGTTTCACCATTGCCGAAGGTCCTGAAATTGAAGATGACTGGCACGTGTTTGGCGCCTTGAACTTCGCGCCCGAGCATCCTGCCCGTGATATGCAGGATACTTTTTTTATCGAACAAAACCCTGATATTATTTTGCGAACCCACACTTCCTCGGTGCAAACGCGCGTTATGACTACTCAAAAACCGCCTATCCGCATGGTATTCCCCGGTCGTGTTTACCGAAACGAAGCTATCTCGTACCGCGCCCATTGTTTTTTCCATCAGGTGGAAGGACTTTATATCGATAAAAACGTATCGTTTGCCGACCTGAAACAAGCCTTGATGTATTTTGCCAAGGAAATGTTTGGTGAAGACACTCAAATCCGTTTACGTCCATCGTATTTCCCGTTCACCGAACCAAGCGCCGAAATGGATATTTCGTGCAATATATGCGGCGGCAAAGGATGTCCGTTCTGCAAACATACCGGTTGGGTCGAAATTCTGGGCTGCGGTATGGTGGATCCGAATGTGTTGGAAAACTGCGGAATCGACTCCAAAGTTTATTCGGGTTACGCATTCGGTATGGGAGTGGAACGCATTACCAACCTGAAATATCAGGTAAAAGACCTGCGCATGTTCTCCGAAAACGATGTGCGGTTCCTGCAGCAATTCGAATCGGCACTTTGATATTCAGCTATCGGCTGTAAAATTGTAGATAGGGTTTGATAAGAAAACACTATTTAAAATATTGATAGTAGCGGATTCCACACGCTGCCGCACGATTGCATCGTGTGGGAATGATGCATAAAAACGATCTTATTTAACCACACGAAAGGATTCGTGCGGCAACAAAGGGCACAGGCAGCAGGGGGTGTACTTCTAAATCGCCACCTTCGTGTAGCTGCGGAACGTTATGTACAATAATAAAAAAATAAAAATCATACTATTATGAAAAGAAATCTAATATTAAGTCTACTTTTTTTAGCGGTACATTTTTTAAATGCAAATCCGCTTCCTGTACCAAATGATTTTGTTATATCTGAATTATTCTTCAATTCTG
>DIFH01000049.1:0-3425 GCA_002427615.1 Paludibacter sp. UBA5753
AACGATGATTTCTGTAAAGGTATTTTAACTACTTTGAAAAATGAAAAACTTGAAATTCTAAGTGAAGTTCAAGCAAATCCTAAAATACTTGCTACTTGGCTTTATGAAAATCAAGGTGAAATGAGATTTGGTTCTGAAAATCGTTTATTTCTTGTGCTTGTTGATACAGAGGATTTTAATGGCTCATGGAAGTTGAAAAGAAATCTCGACCTTTTAAAGCCGACAATCATTTCTTACTTGGATAAATTTTCAATTAAAAAGACTGAAGACTTAAAGGTTACATTTAATTTTAAAGGTAAACCACAGACCTTTACTGCTTTGACCGATGTGATTTTTGTAGTTAAATAGGAAACAAATAGTGACAATAAAAAAGCACGAACAGGTAACAAAGGCTATATGCAATAAGGGTTTCAGTGGTAAATCCAGCATTCTGCCCCGCATAAACTTCGGTGTCGCGGCGGACAGGAAAGTAACCCGCAATTACTTACTGCATATCTATCCTAATTCCGTTATATGATAAAACTAACAATAAAAATTTTATGAATCACAAACTTCACATTTACGAAAATGCGGAAAGTGCGTCACGTGCTGTTGCTGAATTAATTAAAGACAAAGCGGTTTTGAAAGAATCCGAATCGGAAAAGTTGAATATCGCGATTTCCGGTGGTAGTACGCCCAAATTCTTATTCACACTACTTGCAGAAGAGTATGAAAAATCGATTCCGTGGAAATCGGTTCGTCTTTTCTGGGTAGATGAACGTTGCGTTGAACCCTCTCATATCGAAAGCAATTTCGGGATGACTTACGATGCATTATTACGCAAATCGGTTATACCTGCCCAAAATATATTTAGAATGAAAGGAGAGGATTTTCCGGAAGATGAAGCAGAAAGATATAGTAAACTATTGTGGAAAGAACTTCCGGTAAGAAATGGTTTCCCCGTTTTCGACATCATTCTGCTCGGCATGGGCGATGATGGACATACGGCATCCATTTTCCCCAATGATATGACTTTAATGTCTGCAGATATTTCGGTTGGAGTGGGCGTACATCCGGTGAGCGGTCAAAAACGCATCACACTTACCGGCAAAACTATTTGCAATGCCGAACAAACAGTTTTTTTGATTACCGGCGAGAATAAAGCCCCTGTGCTGAAACAAATTATTAAAAATGAACCTTCAGCCTTGAATTATCCGGCAGCCTACATTCACGATAACAAAGGGAATGTTGATTTTTATCTCGATAAACCGGCAGCAAAGGATATTTAACCCTGTGTGCATCATTTTTTCTTTATTGCGGCGATTTCTAAAATCAATGATTCTTCAACCTGAATATTAAAGTGGATTAATTGACAAAAAAACCACAAGTCCGGCAGAAGGATTCCGTTATTTGGTTATTTATAAATCCATTCCGTATTTTTTGAGCACGTTCCGAATTAAGAATTAGACCCAGATCGTGCTCAAAAATATTTCCTAACGCCATTGCTCCATCTGCATCCAAACAACATGGAACCACCGTGCCATCAGCCAAAACAGCAATCTGATCGCGAAGCGCATAACATGTTTTGGTCTTTTCGGAGCGTTCCTTTTCACCGTCGGGCCATTCGAAACGAGGCGCATGTTGCAGGAAAATATGATCGGCGAGTTTAGCGCCCGTATCTTTTCCCTTCAAATACAACTCTCCAAGATTTTTATCAAATTTTTGGGCAATTTTTTCCAAACAAAAACGATTAAATTCGGAACTTGTTTCCACGCCCCAATTCCATAAACGCAGATTTATATAAGTTTTATCGGCTGCTACGAGTGCATAATCGAAAATTGAATCCAGATAGTCGCCCCATTTCCCTGACGGAATATTCTCTTCAGCATCGTGTAGCGAAATATTAACCTGACGAACCGCCTGACGCAACACAATTTCTTTTTTTCGAGCGATTAAACCGCCATTGGTGGTTATATTTACGTTTAGATTCACATCTCCCGCAATACTCAATATTTCTTCAAAAAAGGGATGTAAAAGCGGCTCTCCAAGTACATGCAAATACACATAATCGGTAAAAGGACGAATTTTGGCTACAATAACGCGAAACTCATCCGGCGACATAAACCGGGTGCTTCGTGCCGTTTTAAAACAAAAGCTGCAATCGAAATTGCAGCTATTCGTTATTTCAATATAAATTTTCTTGAATTTCAATTAATTTTCAATTTTCGCATCCTTAGTATTCAAAAATATTGAACAAAACAATACTATTATTCTATCTGAAATCAATAATATGATGAATTGAAAGAACGCCAACAACCGTTTCATTTTCCATAACAGCCAAAGTAGTGATGTTGTTTTCATCCATCGTTTCCAGAGCTTCGCTCAGCATTTCGTCTTTGGCAATGCGTTTGAATCCCAAAGTCATAAAATCGGATGCTTTCAGTTGTTTGATGTCATCAAATTTCTGAATAGCGCGACGAATATCTCCATCGGTTATAATGCCGACGGCTTTATTTTCGGAGTTGTATACCAATGTCATTCCCAGTCGTTTATTGCTGACTTCAAAAATTACATCTTTAAATAATGTGTTTTCATAAACCTTCGGAATGTCGGTTGTCATTTCATCTTTTACACGGCTCAACAACTGGCGACCCAACGCACCTCCCGGATGATAAAGAGCGTAATTCTCAGCTTTGAAATTCCGGCGTTCCATCAGGCAAATGCTTAATGCATCGCCCATTACCAAAGTGGCAGTTGTAGAAGTAGTTGGAGACAAATCCAGCGGACATGCTTCTTTTTCAACGCCAACATTGATCACTAATTCCACTTCTTTTGCCAACGCCGAGTTGATATTTCCGGTCATGGCAATCAAGCGGCAACCTATTTTCCGAAGCGGCGCAACCACATTTAAAATCTCGGACGAGCTGCCGCTGTTCGAGATAAGTAAAGCAATATCCTCTTTGCTGATCATGCCCAAATCGCCATGCATGGCTTCGGCGGCATTGATAAAAATAGTTGGCGTTCCGGTGGAAGCTAGCGACGAAGCGATTTTATGCCCAATAATACCGGTTTTGCCAATACCCATGATGACTAATTTTCCTTTACAGGCGTAAATCATTTCAACCGCTTCATTAATTTCTTCACCGATTTTATCGGAAAGTTTCTGAAGCTCACAGATTTCCTGTTGAAATACTTCTTTTGTACGTTTTACTGCATCCATTATTTACCGTTTGGGCGCTTAGGGCACACAGGCACACTAAGTAAATGTTGTTATTTTTCTATTATTGACTTGGAAAAGTGTAAATGTTTGTAACTACTCAGCACCCTTTATTTTTATACCCTTTTAATTTTCAGTTCGACTTTGTCGAACTGAAAATTAAAAGGGTGGGGGATTGTTTCATTATCCCCCAGTTGCGCTTCGCTTACTGGGGGTTATTCATATTTAG
>DIFH01000049.1:3446-3735 GCA_002427615.1 Paludibacter sp. UBA5753
AAATACATAACAATCAACTAAATGGATAATTATTATCAAATTTTTTAGGGTACTGAGTAGTTACAAATGTTTTATGTTTTTAGTGAACTTTAGCGTCCTGCTAAAATTATTTCTACAAATTCACGAACACAACCTTCACCCCCTTTTTTGTTCAGTTGGATAATGCCCGGAATTTGTTTCACAGCCTCTGAAGCATTGGCAGGACAAGCTGCCAGCCCTACATTTGACAACAATTCCAGACAATTTACATCATCTCCGATATATGCCACTTCGGCAAGCGTAATGCCTT
>DIFH01000055.1:0-10129 GCA_002427615.1 Paludibacter sp. UBA5753
GGTACGGGGCTATTTTTCTAAACATTTCCCAAATAATAATTCCCCCTGTTACGCTCACATTCAGCGAATGCTTTGTGCCGAATTGGGGGATTTCAATACAAGCATCACAGATATCAACCACGCTTTGCTGCACACCTTTCACTTCATTTCCTAAAATTACAGCATATTTTCTTGTTTTTTCGAGTTCCAAATCGGTGAGCATTGTGCTGCCTTCGGCTTGTTCGATAGCCAAAACAGTGTAGCCTTGCGTTTTCAGTTCGTTAACAGCATCGTGGGCATTTTCAAAGTATCTCCATTCGACCGTATTTTCGGCTCCCAGAGCAGTTTTATGTATTTCGGCATGCGGCGGCGTGCTGGTAATGCCGCACAGATAAACCGCTTCGATCAGAAATGCGTCGCCGGTGCGAAAAACTGAACCCACATTGTGTAGACTTCGCACATTATCAAGCACAACAACGAGCGAAATCTTGGTTTGTGCTTTAAATTCTTCCGGCGTCAACCGGTTCATTTCCGTTATTTTTAATTTTCTCATTTTTTAATTATCTCTATCGCTTTTTCAATCATCGTATCAATTCCGTTTAATTCGTCGGCTACCTCCAAATCAACTTTAACATCCGGATCAATTCCCCATTCGGTTTGTTGCATATTGGCATCGAATATGGGACTGGCCGAAAACCGAACCATCCAACCATTGGGAATCTCGCTCGAAAACGGCAATCCGCCTCCTCCGCCTGTTTTGTCGCCCACAACGGTAGCATTTGGCGCTAATTTCATGCGAACGACAAATGAGTTGGTGGCGCTGAACGACATGTGGTTGGTAAGCACAACAACTGGTCTTTGCCATTGCAAAGTTTTGTGGGCAGGCGTTTTTATTTCCTGGGATTTCGAAAAGTCAGTATGTCCATCGCCTGTTTTATGTTGTATATAGCCGGTAATGGTTTCTTTGGTGAAAAAATACGATGCCAGTTGTTCCGACAAATCAAGATAACCTCCGCCATTATCCCTTACGTCAATGATGAGTCCCTTGCAATTTTTAAAATAATTGAAAATATAACTTATGTTCGTATCACTAAATCGATTTGAAAAGTCGCCGTAATAAATGTAACCTATATTACCGTTATCGATTCTTCCGTATCGCATTCCTCCGGCAATGTGATAATTATCCCCCAGATATTTATCGGAATAAATCAAGATTGAACTGAAATTATCGGGGTAATCGGTAAACCAGTTCTGGTACCGGCTGAGGTCGAAAGATGAATAAAGGTTCACGTGTCCATCTTTCAACTCGGCAAGCATATCACCCATGAGTTTAAACAACGCTCTATCAGTTAAAGTACTATCAACCTGGTTTTTGTATACGAGATGTATCGAGTCCCAGTTAATATTTTTATAATCGAGATAACAATATTTTGTATCGATTATTTTCCAGAGCGCTTCAAAATTTCCTTCGTTGGTGTTTTGCGGAAATTCAGGCTCGTTGATACACGAAGTAAATAAGAAGCCGGAAAACACTGAAAGCAGGATGAAAAAAAAATGTTTTTTAATATGTTGGGTCAGCACCTCAGCCCCTGAAGGAGGAATAATAGCAGTTTGATAATCATCAGCTTTGGTCTGACTTTGCCTGCCGGATAGGACGGTGTAATTGAATGAATGTCTCATGTTTTGAGTTATAAGTTATTGCATGTCTCCAAACTATCTTGCTAAAGGTGAAGGATTGGGTTCTGTTTATTTAGTGTTTTCTTTCAAGCTTTATTTATCAGTACTGATAAAATTTTCAGGCGCCCGGTTCTTTTTTCCGGCAAAAACAGACAGGTCGTACTTGCAACCTATCATTATACTGTATTCGTTGTGTTTGAAAACCATATTATTGGCTTCGTATTTCAATTTACCGGCATCCACTCCGAGCCTCCAGGTGAAATGTTTGAAAGGTATATCAAGTATCAAATTACCCGACGAGCCGAGTTTGTTGTGGAGCGAACTAACGTGAAAGGTATTTGATAAAGATCCCAACTCGAACATTTCGTAATACGAGGCTCCACCTTGTGGAACAAACATGCATCCGACAATAGGGATCTCAAGTCCGTAACTCAAGCGCAAAACCCGGCGACGGGTCGGGATGTCATAACGTACAATTCCCGACAAATTGAGATTGGCAGCTAAATCGAGATTTACGGGGTTGTTTACATTGCGGGCTATTGATTTATATCCGAATCCTGCATCTACAGTTGCTCCTGCTAATATTTGCAGTTTAGGTAAAGTCCTGAAATGATAATGCATTCCCCAACTGTAATTTACCCCAAAATAATTCATAGATGAAGTATTTGCAGGGTTGTCGGTGATTCCGGCTAAAGCGGAAATTTTTCTTTCCATCGACAAATTCGTTTTTTGTGCCGAAAAAAAATTACGAGCGGCGTGTTCGTATTTTACACCCGTGCCTGTGTACATAAGTGGCGACAGATAAGGATCGAGCAAATCAAGCGCCGTAATTCCAATTAGTTCCGAAGTTCCGATAAGTTTGTATTGTAAGGGTTTTTCGTCTTGTGAAAACAAGTTTACCGAACACAAAATAGCCCAGACATAAATAATTAATTTCTTCATAAAAACAGGTTTTGAAATTATGTGTCTGCAAAAATAAGAAAAAAGAAATATGAAACGAGCATGATTAGCGATAATTGCCAAAGAAGATGAAAATTCGATAAGCGAGTTTGCCTGTCGGCAGACAAGTTCCATGCAACGTTTAAAAACCATTATTTTCACATGAAACGGGTATTATTTTCGGGAACTATTTTTTTGAATCTGTCTGATAGACTTATCCTTGCCCTGTTTTTTTGTTTTATTTTTTTGTTGGGCGGAATCCAAGCCGGCAAATGCGCCAACTGCCAATCGTACAACTATTATGGGGATAACGGACTCCGCCTACGTGACGAACAAACCCGCGAACGGCTTTGCTGCCACATAGAAAAGATTAAGCTGTCAGTCTCTCTTGTTTTCCTTTCCAAAAACGGTTTTCTTCTGTTTTTAATCTCCCGAAAATCATTATCTTTGTGCCAGTAAATTACAAAATTCGCATTTATTTATGAAAAAACTGGTTTTTGCAACCAATAATGCACACAAATTGTCGGAAGTAAGAGCCATTCTTGCACCTGAATATGAAATTTTTAGTCTTGCTGAATTAAATTGCAATGACGATATTCCCGAAACAGCCGATACGCTCGAAGGGAATGCCTTATTGAAAGCTAAATATGTTTTCGATAAATTCGGAATGGATTGTTTTGCCGACGACACGGGTCTGGAAGTAGATGCCCTGAATGGAGAACCCGGAGTTTATTCGGCACGTTATGCCGGCGAAGATCATAATTCGCACAATAATATGATGAAACTCCTTTCGCGTTTAGGAGAAAACCCGGATCGTAAAGCGCATTTCCGGACGGTGATAGCCTTGATTGAAAAGGGCGAAGCGCATTTTTTTGAAGGCAGGATAGATGGGCATATTGCTTTTGAACCCCGTGGGAATGCAGGCTTTGGTTACGATCCTGTTTTTGTCCCTACCGGTTATGAGAAAAGTTTTGCCGAATTAGGCGTTGATGAGAAAAATAAAATAAGCCACAGGGCGTTAGCGGTACAAAACTTAGTTGGATATTTGAGTGGACAATAAACCGGAAGGACGAAACCCAATTATTTTATGGAATACTTTTATCGATCAATAAAATAAAACGCATGTAATTTAGTTATTTACATAAAAATATTTTATCAGAAATGAAAATCAGAATACTTTTTGCCGGATTAATATTAACAAGTTGTTTGGTACCTCTTCAGGCTCAACTGGCTATGGGGAAATGGAGGACTCATTTTGCCTATAACTCAGTAAATCAAATCGCCCAGTCGGAACATAAAGTCTTTGCTATAAGTGCAGGCGCTTTGTTTTCGGTTGACAAAAAGGATCAGGATATAGAACTTTACAGTAAGCTAAACGGATTGAGCGATAATAATATTTCGAGAATTGAGTACGACTCCGAAAATAAACAATTATTGATTGTGTATAATAATGGAAATATTGATTTATTAAGCTCCAGCGGAGTGATAAATATCCCCGATTTGTACAACAAACAGATGAGTACGAGTAAAACAATCAATCAAATAATGATTAACGACGATAAAGCTTATTTGTCATGTGATTTCGGTATTTTGGTTCTTAATATGAATAAACATGAAGTGGCTGACACTTATTACATTGGAGACAACGGCTCGGATGTAAAAGTGCTGAATACTGCCATACAAGGGTCATATCTTTATGCTATATCTTCCAATACAATTTACAAAAGTCTTTTAAGTGAACCAAACCTGGCAAATTACGAATTTTGGAGTACACTTTCAGGTTTACCGGGGAATGGTGAATTTAAAAAGATTGCTTCTTTTGGAGGTAAGCTTGTTTTGATGCGTGGAAATAAACTTTACGCACAAAACGAAAATCAAATATGGTCGCCACTCTTTTCTGAAATATCAGTAAGTGATTTTTTTGTTTTGAACAACAACAAAATGATTATTACCGATAATGGAACAACATCCTATTTGGTTGATGAAGCGCTGAATTTAACTCCCTTTGAAAACATGGGTTTAATGCCCGATGCCGAATTCGATTCAGAACGAAATTTATATTGGTTTGCCGGAAAAAGCGAAGGCGTGGTTTCGTATAATATTGAAACATCGGAAGTTAATTCGTACAAACCGGGAGGTCCGATAGTTAATACTCCATGGGAAATGACTTTCAGCCAACAAAAGCTTTTTGTTGTACAAGGTGGACGATGGGCAACTCAATATGACAAACCGGGTTATGTAATGATTTATGAAAACAATACCTGGACAAATCTTGATCCAACTATAATAAAGAATAAAACCGGTTACGACGCATTGGATTTTATGAATATTGCGGTCGATCCGCTCGACGACAAGCATTTTTTTGTTACATCTTACGGAACAGGATTGTATGAGTTTAATAATGATGCTTTTGTAAACTGGTATAATCACTTGAATAGTACACTGGAGACTGTAATTGCAAATAATCCATATAGATTTATCCGTTTGGATGGGGCTATTTTTGATCAAGATGGGAATTTATTCCTGGCAAATATAGGCGTCAATGCCGCTATTAAAGTACTGTTGAAAGATGGAACGTGGACACAACTAACTTATCCAGAGGCCGCAAAACCGACTTTGGGACGGATTCTGATTTCGAATCAGAATCCTAATCAAAAGTGGGTTCCATCTGTTCGGTATAGCCCCGGAATTTTGATTTTCGACGACAATGGAACGATAACCGACCAATCCGATGATCAATCGGTATTTAAGTCATCTTTCGTATTTCCCGAAACGGAAAACGGGCAAACGGTTTTAATATCGGAAACTCCGGCATACGTTTATACCATTGTACAGGATAAAAGCGGAACTGTTTGGGTGGGTACTGATTTAGGACCATTTTTGTTTTACAACACGTCTAAAATATTCGATCCGGATTACACCTGTTCCCGGGTAAAAATTCCACGAAACGACGACACCGGTTTGGCCGATTATTTACTTAAAGATGAGAAAATTAAAGCTATTGCCATTGATGGCGCAAATCGTAAATGGCTCGGAACGGAGACTTCGGGTGTTTATTTAATGTCGGAAAACGGACAGGAAACTATTCAGCATTTTACGGTTTCGAACAGCCCTTTATTATCGAACGATATTTTGTCGATAGCCATCAGTCCTGTTACCGGTGAAGTTTTTTTCGGAACAGGGAATGGACTTGTGTCATACCAAAGCAACGCTGTTGATGGGGGCGACACATTTAATAATGTTCATGCTTACCCGAATCCCGTTCGTGAAAATTTTACGGGTGTAATAACCATCACCGGATTAATCAAAGACACGCAGGTTAAAATTACCGATTTGAATGGAAACTTGATTTGCCAGACAGTCTCCAACGGAGGTATTGCCACCTGGGATGGAAAAGATGTGCGTGGCCGTAAAGTAAGTACCGGAATTTACCTGGCAATTTGTGTAAACGAAGATGGGACTCAAAGTACGATTACTAAAATAATGGTTATCAATTAAATATCTGAGTAATGAAAGCATCCTTGGTTGTTTCCGCCTATAATGAGGAATTGGTGTTAAGATCATTTTACAAGCAAATGATGAGCGCTTTAGAAACTTGCCAATGTGAATATGAATTGATATTTGTAAACGATGGCAGTACCGATAAATCACAGGAAATAATTGATGAGATTTCTCATGAAAATCCAAACGTGAAATCAATTCTTTTTTCAAAAAACTTCGGACACGAAGCCGCAATGATTGCAGGGATTGATTATGCCTGCGGAGATGCGTTAATTTGTATGGACAGCGACCTGCAACATCCTCCCGCCATTGTCCCCGAAATATTAAACCGCTTCATGCTTGGCGATGTTGATATTATCAATATGGTGAGAAGAGTTGGCAAACACCAAAATAAGCTTTCTTCTTTATTTTACAAAATAGTGAATCGGATTTCGCCGTATAATATAGAGGAAAATGCTTCCGACTTTTTTTTAATTTCGGATAGAATTGCTCAAATTTTACGAAAAGATTACAGAGAAAGAGTCCGCTTTTTAAGAGGCTTTATCCAGATAATCGGCTTCCGTAAAACAACCTTGTCTTATCTGTCCACTGAAAGGGAAGCCGGCAAAAGCAAATATTCGATGAGAAGGCTTGTATCATTATCTATCACAGCTGTTGCCACTCTATCAAAATTACCTTTAAAAATTGGAATTTACCTCGGTGCAATCTGTGGCTTTTTCAGTTTATTACTCGCCGTATACAGCATTATAATGAAATTTATCGACCAGCCTGTCTCCGGCTACACTACTATCGTCGTGTTTTTAGGAATCATGTTCAGCATTCAGTTTTTCATACTTGGAATACTTGGCGAATATATAGGATTTTTATTCGACGAACAAAAGAAACGTCCGATTTATATTGTGGACAAAACAACTAATATAGCTAACAGACAATGAAATACATTTTAGTTATATCGGGTGTAGTCTTTGCAGTTGTTGCCCAGATACTTTTAAAGATAGCTTCTTCTAACGTCTTTTTTGAGAAAAGATGGCTTATTTTTTTATTTTTAAGTGCCGCTGCGTATGGATTGGCATTTTTTACTCAATCGTATATGTTTAAATATTTCGCGTTAAGCAAAATTGCCCCGGCTACGTCTATTGCCATTATGATATTGGTATTTGTTTGTGGTGTATGGCTGTTTAACGAAACTATTCAATTAAAACAAATTATTGGCATATTGCTGGGAATTGTTTCAATTTATTTAATCCTGGGGTAACTTAATTTGTAAACAACACATTGACAGAACTTAACAAGCAATATTTGCAATGATTTTTGAAAATTATCCTAAAAAACGACCCGAATTACCTGCTGAGTATCAAAAAATCTATACCGGGCACTATAAAAAGAATCGTGATGGCAAAACATCGGCATCAGCATTGTCCCGAAAAATGGAGGCTTGGATGCACAAAAAGGTTGCTGAAGATTTGAAAGGAAATACCGGCAAATCGACCTTAGAGATAGGCGCCGGCACATTGAATCAACTTGATTATGAAAATACCCGACCTTACGATATTGTTGAACCATTTACTGAATTGTTCAGCAAATCGACAAGCAAAAGCAAGGTCGATGGCATTTACAACGATATAAACGACATAGAATTAACGAAACGCTACGACAGAATCACCTCCGTGGCTACTTTTGAGCACATTACCGACTTGCCGGCGGTTGTAGCAAAAACATGCTTGTTGCTTAATAAATCGGGAACTTTGCGCGTTTCAATCCCCAACGAAGGTACGTTTTTATGGAAATTAGGTTATAGCTTAACAACAGGGATAGAATTCAGGTTATTGTACGGACTGGATTATGATGGGTTGATGAAATATGAACATGTGAACACGGCTTATGAGGTAGAACAAATAATCAGATATTTTTATCAGGATATTAAAACTTCCTGTTTCGGCATCCATAAAAAAATGGCTTTTTATAAATTTTTCGAATGTAGGAATCCAATCGTTGATCGCGCCAATAAATACATTGCTTTGCTCTGACAATTAAGGTCATTTGCATTATTGCTATAACTTTAGTATTGATATTCAGCTAATAAATTTTATTATGGTGAAATATTTACCCCGATTTTCAAAACAATTCATTCTGCAGATCACATTATATTTGTTTGTGAATGCGTTATTTATTCTGAAATATACACCGCGTGTTGATTTTGCACCTTTTGTATTCCTTCCGATTTATGTGGCCATAATTTTAACCACATATTTTTTGTACAAAAAGTACGCTGAAAAGCTTTCGCAAAAAGTTTACAAGTATTTATCCTGGTCATTATTAGGGCTGTTTGTTGTGGCTATAGCCGTTGCACTTATTTGTATTGATCCGTATTCGGTACGGGTGGATAGATGGTCGGCAGTTTCTTTTTTTCTCGATGCGTTTTTTCATGGTGATTATCCTTATGCAGTTCACACCCATGTAAGTGAAACAAATTTCCCATCTCCTTTTCCTGTATGGCACTTTATTAATCTTCCGTTTTATTTGGTTGGAGATGTCGGGATAGGATTAATTTTTTTTATCATACTTACATTTGTCGGCGTACGAATGTTTTTTAATTCGTATCAAAAATCATTTTTCTTTTTGTTACTGCTTTTTCTGTCGCCTGCCTATTGGTGGGAAGTGGCAGTCAGGAGTGACTCGTTAAGCAATGCGTTTTTAGTGTTTTTTGTCATTCTCTGGTTTTCGAAAAACAAATTCACCCTCGAAAAGAATTTCTGGTTATCGGTAACAGTGTGCGGACTGATTGCGGCAACGCGTCTGTCGGCTATTTTACCAGTTGCATTGTTTCTTTTTAAACCCTATATTCATTTAAGCTGGTCGAAGAAAATTGTCTTTCCTTTGGGCATTTTAGGGTTGGTGCTATTGGTGTTTTTGCCTTTTATATTTTGGGATACAACCCATTGGGTGTTTTTCTCACGTAATCCGTTTATGTCGCAAACAAGTATAGGCAACCCCCTGATATTGTTAGTCATGGTTGCTTTTGGTGCAATGTTGGCTTTGAAATGGAAGGATATGGAACAGTACTTTAACTATACTGCCATTTTTCTTTTTGTCTTTATCTTAAGTTCTCAAATAGGTCTAATGTTCACCCGGGGAATAAATGGCTCAATATTTATGGACAGTACGTATGATGTTTCGTATTTCACTTTGCTGTTGCCATACGTCATTATGTCTTTAGCTGGTTTTGAAACAAATAAAACTCAACTCACTTCTTATTCAGCAAATTCATAGATTCTTCTTTTGCTTATTAAAAAACATCATTTTAACTAAAAACTGAATTGTGTTCTATTTTAGTCGTTTAGCTCCTCCGAAATATTGGTTGTTTACTTTGCCAACAACATTTTCACTTTCTCCGAAATCAAACGACCTTCCGTTTTTCCGGCAAGTTGTTTTGATGCTACTCCCATAACTTTACCCATATCCTGCGGACCGGAAGCTCCAACCTGTGCAATAATGGCTGCTACGGCAGCTTCGAGTTCGGCATCGGTCATCTGTGTGGGCAGGTATTTTTCAATCACAGCCGCTTCGGCCAATTCGTTTTCGGCTAACTCGGGTCGATTCTGTTCGCTGTAAATCTGGGCCGACTCTTTGCGTTGTTTTATCATTTTCTGAAGAATTTTCACGGCAACATCATCAGGCAGAGTACCGTCGCTACCTTTGGCCGTTTTGGCTTCGAGGAATTCTTTTTTTATGCCGCGTAAGGCTTCCAGTGTTACTTTATCGCGGGCTAACATTGCGGTTTTTATATCGCCGCTTACTTTATCAAATAATTCGTTCATGATAATAATTTATGGCTCTCTGTCTCATAAAATGGTAAAAGAGAGCTTGTTATTTTAATTAGAGTATGTTTTTTCAGTCAAAAAGTTGTTTAAAAACTTATGTATGTCATTGATATTCTATATTATAGCTAAAAATCAGATATTTATGAAGTTATACTACCGTTATGTTAAGTGCAAAATGTCCGGAATCAGTCTTATCCGACAGACCGCATATA
>DIFH01000055.1:10166-14841 GCA_002427615.1 Paludibacter sp. UBA5753
AACATGATTAACATAGCGCTACTACTGATGCGCTAAATTTTAAAAATGTTTAATATACTTCAGATATACAATAAGATATAATCGTTCTTTGATTTTACGATTTGAATTAAAAAAGGTAATTTTGTGGATTTTCTGATAAATACCACATAATTATCATGCACAGCGGCAAGTTTGTTTTTTCTCAAGTATTGGATGTTGTTAGTCAATGCGAGCTCAATAAGTATGTAAAGCGTTACAAAGGTAACTATCATTTTCGATAACTTGACTGTTGGAATCAATTTGTACAACTACTTTTTGGTCAGATGGCATATTTGCCTTCATTGCACTCTATAAGTAGATTTAACTAAAAGTCCACTCTCAATTTACCAAGTAATGCAAGTTTTGAACACTTCACTGTTCGACAAAACGTCATTGCTAAAATTACTCAATGTTAATGCTAAAATTCAAATCGTTGAAAATAAAGAAGTCAAAGAGCTATTGTTGTTTTAGTTAAATCAATTAACGGTTTAGTGTATCAGCAGCAATATAAAATCATAATTTTTCCCCAAAAGCCAAATCGCCTGCATCGCCAATTCCGGGCACAATGTACGAATGCTCGTTCAATTCAGGGTCGATAGCAGCCGCCCAAACGGTTGTATCGGCTTCAGGGAAATGAGACGCTATATAGTCAATAGCCGGCTGGCTGGCAATAACGGTGGCAATATGGATGTTTTTGGGTTTTCCCTTGGTGAGCAAGGCTCCGTAAGCCAGTTCCATCGAACCGCCGGTGGCAAGCATTGGATCGGTAATAATCAACGTTTTTCCGGTGATATCAGGCGAAGCAATGTATTCGATAAAAATATCAAACTTCAAAGCATCTTTGTATTTGCGGTAAGCCGAAACGAATGCATTTTCGGCGCGATCAAAATAATTCAGGAAGCCTGTATGAAATGGTAAACCCGCCCGTAAAATAGTTGAAATCACAATTTGCTCATCAATTACATTGGTGGAGGCAAATCCAAGCGGCGTTTGAATATTCTCCGGAACAAAGTGCATGGTTTTACTGATTTCGTAAGCCATGATCTCGCCGATTCGTTCCATGTTACGGCGAAAACGCATGGAATCTTTCTGAATTTCGACCGAACGTATTTCTTTCAGGTAATGATTGAGTACGGAATTGTTTTCCGATAAGTTAATGATTTGCATAAATATATTTACTTTGTTGAGAAAACTCGGCAATATTAATAAAACCGTGCAAAATTAATGCTTTTTCCACAGACGACCTGTAAATATTTGAATATAAATTCAAAAAAAAGAAGAAAGCATCTTTCCTTTTCTTGATTACAGGGGGTCGTTGTTAAAGTTTTTAATCCTTGTTGTCCTTTTCCCTGATTTCCGCTCTTCGGATTTTACCGCTGATGGTTTTGGGCAATTCGTCCACAAATTCGATGATTCTGGGGTACTTATACGGAGCAGTCACATTTTTTACATGTTCCTGAATCTCTTTTATCAGGGCTTCGCCGGCTTTATCTTTATAATCTTTTGCCAGGATAATGGTGGCTTTCACTACTTGTCCGCGTATTTCATCAGGCACACCGGTGATGGCGCATTCCACCACGGCGGGATGCGTCATCAGGGCACTTTCCACCTCGAACGGACCTATGCGGTAGCCCGAACTTTTAATTACATCGTCGGCACGGCCTACGAACCAGAAATAGCCATCTTCGTCGCGCCAGGCCACATCGCCGGTGTAGTAAATATTATCGTGCCATGCTTCATAAGTCAGTTGCGCATTGCGGTAATATCCTTTGAAAAGACCTTCGGGATAACGACGGTCAGTACGAATCACGATTTGACCCTGTTCACCAACTTCTGCCGAACGACCTTCGGGAGTAAGCAAATCGACATCGTACTGCGGATTAGGCAAACCCATTGAGCCGGGTTTGGGCTCTACCCAAGGTGTGGTTAAAATAGAAACTGTGGTTTCGCTTTGTCCGTAACCTTCATGGAGTTTGATACCTGTAAGCTTTAAAAATTGTTCGTACACAGCCGGATTTAAGGCTTCACCGGCAATGGTGCAATATTCGAGCGATGATAAATCGTATTTTGAAAGATCTTCGCGAATCAGAAAACGGAATATGGTGGGAGGAGCGCAAAGTGAGGTGATTTTGTACTTCTGAATCATTTCCAACATGGCTGCCGGCGTAAATTTTTCATGGTCGTACACGAAAACACAAGCGCCGACTATCCATTGTCCATATAATTTCCCCCAGAGAGCTTTTAGCCAACCGGTGTCGGCAATAGTGAGATGGAGGCTGCCTTCGTGCAAATTATGCCAGTATTTAGCCGTAACAATATGTGCCAACGGATAAACGCAATCCAACATCACCATTTTCGGATTGCCGGTGGTACCGGAAGTGAAACTGATAATCAACGGATCGTCATTGTTGGTCACTTTTTCAATTTTTGTAAACGGAGCTGCGTTTTCGATTCCTTTATGAAAATCGTGCCAGTCTTTGGGGACAATCGGACCCACTGAAATCAGCGTTTTTACTGTTGGTGATTCCGGTAGAGCATCGTTAATGTGGTTGATAATTGTTTCTTCGCCTACGGCAATAATGGCTTTGATTTCGGCGGCATTGTTACGATAAATCAAATCTTTTTTAGTAAGCAAATGCGTTGCGGGAATAGTAATTGCACCGATTTTGTGTAAAGCCACAATGGTGAACCAAAACTCATAGCGACGTTTGAGAATCGCCATCACGATATCTCCTTTTTTGATGCCCAGACTTTGAAAGTAAGAAGCCGTTTGGTCGGTGTGTTTTTTCATTTCGCCGAAAGTAAATTCGCGACATTCGCCCTGGTCGTTTGTCCAGAGCAGGGCGCGTTTATCAGGCTCTTTGGCGGCCCAGACATCAACAATGTCGTATCCAAAGTTAAAGTTTTCGGGCACAATAAGTTTGTAGTTGGCTTTGAAATCTTCAAAGTCGGCGAATTCTGTTTGTTGGAGATATTTTTCTAACATAATATTATTGTTTACCACTTAGGCGCTAAAAACACGAAGGAACACAAAACATGTTAATGCGTCAAGGTGAATTAAGTGTTTAATTTACGGTATGATGATGGCTAAAAACTTTACATTCTTATTGTTCAGCGCTTTCATTCCGTGTGGTTTTGAGGCATCGAAGTAGATCGAATCGCCTTCGTTCAGTACTAAATCGTTGCCGGCTACACGCAGCTGTAAAGTACCTTCGAGTACCAGATTAAATTCCTGTCCGGAATGGGTATTCAAGTGAATGGGGAGTTCGTTGGGCTCGACGGTTACTTCGAAAGGTTCGGCTTTGGCATTTCTGAAACCCGAAGCGAGCGCCTGATATTTGTAAACTTTGGTTCGTTCCACACTTGCGCCTGTTCCTTTACGGGTAACATAATAGAAGACGGCGTGCGGATCGTTACCTGAAATCAATGCAGTAGTTTCCACATCGAAAGTTTGTGCCACCTGGCATATAAAGCTCATGGGAATATCGCTGGTTCCCGATTCATAGCGGGCATAATCCGCTTCGGGAATACCACATTTTTCGGCAGCCTGCTCAATGGTCAGGTCAAGTGCATCGCGTAATCCGCGCAACCTTTCGGCTATTTGTTTGATTTGTGTGTTCATGGGATTGTATCTTTTAATTTTAGCTATTTCAAAAGCGATGCTTTTAATCCTTTAATCACAGCATTCGTAAATCCATTGGCTTCCATTTCATTCAGCCCTTTGATGGTAATGCCGCCGGGAGTAGTTACTTTGTCTATTTCCACTTCGGGATGCGAGTCGTTGGCTTCGAGCAAATCGATGGCGCCACGCAAAGTCTGGATGACCACTTCTTTGGCCACATTCGGATAAATGCCCATTTCCACACCGCCTTCGGTGGCGGCGCGAATGTACCGGAAAGCGTAAGCAATGCCACAGGAAGACAACGACATAAACGCGTTGAGTTGCGTTTCGGGCACGAGAAATGCTTTCCCCAACTCGCCGAAAATCGACAAAATCAGTTCTTCCTGTTCTTTATCGGCATGGAACGAAGCAATCGTGGAAACACTTTGTAATACATCAATAGCCGTATTGGGAATTACGCGGAAAAGGGTAGCATCGGTATCGAACAGTTCGGCTAATTTTTCAAAATCAACTCCGGCTGCAATGGAAACGATGATTTGTTTTTTATAATCAATCTTGTGTTCAATTTCTTTTGCGATAACATCTACAAGCCAGGGCTTTACAGCCAAAATTACCATATCGGCAACTTTCACCGCATCGACATTGGAATCGCTGACCGAGATGTCGGGCACGGCAATTTTGATGGCATCCAGGTTGGCCCGCGAAACATCGCTCACATAAATATTCTTTGCTTGTATCAAAGTTCCTTTTGACAAACCACGGGCAATGGCTCCACCCATATTGCCTGCGCCAATGATGGCTATTTTTAAATCTGCTGTTTCCATATTATCGTTAAATTTGATTGTTGACATGAATTGATTCGACAAACTTACATAAAAATATACGATTTATAAGCGGGTCAATATAAAAATCAAGACCACCGTTTAGAAAGTTCTGCAAAATTGTTTTATTATCAACTAATTAGTTAGTGCTGAAAAACTATTTTATGCCACGGAGTGGCTAAATTTGAATAACCCCCAGTGAGCGTAGCGATAC
>DIFH01000053.1 GCA_002427615.1 Paludibacter sp. UBA5753
GTAATCCCCCTACCTACTCGATTTAATTGTATTCTAACTCTTAAAATAATATTGTTTTTTTCTCGTTTTAATGACGTTTAATGATCATTCGCCGGGATAATAATAAAGATTTATGAAGTTTCGCATCCTCATACTAATCAGTTTGCTGTTTTTAGTTGTTGGTATTTTTGCTCAAAACAAGGTACGTATTTATGGTTATGTTATCGATATGGATAACCGGGGCATAGAAATGGCGAACGTTTATTTTGAAAATACTACTACGGGAACAGTAACGAATCAAAACGGGTATTATGATTTAACCGCCGAAATTAAAGATTCGGTTACCATAGTGTATTCTATGCTTGGATACCAAACCATTAAACACACCCTGTATCCGAAACAAAAAGTCATTCAGATTTCAGTAGAGTTACCAACCGTTTCAAAACAAATTAAGGATTTGGAGGTGGTAGCCCAACGTCGCCAAACTTCGACATTGGATTATATTGATCCTTCAAAATACCGCTTGATGCCGAATGCCGCCGGAGGAATTGAATCGCTTTTGATTACATTTGCCGGAGTAAGCCAAAACAACGAACTGAGTTCGCAGTATAATGTACGTGGTGGAAATTTCGATGAGAATATTGTGTATGTCAATGGAATAGAAGTTTATCGCCCATTATTGATTCGTGCCGGGCAGCAGGAAGGTTTGAGTTTTATCAATCCCGATATGGTGAAAAGCGTAGGCTTCTCTGCCGGAGGTTTCGATGCCATGTATGGCGACAAGATGTCGTCGGTGCTCGATATTCAGTATAAAAAACCGCTTGGGTTCGAATCGTCCGTTTCGTTGGGTTTATTGGGGGCATCGGCTTATGCGGCAACTGCCGATAAGCGTTTCTCGCAAATGCACGGCATTCGATACAAAACCTCGGAATACCTGCTTGGAACACTTGATACGAAAGGAGAATACAGTCCTTCGTTTGTCGATTACCAAACTTATCTCACTTATCAGCTTGCCCCGAAATGGGAACTGACATTTCTGGGAAATTTTTCGCAAAACTCCTATCAGTTTATTCCGGTGGAACGGAAAACCGATTTCGGAACTTACCAGACGGCGCGTAATCTGACTATTTATTACGAAGGGCAGGAGAAAGATTTGTTCCGCACTTCGTTTGGCGCGTTGACATTGAACTGCAAGCCGAAGGATAAGCTGAAACTTAGTTTGCTGGCTTCGGCTTTTCATACCAACGAAAACGAAACCTACGACCTATTGGGAGAATATATTTTGAGCGAGATTAAAATGGATGCCAAAGATCCGGGTGAGAAAATTGGCGCTTCGCTGGGTATAGGCAAATACCATGAACATGCGCGTAACCGCCTGAAAGCTACGGTGGCTAATCTAAGTCATTTAGGTGAATACCAGGTAAATAATAATAAATTGAAATGGGGAGCGAATTTTCAGTTTGAATATATTTCGGATAAAATAAGCGAGTGGGAATGGCGTGATTCTGCCGGATATTCTTTGCCATTCAGCGACAAGAGGGTTGATCTGTTTTATAATATGAAAGCCAACAGCGAATTGCCATCATTCCGTACAACGGCTTTTGTTCAGGATACGTATAAATGGAATTCGGAAGCAGGAATGTTGATCTTGACGGGCGGTTTGCGCGCCAATTTCTGGACATTTAACAAAGAATTGCTTGTTAGTCCACGTTTTTCGATGTCGTTTATTCCGCACTGGGAAAAGGATTTTGCTTTTCGTTTTGCCACCGGAGTCTATTATCAGGCTCCTTTTTACAAGGAAATACGCGACACGCTTACCGATGCTTTAGGCAATGTAAATATAGCCTTGAACGAAAATATCAAGGCTCAGCGTTCATTGCATTTTGTGTTGGGAGGCGATCATTATTTCCGTGCCTGGGGCCGCCCGTTTAAGTTTACCGCCGAAGCTTATCTGAAATTAGCCGACAGGGTGGTTAGTTACTCGGTTGATAATGTGCGGATTCGTTATTCCGGTGAAAACGATGCCAAAGCCTACACTGCCGGAATCGATTTCAAGTTGTTCGGTGAACTTGTTCCCGGAACCGATTCGTGGATCAATTTTTCGTTGATGGATTCAAAAGAAGATTTACTGAATGATTCGTATATTAAAAATGAATATGATGAAAATGGCGAAATAACTGCTTTCAAAACCGTTTATCCGGGTTGGATGCCCCGTCCCAACGAACAACGATATACTTTTTCGATGATGTTCCAGGATTATTTACCCAACAATCCGAAATATAAAATGCAGTTGAAGTTTATCTGGTCTGATGGTTTGCCTTTCGGCGCTCCCCGGAACATTGCTTACAGGGCGGCATTTCGTGCTCCTGCTTATCGCAGGGCCGATATCGGGGCTTCACGCGTATTAGTCAGTGGAACCGATAAATGGTTGGATAGAGCCTGGCTGAAACATGTGAAGAATATCTGGTTCAATCTCGAAGTGTTTAACTTGTTGGCTTTCAATAATGTAAATTCATATTATTGGATAACCGATATTCACGGAACACAACTTGCCACGCCTAATTATCTTACCGGACGACAGTTGAATTTCAAACTGATTGTTGATTTTAAATAACGTCTCCTTTAAACGGTTCGGTATGTATGCTGGTAATCGTTTTCTCTCCAAAACGTTTTCGCAAATTGATTTCAATCTCGGTGGCTATGTCGTGAGAATGAACAAAACTCGTGTTTTTATCTAATTTAATATGAACATCTATGGCGAAAATATTCCCGATTTTACGGGTTTTCAGGTTGTGAAATGCAAGTATTTCGGTATTCGACTGAATTATCCCTGCAATTTCGTTTACCGTTTCTTTGGGTAACGAGCGTTCGAGGAGTTCATGCACGCTGGGTAATCCCAATTCAAAAGCTACTTTAATAATAAAGAAACTGACAATGATCCCGGCAATGGGATCAAGTATGCGCCAGGTTTCGCCGAGGAAAATAGCTCCCGAAATTCCTAACGCGGTTCCGATTGACGAAAAAGCATCCGACCGATGATGCCAGGCATTGGCAATTACTGCCTGATTGTTGATTTTATCGCCTGCTTTTTTAGTATACCAATACAATCCTTCTTTTACAATGATGGATACAATGGCTGCAACCAGGGCAATAATTGTAGGTTGTTCTATGATTTCCCCGTGTAAAGTGTCGATTACTTTATTCAATCCGCTCCAAAAAATTCCGAAACCAACGACAAGCAGCGCCAGACTGATAAGCAGGGTGGCAAAGGTTTCGTATTTCCCGTGTCCGTAAAGGTGGTCTTCGTCGCGATCCTTTCCCGATATGCCTATAAATACCAATACAATTACGTCCGTGAGAAAATCCGATAAAGAGTGTACCCCATCGGCTATCATAGCGGTACTTTTCCCTAAAATTCCGGCTGTTAGTTTGAATCCGGTCAGAACTACGTTTACAAAAAAGCCTACCCAGGTTACACGTTGGGCAACGGCAGTACGTTCGTCTTTCATTTTGTTTTTATGTTTATTGTCGGGTGTAAAAATATAAAAAACAACGAAAAAAAATCGTTGTTTTTATATAAAATGTTTAGAATTGAGTAATTTATAAAGATTCTGAATAGTGTATTAAAAAAGATTCTAAATAGAAAAATCAGGGTCAGCAACATTTTTCAAAATTGCAACTTTCGTCAGCCGTTTCAAATTCGATGGTTACGTGCTGAATGCCTTCCGCTTCGAGCGATTCCCGGATTGTTGCTTTGAGCAGGGCAAGATGATCCATATCCAAAACCTGTTTCAATACAATGTGTACCGTCATTACATTGTAATTGCCATCAATCGACCAGATGTGTACATCGTGAATGCTGTCAATTTCTTTAAATTGTGACAAATGAGTTGAAATGTCGGTTATATCTACTTTGTCGGGGATGCCCTGAAGAATGATGCGTAAACTCTGGCGGATATTTTTATACACGTTAAACAATACGAAACAGGCAATGGCAATAGACATAATCGGGTCGAGCACAGGCAGGTCGAAGAAATACATAATTATCGAACCAACCAGAATAGCCGCCCAACCCAACACATCTTCGAGCAAATGCAGCGAAACCACTTTTTCGTTGAGAGAATTTCCCTTTTTTAGCCGGAAAACGGCGGCGCCATTGACCAAAATGCCCACAATGGCGAGTAGAAACATACCTTCGACCTGTGTGTGTTGGGGATTGAAAATTCGTGGAACGGCTGCAGTAAGGATAAATATACTTCCGACAATTAAAACTATGGAATTGATGACGGCTCCCAGCAACGAAAAACGTTTGTAACCGTAGGAATAAGAAGTGTCGCTTCCTTTTCTGGCTACTTTCTGGAAATACCAGGCCAATCCAAGCGAAAGCGAATCGCCCAGGTCATGAACGGCATCCGAAAGAATGGCTATACTGTTGGTTAAAAAGCCTCCGACAATTTCGAGTAACGTAAAGCCGAAGTTCAGAAAAAATGCTACTTTAATATTTTTCACATCCGAGTGATCGTGCAGATGGTCGTGAGTATGGTTATGTGACATGATTTATGCTTTTTCTATCGAACAAATTACAACCGGAACTGTTCTGCAAAAGTACTATAAATCATTTTATTCGGAGTTATAAAAAATAACGGTATAAAAGTAATCCATAACAATTATCGGGAAATCGCCGCCGACAATATTTTGCAATTTTATTATTTGTTTGTAACTTAATGCTTTTGATTGTATCTTATTTCAAATTACAAACATAGGAATTTAGGCGCTGAAATCCCTGAAATTTTAGTGAATATAGATTTCACATAATTTCGTATCTTTCCTCTATAAATCCNNTTCAAAGAACAAACCAAAGAAACAGGGAATAAATCAGAATTAGGAACAAAAAGAGCTACTGCGATATGTCATATATCGCAACACATACTAATTAAGGTCTGCTGAAAAAGTATAATAAGTCTGATA
>DIFH01000032.1 GCA_002427615.1 Paludibacter sp. UBA5753
GTAATCCCCCTACCTACTCGATTATATTATTAAAATTCTACAGCCATTGGAACAATAACAGCTTTTCTACAATTGGGAAATCCTTTGTCAATCAACGAATTCAAATCAACAATTTCATTTTTGAACTGTGATCGCGATCCGCAATATACCAGTTCGGTCAATGGATACTTTTCTGCAATATTAGTCATCATTTCGGATAATGATGGAGCTTCATTTAACTGACTGTAAGCTTCGTACGTATAATTTAGAAAGGCAACATTTTCGTTGATGCCATGGTTGTCGAGCCAATAGCCGTTTTTTAAAGCTGTTGGTATCGCAAGTTTTCCATTGTAGAAAATATCAGAAGGAGCAGGGTAGGACAGAATTTTTGTTTTTCCGGCATCCATAATGACAGGAACCAGCTTTGAAAAATCTTTATAGGTCTTGTAAACAATAGCTATTGCGGTTGCCGAAACCATCGAACTTTCGGGTAACCTATCGGTAGGAGCTGTCATTTTTTCTTTGTTTTTGCATGACGAAAATGAAATTATTAACACAATGGCGATATAAACTGAATTTTTCATACTGAATTATTTTTTAATGAATTTACTTACTTTAATTCCTTTTGTCGTTTTTATTTCGAGCAAATAATTACCTGTTTCGAGCGTGCTTACATCCAAACTGATAACTCCGGTGGTTAGAGGTTTAGAACTACGCATCAATTGTCCCGAGAAATGATATAAATTGACAGAATTAACAACTTCGTCCGATTTGAAATAAATAGTTTTGGCTGCCGGGTTGGGATAAATATCAAAACTGTCGATATTTTCAGGAAGGAAAAAACCGGTTGGAGTGCTGACCAATGTAAACTGAATGGAAGAATTAGCGCGAGGCAGAATACGTTCCCATTTTTCGGCAGAACTCCAATAATATACGGCAGCCATATATTGATTGGGGTCAAGATTTACCGGTCCGCCGAAAGTTACCGTTTTTTCCTCATTAGTGTCGAAGACCGCTGTTTGATAACCCAGATAAGTCAACGAATTTCCACCTGTTTCTGGAAAAATGAAAGCTATTATATCGTTTTCGAAAAATCCGTTCAGGTTTTTAATTCTTGCCGTCAGCGCTGCGTTATTTTTATTTACGGCTGTGTTGTTAGGGAAAGATATGATTGATTGAAGTTGCAAGTCAGGTTCACCCACAGGAGCGGTCGTGATTGTAACCGTTTGTCCATTACCAAGTTGACTGAACGTAAAATCACTCGTAAGATTGTTGGTCGGATCGTACATTGCCGTCAGGGAATATTCGCCAGGGGCAAGTGTTAGTGTTTCGTTGAAATAATAGGTTTTTGTTTCCCCTGTAATAATATTCGCATCTTCGGTAAGTAATTGCGAAACAGTCTGATCGGCCGTAGAAACAAGATGAATGGCGAGTATTGAATTGTATTCGTCTCCTGAGTTTGTTACGCGAACACTGAACCTGCCTGTTTTATCCTGATAAAGATTACCTGTAACATTTAGCTCGTTTAGTGTGAGTACAGGTGCGACATTAGGCGTGTTGAAGTTTATTTCATTTGGCGATACGCTTACATTTAGGTAATTGGGTGTGCCGGTTTTCCCTCGTACAACTGTCCAATTTGTTTCCCCTGTGGCTTTATATACGGCGTACAATTTATAGTGTCCTTGGGCGAGCGTTGATAGCGAAACTTGTTTCATTGTCCATGAGTTCCAGCCATAATTTGATTTTAATTCATTAATCGGAACATCTTTTATAACCTGAATAAAACCATTGTCATTATAAATCGCCAGTCCGATATTACCTGTAAAAGTATTAATGCCTTGATTATAAATTTGTTGTAAAGTTATTGTTGTAGTCCCGGTGCGGGCCATGCTTGCCGCTGAACTTTCAGGCAATTGATTCATATTGATGATGTAAACAGGGACGGAAGTCGGAGATGGTTTTTGTATCCCGACAACAATCGTATGTCCGCTGTTATAGCCTGCCGATTGGTCGGCAACACCCTGGCTTGAAGGATGAAGGGCTGTCAGTTCATAATAACCATCCGACGAACCACCCCAGCCCCAGTTGAAGTGAAAAAATCCATTACTGTCATAACCATCGCAAACAAAAAGATGACCTCCTTCGGCTGATTGACCGCCATAAAGAACAGGGCGAGTAGCATTCAATTCGGTTTTAAGCCAATCAATCCATTCAGTGCGAGTATAGTAATCACGTAAAATCAAATTTAGATTAGCATCGTAACCGAAATTATTTTTCAAGGCTTTTGCCATATCGGTAAAATAAGCAGAACTCGTTTTGCCATAATCCATATTGACAGCCACACCGCAATGATACATCAACGCGGCTACTGCATTTTGTTGAACAGCAGTGCTTTCCGTTGTGTAAGTATAAGTCATATTTGCCCAGTCGTAAGTAGTTTGCGAAAAATCCTCACTCAAACTGATTTTATTGGTTTTGGTGGTGTATGAGTTGGAACCTGTTCCCTGCACCGGCCATTGATGGTATTTCATCACCTGCGCCATGCCGGTTGCCACACAGCCGGTAACGGCGCGGGTATTTGTCGAAGTGTTTATAACAGGGCATAAATTGTTGTACGGCGAATCCTGATTCCATTTTATATTCTCCAAAAGTGGAGCTATCGATGCCGCAAACCGGGAATTTGATATATTTTGCGGCATTTTTACCGGAGTTGTATTTATGCTAATATCGTTATCAGGTTTGGTTTTCAAACTTTTAATTTCATTGGCATAACCATCAAGCCAATATTTTACTCCATCAGGGATGAATTTGGAATCAAAACTTCCCGTATTGGCATACCCCAAAATGGTTTTTGCCCGGTCGTCGCCCGAAACAATCACAAATCCGCCATTTTCGCCTATATTATAGATATAATACGGGGCGTCAATCTCCGAAGAATTAATGTTTTTAGCAAGGAAAACCGGTTGTAGTTCTGTTGAAGAAATAATTTTTCGGGAGCTATTCGATTTTTTATTCAAATGACTTTTGGCAATTTGATACGCCTCTTCGCTTGTGCGGGATTTTGAATTTATAAAGGTTGATGACAATATAAAAACAATAAGAATCAGACTTAATTTTCTCATATTATGAATATTAAAATACAAACAATAAAGAATAGGCTTTTTGTAAAAGGAGCAAAGATAATGAATTTTATATATTTTTCACAGTGTGTAACCGGAAAAATAAATAAATTTAAACACATCATTTCAATGCTGGGAAATCATAGTTTCATTACAAATTTCAATTTGTGAATTAATGTTCAGCAAAGCAGTTATTTTATTAAATACTTGTACTATCTTTGCAACTTTGTTTTTCGAATGAAATTTAAAAATTATATTCGCACAAACAACTAAATAACAGCAAATTAAACTTCAAGTAAACAGGTTCATGTTTCAATCGCATATTGGGGAAATTGCTGGAATCGGCGTGTCGGTTTGTTGGACTATGAGCGCCCTTTTCTTCGAAAAGGCAGGATCAAAAATCGGGTCATTATCCGTGAATTTTATCCGCCTATTTATGGCAATCATTTTTCTGGGGATTACAACTTTTTTTAGTAGAGGTATTTTTTTTCCGTATGATGCAACTGCTTATCAATGGTTTTGGCTGGGTTTGTCGGGCGTTGTCGGGTTTTATCTGGGCGATTTGTTTTTATTTAAGTCGTACTCGGTAATAGGGTCGCGAACAGCTGCTTTGATTATGAGTCTTGCCCCCATGCTTACTTCAATTATAGGTTGGTTTTTTCTCGACGAAAAGTTATCGGGATTGAACATCATCGCTATTTTAATCAGTATGTCGGGGATTATAATTGCCATTTCGAATAAGAAAATGAAGTTGAATATTCCTTTGAAAGGTCTTTTATTGGCATTTGGCGGAGCATTAGGACAGGCCGTAGGTTTAATATTAAGTAAAAAAGGTATGGGCGATTACGATCCAATTGCTGCAACGCAAATCCGTGCTATGTTTGGCTTGTTAAGTTTTGGTATCATGATCAGCATTCTCGGGCGGTGGAATAAAATAGGGGAAGCCGTTAAAAACAAAAGCGGTATGAAATCAGTGACGGTGGGTTCTTTTTTCGGCCCGTTTATCGGAGTGGCTTTGTCCTTATTTGCTATCCAACAAATAAAAACAGGGATTGCTTCAACTTTAATGTCCCTGGTTCCTGTTTTTATTATCTGGCCTTCCGCTATCATGTTTAACGAAAAAATAAAACCCCAGCAAATTATTGGAGCTGTGATTAGCATTATTGGCGTAAGTTTGTTTTTTCTTTAAAAAATCACACTTTTTGCATCCTTAAGGTCATCCGAAGTCTATCAGATTCTTAACATTTAGTGCGGATTTATGCTATAAAAAAGAAAGTTTTTCAAAAACAGAAGCCCGATTCCAAAAAATATTGTATTTTTGTCGCCTGAATAAAAAAGGAAAGCTGCCGGAGTGGTCGATCGGGACGGTCTCGAAAACCGTTGTACGGGTAACTGTACCGAGAGTTCGAATCTCTCGCTTTCCGCTAATCGTAACTTGCCGTAAGTCAATTGATTTACGGCTTTTTTGTATGTCGGGCATGGTA
>DIFH01000014.1:0-5322 GCA_002427615.1 Paludibacter sp. UBA5753
CCATAGTTCTGGCAATGATTTTTTGGGCGGTTTCGTTTATATGGACGCGCGTTGCCATTGAATCGTTTCAGCCGGTTACACTTATTTCTCTTCGGTTACTCATTGCTTCGGTTTTACTTTATGTGGTGTCGAAATCGACGGGGAAATTTCAGAAATTAAGAAAAGAAGATGTAAAATGGTTTCTACTCCTGGCTTTTTTCGAACCTTTCATGTATTATCTTGGCGAAACTTATGGCTTAACAATGGTAGCATCAACTTTGGCGTCGGTGATTGTTTCCACTATTCCGTTATTTGCGCCTATACTGGCCTATATTTTATTGAAAGAAAAGTTGGGTTGGACCAATATTTTGGGAATTTTTGTATCTTTAGGCGGCGTTTTTCTGGTGATTTATGAGCCGGCCGGTGGATTCACAGCCAATCCGTGGGGTGTTGCCCTTTTGTTTCTGGCAGTATTGTCAGCGATATGTTATACCGCTACTTTGCGCAAAATACCGACCCATTATTCTACGCTCAACGTTATTCTTTATCAAAGTGTGATAGGCTTGGGATTCTTTGCGCCAACTTTTTTCATCACCGATTTCTCTACTATCGGCACATTACAGGTTACCCGAGAGTCGCTTGGAGCATTGCTCATGCTTGCGGTTTTTGCATCGGTTATTGCCTTTGTGCTTTTCGCAGACGTCGTGCGGAAAATAGGTGTTGCCCGCACCAATGTATTTGTCAATCTGATACCTGTATTTACCGCATTATTTGCTTGGATGTTTATGGATGAGGAGATTACCTGGTTGAAAGGGATTGGGATTGGGGTTGTTGTACTCGGCTTATTTGTAAGTCAGTTTGGCAAAATGAAATTCAGCCTGAAACGAATCAGAGGAACGGAATATTGATGCAATGATGTTGTGATGAGTTATTCGTGATGCCGTCAGGCCTACAATTGCTGAATTATATTAGTAACAGCTTCACTATGATTCTTGAAGAAACAAACGTCAAAACAGGGTTAACACAGCATTAGTTATGGAACGAGTCCCTTTTTTCGGAACAAATTCCATACAACATAAAAAAATAATTATTTTCTTATGAAATCGAAACGAAATGCTTTCTTCATCATTTACCAATGGGTCATCGCTTTCCCTATTTTATTGGTGTTGACCATTTTTACGGCTTTGGTTACAATCATTCTTTCACCGTTACTACCTAACAGTCAATTGTCCTATTATCCTGCACGATGGTGGGGCAGGGCGTTTTGCAGTTTACTTTTCGTAAAAGTGAAAATAACCGGACTCGAAAAACTCAATCCACGGCAATCTTATGTTATTGTCTGTAATCATCAAAGCATATACGATATTTTTGTCGTGTACGGTTGGTTACCCATGATTTTTAAATGGATGATGAAAGAAGAAGTACGGCGGATTCCTTTTGTAGGTATGGCCTGCGAAGCCGCCGGGCATATATTTATCAACCGTTCCAATCCAGTTGCTGCCAAACACAGTCTCGAAAAAGCCGAATCTCAACTTAAAAACGGTGTTTCAGTGGTTATTTTCCCCGAGGGAACGCGCACTCACGATGGGAAAATGGGTAAGTTCAAACGCGGAGCCTTTCGTATTGCTACCGATTTATCGCTGCCGATAGCGCCGGTTACTTTGTGTGGCGGTTACGAACGGATGCCGCGTAATAGTTTTAACGTTATGCCGGGAATAATTGAAATGAAAATTCATCAGCCTATAGATGTGAATCCATTCTTATCTGATAACTTCCAGAAATTGATGCAAAAAACCTGGGAGGTGATAAATTCTGCATTATAATATTTTCCCCATCTTCACAAGGAAGAGACAAGCGATTTTCATATCGCTTTACCATCCTCAAATAATAATAGCAACATGGAAATCGCTGCTCTTTCAAAATCGATGAAATCTGGCTCAACATCACCGAAATCATGCTCGAATTAGTCGATTTTGTCCCAGACACACCATCCGTCAGGCTGTACTTTGCCGATATTCTACTCAACATCGTTGAAATCGTGCCTACTATCGACGATTACCTGCTCAACATCGTTGAAATCGTGCCTACTATCGACGATTACCTGCTCAACATCGTCTCGAACTTGTACCCTGCAAGCCTTATCCGTAACGTAACTGCTGCTTCTACTCTGTTTCCGACTCCTGAGGAAAAGGTTAGCGGGATGCCGAACCAACGGTCACGACCGAAGGGAGTAATTCCGATGCTGGTAACTTCGGGATGCTGGAACCAACGGTCACGACCGAAGGGAGTAATTCCGATTCCGGCAATTGAAATTAAATTCCGATAACCAATATTGACGGAGTCGGAACTCCGTCATCCCGAATAAAACTCCGTCATCCCAAATAAAACTCCGTCATCCCGAATGAAACATCGGCATTCCGAATGAAACTTCGGCTTCCCGAATGGGAACTCCGGCTTCCCGAGTCGGAACTCCGGCTTCCAAAAAATAACTTACAAATAGATATTATCAAACAAAAGCTGAATATTATTCATCTTTATTTTGTTATTTATAAAACACATTTTATATTTGCACAAAAATATTTGAGCTTATGTTACCGGTTTATTGTCCGAGTTGCCAAGCACAACTCAAAGTGAAATGTTTGAAATGCGAGAACTGCCAGACCGAAGTGAACGGCTCTTACGATTTACCCGTTTTGGCGCTGCTATCCGATACCGATCAGCAGTTTATCCTAAGTTTTGTAAAAAACAGCGGAAGCCTGAAAGAAATGGCTTCGGAGCTGAAATTCAGCTATCCTACTGTACGTAATATGTTGAACGAAATTATTCGGAAAATTGAATCTTATGAAAAGTAAAGAATTTTTTGGACTGATGATCAATCCGTTCATACGTATTGACGGCTGGCAGGCTTTCGAGCTTGGAATCACTTTCGTTATTTTAACGACCCTATTCGGCGCTTTGGGAAATGTATATTTCGATGGCATACTCGATATGCACTTTGTTGAAAAAGCGATTTTTACAAAATCGTTTATCATACAGGCAATCAATATATTCAGTTTGGTTTCGATTATGTGGATGGCAGGATTCTTTGTTTCTAAGAATTTTCGTTTTATCGATATACTGGGAACCATGACTTTGGCAAAAGCTCCGTTTTTGCTGTTGGCTTTGGCTGCACTTCTCACCGAAACTCCCGATTTGAGTCAAATTAGGCAAAATCCTTTTAGCATCTTTAATTCAACATCACTTATTTTGCTCATGCTTTTGTCGTTGCCGGTACTGGTTTGGTCGATCACTTTGATGTTTAATGCACTGAAAGTATCGTGCGATGCCAGAGGAAGCAAACTGACTATAACGTTTATTATTGCTCTTTTTATCGCCGAAGTAGTTTCTAAAATTTTAAATTCTATCATTATAACCCACAATTAGAAAATAGTCCATTTGGAAAAAACGATTCTCTTATAGATTCAGTCTCATCTCGCCAAAGGCAAGATCAATTGCGGAGATTTTAGGAGTACAGGTATAAAAAACATCTTTTAAAATTAACCCTTTAGCTTTTACATGGAAACCTGAGGGTTTAAATATTTAATTATTTTTCATCATGAAAAAATTAATTCTCTTATTTTCAATCTTTTTTGCTGTGATTCCGGCTTCGGCTCAGGAAATTACAGGCGACTGGAACGGTGTTTTATCTGTTCAGGGAATGAAATTGCGTCTGGTTTTCCACCTTACGAAAACCGATACCGGTTACACCGCCACCATGGATAGCCCCGATCAGGGCGCAAAAGGAATACCCATGACGGCAGCTAAATTTGAAAACAATGTGTTAACCCTGGAACATTCGGCTGCACAGATTGTTTACACCGGAACTTTGGATAAATCGGGAGTTGTTACAGGTAATTATGTTCAAGCAGGCCAGACTTTCCCTTTGATTTTAAGCCATCATGAAATTGTTGTTGAAAAACCCAAACGTCCGCAGGAACCCGTGAAACCATTTCCGTATAACTCGGAAGATATTACGTTTGAAAACGCCAAAGACAACATTACCTTAGCCGGAACTTTCACTTACCCGCAGGGGAAAGGCGCCTTTCCGGCGGTGGCGCTGATTACCGGAAGCGGAGCGCAAAACCGAGATGAAGAATTGATGGGACACAAACCTTTTCTGGTCCTTTCGGATTACCTGACACGAAACGGCATAGCGGTGCTGCGTTTCGACGACCGTGGAAGCTATGCCTCGAAAGGGAATTTTGCCACAGCCACCACTTTCGATTTTGCAACGGATGCAGAGGCTGCCGTACAATATCTGAAAACGCGCAAGGAAGTGAACAAAAAGAAAATCGGATTGATCGGGCACAGCGAAGGCGGTATAATTGCGCCTATGGTTGCCGCCAATTGCAAAGATGTGAGTTATATCGTCCTGATGGCAGGACCCGGAATCCCGGGCAGTGAGATTTTAATGCTTCAACAGAAACTTATCGGGCAGGCAAACGGCATAAAAGAGGAAGACCTGAAAATAACGGCGGAATTGAATAGCCATATATTTAAAATGATCGACGAGATTTCAGATACCGACACTTTAAAAGTAAAAATTACCAATTATTTAATTGAAAAATCGAAAGAGTTTCCTGACCTGAAAATCCCCGAAGGGAAAAAGATAAACGATATGATTGATTTACAGCTACAACAATTGCTTACTCCGTGGATGCTGAATTTTATTCGCTACAATCCCGCACCTATGCTCGAAAAAGTGAAATGTCCCGTGTTAGCCATCAACGGAAGCAAGGATTTACAGGTTCCGTCGGAAGTAAATTTGAAAGCCATCGAAAATGCGCTGAATAAAGGGAGAAACAAAAACTTCACAATTAAAGAAATGTCGAATTTGAATCACTTGTTTCAGGAATGCAAAACCGGTTCGCCCAACGAATATGCAGGAATTGAGCAAACCATTTCGCCATCAGCCTTAGATGCCATTCTAACGTGGATTAAAGGACTGTTGTAATAACTGCCCCCTCGCTCTTTTTAATCCGTCCGACTGCTTGAAGCGGTCGGACGGATGAATATATTTCGTTATAGGCGTTTAGACCGCTGTATAATTTATATTTTTTTTGGCTGTAAGCCAATCATATTCTAGCCCAAGGCAACGCCTTGGGTTGGTAATTAGGTAAAATTCCTCGCCTTGAAAAGGCAGAATAATTCATCAAAAAAATTTTTAAATAAATTCATTATCAATTATATAACAATATAATTGTGGTTTTATAAATTAATATTGCCCTTACAGGGCGAATGTCGTTTTTTCATTTTCCTATACCCAAGGCGTTGCCATTGGGCTAGGATATATTGCCACTTCGT
>DIFH01000014.1:5407-6941 GCA_002427615.1 Paludibacter sp. UBA5753
AAAACTTACTGACAATTGCTTAAAATTCAACAATAATAAGCGTTTCAGAGTGCGCTCTAAACGCCTATATCGAAATATGTTGTTATGTTAGGTGCAAAATATCCGGAATATATCTTATCCGACAGACCGCATGTAGCGGTCATTCGGTATGTGGAAAAGCGTTCAAGCGGTCGGACGGATGACAAAACAACCGCCAAAGCATGATTGACTTAGCAATATAGGTGTTTTTCTGATTTTCATTATTTTAAAAATTAACACTTTCTTCTTCAAACATTTTCACTTGCTTTTTGTTCAATTGGCAGTTTAATTATTTTAAAAAATCAAAATGATTATCCGTATTTCGACCAGAAATCCCGGTAGGGATTTAATATCGGTAGTGCTTCTATCAATTTATATGCCTACGGCATAACTAACTATTCAGGTCGCTTTGCGGATAATCATTAAAAACAATCAGCAACATGAATAAGATACATCAACCGCTCACTATTAAGTCCGTTACATTAAGAAACCGCATTGGCATGTCGCCCATGTGCCAGTATTCAGCCCAAAACGGATTTGCAAACAACTGGCATTATGTTCATTACGGAACAAGGGCTGTAGGGGGAGCAGGTTTAATAATTGTTGAAGCTACGGCTGTCGCTCCCGAAGGCCGGATTACTCCTTACGATTTGGGATTGTGGAACGATGCACAAATTGAGGAATTACGAAAGATTACCGATTTTGTCCACAGCCAGGGCGCAGTAGCAGGAATTCAACTGGCTCATGCCGGACGAAAAGCATCGCACGATGCGCCCTTCAACGGAGGAAAACAATTGGCTCCAGGCGAAGGCGGCTGGGTAACAATCGCTCCTTCCCCCCTACCTTTCGAAACCGCCGAAATTGCGCCGGCAGAACTCGATGAAGCGGGCATCCTGCATGTTGTCGGACAATTCAGGGATGCAGCAGTCCGCGCCCGGGAAGCCGGATTTAAAATAGTGGAAATACACGCGGCGCACGGTTATCTGATTCATCAGTTTTTATCACCCTTAAGCAACAAACGCACCGACAATTACGGCGGGAGTTTTGAAAACCGCATCCGGCTTTTATTGCAGGTTGTTGAAGCCGTCCGGTCGGTCTGGCCTGCCGGCTTGCCTTTATTTGTGCGCCTCTCTGCCACCGACTGGACACTCAATGGATGGACGCTGGATGAAACGGTACAACTTAGCGCCATCCTGCACGAAAAAGGAGTTGATTTAATCGACTGTTCTTCCGGTGGAAATATCCTGACAGCAAAAATCCCTGTCGGGCCAGGTTATCAGGTTGCCCTCTCCGAAGCCGTGCGCAACACGGGTATTATGACGTCGGCAGTAGGGCTGATTACCACCCCGCAACAAATCAATTCGATTCTCGAAAGCGAAAAAGCCGATTTGGTACTGCTGGGACGCGAGTTACTCCGAAACCCCTACTTTGCCCTGCATGCCGGCGAAAACACAAGCTGGCCCGAACAATATCTAAGAGGAAAATAAAAGATAATGATTATCCGCAATGTGTCCTA
>DIFH01000014.1:7017-7195 GCA_002427615.1 Paludibacter sp. UBA5753
TAGAAATAATATCCCGAATAAAAATCAAGGTGCAGCGCACCGAAATATAGTATTTGAAACTTTAGGAGCTTTTGCGGATAATCATTTAAAAAATATATCATCTGTTCCGGCGGGATGCCTGAACCAACGGTCACGACCAATAGAGTAATTCCGATTCCGGCAATTGGGTTGGACTGAA
>DIFH01000014.1:7204-14722 GCA_002427615.1 Paludibacter sp. UBA5753
GAACTCCGTCATCCCGAATAAAACTTCGGCTTCCCGAATAAAATTCCGGCTTCCCGAATAAAACTCCGGCTTCCCGAATGAAACTTCGGCATCCAAAATGAAACTTCGGCATCCCGAATTGGAACTCCGTTTCCGGCAACTGGGATGGAAACGGGATGCCGGAATTCCGATTCCGGCAACTTCGGAATGTTAGAACCAACGGTCACGACCGAAGGGAGTAATTCCAATTCCGGCAACTGACAATAATCCCGATTCCGGCAACTGATATTAAATTTCGATAACTAATATTGACGGAGTCGGAACTCCGTCATCCCAAATAAAACTCCGGCTTCCCGAATGAAACTTCGGCTTCCAAAATAGAACTACCTCATCCCAAATCGGAACTCCATTTCCGGCAACTGGGATGGAAACGGGATGCCGGAACCAACGGTCACGACCGAAGGGAGTAATTCCAATTCCGGCAATTGGGTTGGACTGAANNGAACTCCGTCATCCCGAATAAAACTCCGGCTTCCCAAATGAAACTTCGTCATCCCGAATAAAACTTCATCATCCCAGAAATAATTTCGTACCTTTCCATTCTATCCAGTTTTCTACCAATCCGGCTGATACGGGATTTTCAAGCGTGTACTGGATGGCATTATAAAGATGAAGCGAGTCGCGTATTGTGGTGTCGTAACTTTCGGATTGCCAAAGAGCTCCTTGCCTGTTTTCCGCTTTGTTTATTTGGTTGGATGTAAACCGTTTTACCGATTGAAGGATATCCTGTAAATAAACAGGGGCATCTTTTTCATCTTTTTCAAATAGCCTGAAAACCCAGTGGACATGGTTCGACATAACACAAACCGCATAATTTTCAATACGTTTACCTTCCCAAAAATAAATTGCATTGAATACGGTTTGCGTATTTTGGTCTTTCGATAAATCGACAATGTACTTCGTTTGGATATGCAGTAAATCGTCAAAAGCTTTCATGTATTTTTTCCGAACCCTTAAAAATTCGATTTTTAAATCGCTTATCGTTTTCTCATCCGCTTTATTGGTTTTAGCCATCTCTATTTCGGATGTAAGTTGTTTTAATTGATGGGTATAATTTTCCAATGCTTTGGGCGGTATGGCATCTTTTAAACACCAGGTTACGAAATAAACCTGACCCGCTTGCTGAAAATGAGGCAAATGCTTACGATAAAATTCTTTCTTTTCCATGTGTACCGGATTGTGTTTTTGACGAGACGAAAATAATGAAATATTTTGGAAACGGGATGCCGGAAACGGAATTCCGGCAATTTCCGGCAATTGGGATTAAATTCCGATAACTAATATTGACGGAGTCGGAACTCCGTCATCCCGAATAAAACTCCGGCTTCCCGAATAGAACTCCGGCTTCCCGAATAGAACTACCTCATCCCAAATTGGAACTCCGTTTCGGGCAAATGAGCTGGAAACGGGATGCCGGAATTCCGATTCCGGCAACTATGATTGACTGAATTGGAGAATATTGACGGAGTCGGAACTCCGTCATCCCAAATAAAACTTCGGCTTCCCGAATGAAACATCGGCATTCCGAATGAAACTAAGTCATCTCAAATCAGAGTTCCGTCATCCTGAATTTAATATTTTTATCTATAATTTGTTTTAATTTCAGAATATTTATTTATTTTTGTGCAATCTGTTGAACAACGTACTCCTTATCGTTTTGAAAGTTTTAAAATTCCGTTAGTAAAGGAGTATTCCGTCGTGTGGGATGTGTAAGTAGGGCTGCTTTGTAGTCATCTTCGTCCGGTTAGCTTGTTTGTAAAACTTCAATCTGACTTATTCCTTTCGAATTGCCTCTTTGAAAGCTTCTAAATAAGCTATTCTCCCTCGATTCAGTCCATGATTTGGCTACAATTCAGCTTTTAATTTTATGTTAGGCTTCTTGCCGGATTGCAAAGACACCATTCCGATGAAATTACCCTTTTGTCGGACTGCAAAGCGATGATTTCGGTGAAATTGCCTTCTTGCAGGACTGCAAAGCCATGATTTCGGTGAAATTGCCTTCTTGCAGGACTGCAAAGCGATGATTCCGGTGAAATTGCCTTCTTGCAGGGCTGCAAAGCCACGTATTTTTTGAGAAGGTATGCTTCCGTTGGTCTTTTTTCTGCTTTTTAAACGCTCAAAGGTACTACGCACACTTTGATATTGAATGTCTTGATTCTTGGCTCTTTGTTCTTTGTTCTTTGTTCTTTGTTCTTTGTTCTTTGTTCTTTGTTCTTGGCTCTTTGTTCTTTGTTCTTGGCTCTTAATTTTTGATTTTTTATCTATATTAATTCTTAAAACAAAATCTTTATGACTAAAATCATTCATGCCCCGCTTACCCGTTTTAGAAACGGTCAGCATTTATTTTTAATGACGAAGTTGCAGTTTCTTATCCAGCAGGAAACGGCTGCCAAACTTGGTCTTGAAATTTTAGATTCGGAATTCAACAACGCGGTAGCTGCTGAAACGGCTGCGGTGGCTGTAGAGGAAGGTAGCATTTATACTAAAAAAATGGATGCAAAAGCCGATGAACGCAAAGACTTATTGATCGGATTTGAACATTTGGTTGAAAACGGCTTACGCCATTTCGATCCTGCTAAAAGGGATGCTTCCGAGCATATCGAACGCGTGATGAATGTTTATGGAAACATAAACAAGAAATCGAAGACGGAAAAAACAACCGCTATCCGCAATTTAACGCGCGACCTGCTCGCTCCTGAAAACACGCCTTTCCTGACATTGATAGAGGGAACCGAATGGGTAACGAAGTTGCAGGCTGTTAACGAAGAAGTGGACACAATCTACTTAACACGCAACGATGAAGAAGCCGAGCGCATCAGTGGCAATGTACGCGCCGCCCGCGCAATAACCGACCCCATTTATACCAACATTGTGGATAAAATCAATGCGCTGGCTATTGTAAACGGCGAAACGAATTACGTTCATTTTATCAATCAATTGAACGGCATTATCGAAGACCTGGTTACGAACCTGAATGCAGGAAAAGGCGGAAACGATAAACCGGATGCGCCCGATGCAACAACTCCCCCTGCTTCCTGATCAACAGGATTCAGGGTAGTGATGCCGGAATTCCGATAACCAATATTGACGGAGTCGGAACTCCGTCATCCCAAATAAAACTTCGGCTTCCAGAATGAAACTTCGTCATCCCAAATTAGAACTCCATTTCCGGCAACTGGGATGGAAACGGGATGCCGGAATTCCGATTCCGGCAACTTCTGGGTGTTGGAACCAACGGTCNNCGACCGAAGGGAGTAATTCCGATTCTGGTAACTGAGATGGACTGAATTAGAGAATATTGACGGAGTCGGAACTCCGTCATCCCAAATAAAACTTCGGCATTCCGAATGGAACTTCGGCATCCCGAATGGAACTCCGGCATCCCGAAATATTAATTGAATTTTAATATGCAAGCAACCCTGAGATATTCTATTTCGTTTACTTTTGTCTATTTAAACTGTAAAATATCAATATATTAATAATAACTTATAAATGATTAATAACATGAATAAATTTACTTATTTTAAAACTATGCTGCTGGCAGTTGTTCTGCTGGTGGGAAGTGCGAGTGCGTGGGGACAATTACCTGTTAACGGTGGTTTTGAAGCAACCTTTAATACTGCTACAGATTGGACTACTACAGGCATCCAAAGTTCTGCATGGGCTCGAACAGGGACTTATTCTCTTTTATCTTCTTCATCAACCTCAGAATCTAATGTTGCGCATACAAATACATCGAGTATCTCTGTTGCTGCAAGTGGATATGCGCATGTGATAGGTTGGGCTAAAGGGACTAATGACTATGCAAATGCATCAATTGGCAGTACAATAAATAATTCAACTTCAAGTACTAATACTCAAACTATTGGAACAACTTTAACTCAATTGGTACATAATAGACAAAACTCAACCACTGGGGTTTTATCTTTAACTTGTCGGGTCAATACCAGATCTTCAACTTCTGGTAATGCAACACAAGTTTATTGGGATGATATTATAATGTATACCGATGCTACCTCTACTGCCGATGTAACAAGTCCGATTGCACCAACTTCTTTCACGGCAGGAACAATAACAGCTTCATCTGCCGGATTTAGCTGGACAAACGGATCGGATGCAGGAACAGGTATTCAAAACACTATTATTTTAAGGACTACTAATTTATCTGCAGCTACACCTACTTTAAATAATCAAGGGGTATATTCCACAACCGGAGGCACTGCTGGACCGAATGTTGTTTCAACGGACTGGACAGTAATTTCTACCTCTATAGGCTCATCTGAAACTACTTATACAGATAATACTGTAACCCAAAGTTCTTCTTATTTGTATGCAGTTATTCATCGCGACTTAGCATATAACTACTCCACTGCACTTGTAAGTGGTACCATAACTACGCCTGCATCAGATTCTCCAACAATTACTATCAATCCAACTTCCCTCACAGGTTTTACCTATTTGGAGGGTTCAGGTCCGGCTACTTCACAGAGTTATAATCTTAGTGGTTCTAACCTGACCGGATTTCCAGGCAATATTACCATTACCGGCTCTACAGATTATGAAGTGTCAACAGACAATACGAATTTCTCAAATTCTGTAACTGTAGCTTATTCAAATGCAACATTAACATCAACACCTATCTATGTTCGTTTGAAATCGGAATTAAGTGCCGGCAATTATTATTCAGAAACAATAACAAATTCGGGTGGTGGGGCAACTGTCGTAAATGTAACGTGCAACGGATCGGTTACTATTCCTGTTTATTATTTTAAAAGTAAAACGACCGGAAACTGGAGTAGCCCCAGCACGTGGGAATCATCTTCCGACAACAGCACATGGAGCGATGCATCCAGAGCACCATCCAGCTTAGACTATACTATTACAATTCTAAATGGACACACTGTTACGGTTGATGCTGCAGTAACAGCAGATGAAGTTGTGATTGCAAACGGAGGAAAACTTTCTACAGGTACGAATTTAACTGTAAATAATGGAACAGGAGATGATATTACCGTTCAGAATGGTGGTAAAATAATCTATACAGGAGCCCCGACTTATAGTTCAAGCACGATTCGTATTCAAACTGGTGGAATTTTAAGTGTTCAAGCAGCAAGTTTAACAGGGAATGGTACAGGTGTGAATGCATCAACTCATATTTATGATAATGGAGCCATACTCGAATGGAATCTTGCTACGGGTGTACCATCAGCTTCAGGAGTTACTTATTTTCCGAATGTCGATGCGTTTACGGTTCCGATATTTAGATTTACATCAGGAACTTCCAATAGTATTGGCGGAAATAATCCGACAATATTTAATGGTCAAGTGGAAATAATAAGCGGAGTTAACATCACATTGACCGGAACAGGAAACAAGAACATAAGAAATGGAGTACATTTACTGGGAACAAGTTCGCTTACCGTGAATACCAAACTTACCTGTGCATCGCTTGAGGTTGATGCTGGCTCAACTCTTACTGTTAACGCCGGCCAGCAACTTACCGTCAGCACCGCATTAACCAATAACGGTACATTGAATTTATTATCAAGTGATAGCGGTACAGCCACTATTCTTATGCCTGCAAGCGCAAGCGTGACAGCCAATGTAGAGCAATATACCGATACAATAAGAAATTGGTACATATCAATACCTATATCAACTTATACACCTACGGGAACTGTTTACGAATACTACGAGCCAAATAACACATGGTCATCCCCAACAGTATTGAAAGCAGATTCCGGTTATATAATCAAACCAGGTACGGTAGGGGCGAAAATTACATTCAGCGGAACACTAAACAATGGAAATCAAAGTGCAACTTTAACACGTAGTACAACCAATACATTAAAATCGGGATTTAATCTGGTTGGAAATCCTTATCCATCGTATGTAAATGCCCGAACAGCAGTTAACTCTGCAACTAATCTCGAAAAAACGATTTGGTATCGTACAACAAAGCCCGGCTACAATAAAACTTACGTTTTCGAAACATTTAATACCGTTTCTGGTCTTATAGGCACTAATTTGAGCGGACGTGGAGGAGTAATCGGAACAATTCCACCTATGCAATCTTTCTGGGTAAGGGTAAAAGAAGGTCAAACAACTGCAACGCTTAACTTCACGAATACCTTGCGTTCACACTTTATTCAAACCCCAGATACTATCAGCAATCCGTTAAGAGTAAAGGCAACTAATAATGCAAGTCAACAGGTTTTGCGTCTGCAGGTATCTGATGGTATCAATCAGGACGAAGCAATCGTATATTTTAATGCGAATGCAACCGATGGTTATGATAATTATGATTCTCAAAAAATGTCAAACGGAAATACTTCCGTTATTCCTGAAATTTATACTATGGTAGAAAATAAAGAGCTTGTTTTCAATGGTATGAATACAATTCCTTACGATGTTGAAATACCGTTGTACTTTAAAGCCAATGCTGTTTCAGTCGGTTCGTTCAGCCTTTCGGCTACCGAAATGAGTAATTTCGAAGCAGGAACACAGGTTTTAGTGAAAAACAATTTATCTGGTGCGCAACAAATCATCTCTGACAGAAAGGCTTATACCTTCGATGCTTCAGCAGTTGGAAGTAATCCTGCCTTTAGCTTGATTTTCAAAGCTCCGGGCGTTATAGATGCAATTCCATCAGCTGCTAACGATCAGAACCTCTTCGTTTATCGCAATGCGAACAATCAGATTGCCGTTCAGATCAAAGGACAAGCGAACGATGCATATACGTTGAATGTTTATAATTCGGTAGGACAACGATTGGCAAGCAAACAGGCTGCTACTGGAATGACATTTATGGATGTTCCACAGGCAGGGGTTTATTTCGTGACTATTAAAGGAAACGGAGTTAACACGACTAAAAAAGTAGTAATCAACTAAAAAAAATGATTTGTAAAAAAAGATAAAGCTATGCATACACTCGAAAATAAAACAGCAAAAGGTGACTATATAGCTCCATCAGTTGTACAAATTAAATTGGATAATGAAATAGCGTTGATACTCGAATCCAATCCGCCTGAAGGTCCGGGAGAATCAAATAATCTGAAAGCGCCGGAGTATTTCAACAACGATCCGTACAAAACCAATTTTGGTTGATTAAGTTGGTTAAGTTAATTCATTTATTGACAAGAAAAACCTTTCGATGTAACATCGAAAGGTTTTTCTTTATTCAGGATGCCGGCAATCTTCGGGATGCCGGAACCAACGTTCACGACCGAAGGGAGTAATTCCAATTCAGGCAATCTTCAGGATGCCGGAATTCCGATTCCGGCAATTGAGAATAATTCCGATTCTGGCAATTGAGATGGACTGAATTGGAGAATATTGACGNNATCCCAAATAAAACTTCGGCTTCCCGAATAGAACTACCTCATCCCAAGCTGGAACTCCATTTCCGGCAAATGAGATGAAAACGGGATGCCGGAATTCCGATTCCGGCAACATCTGGGTGTTGGAACCAACGGTCAC
>DIFH01000014.1:14765-25437 GCA_002427615.1 Paludibacter sp. UBA5753
TCCGTCATCCCAAATAAAACTTCGGTAGCCCGAATGGAACTACCTCATCCCAAGCTGGAACTCCGATTCCGGCAACTGGGATAGAAACGGCATCCCGCCTTCACTTCCAGTTAAAAAATTTTAAATTCTATATTAAATTATCAATTTGTGTTCGATTGACATATATGTTTGTAGATAAATTGATAGATCAAGAGTGATTCATGTTTTTTTGTACCCAAACGCAAACGATTGCAGCCTTTTTTTAATCATATTAGTGTCAGATTAGAATATAATTTATTTATCCGTTTTACTTTTGTGAAATCATTACAAATTTAAATCACTTTATAAAATAACCTTTTAAATTATAGGAGATATGAAAAAAATAATTTTACTATTGACTTTTTTAGCTTTTTTTATTGGGAAAATATATTCTCAAGCAAATTATGATGGAGATAACGCGTACGGTAATTTCACTTATTGTGATAATTGGTATTCCAATAATTGCGTAAGTTCAAGTTCAAGTGACGATTTAATTTTTAATTATAAAAATGGATCCCAAACAGCAATTTATTATGATTGGAATTGGGCAGATTTTAAATCTATTCAATATGCAGCCACTTTTCCTGTAAGTGAACCATTTAATGGTAACGGTAATGGTATTAATTTTTTCACCAAAGTTGAAAATTCAAGTAGTTACTCTCAAACTATTAACATCCCTTTAAGTTATAAGGGTACTGGTACAGGTGAATTTAATCCTTTAAATGGGGACTTAACGATTGCTGGAATCGTTTATAATGACGATAATAAACCTTTTAATGTATGGTTCGGGACTACATCCAAGAGTCTATATTTAAATAGTTATATTGTTGGAAATTCATCAGTAAACTTCACTATGCAAAACTCAAACTACGGGATAGTTCAAATAAATTCAAATATGCCTAATCTTAGTAGTACTTCTTTTTCTGGTGGAGTTAATATTAACAGGGGCGAGTTGTGGTTTAATTCTGGATGTGCAATTAATGGAGGAACTATTAATGTTGGAAATGGAGATGATAACATTTGCAAATTATATATCAATACTACAACAGGAAGTACAACCATTAATAATGCAATTATTGTGCCTTCAAACTCGACTGCAAGTTATATTGGAGGGTTAAATTCTTCGGGAACAAATACATTTTCAGGCACTATCACTTTAAATTCTTATGCTACTTTTGAAAATTTTGGTGGCGGTACGATTGAATTTTCCGGTGTAATTTCTGGAGGTTCAGTTGTAAATATTGGTAGAATATCTGGAACTGGAAATGCAGTTGTTAAATTTTCAAATACGGGAAATACTAATACCGGACTAACTACTGTTAATACGAATTCAACATTACAATTGAGTGCAGCCGGTTCTATTAAAAGCGGAAATAATGTTACAGTGAAATCAGGGGGAACATTACAAATTAGTGCTAACCAAACAATCGGGAATTTAGATTTAAGCGATGGTGGTAATTTAACAATTGATAATGGAGTAACACTTACAATCACCGGAACTTATACCGGAGGAACAGGTACAATAAATAATCAGGGAACAATTATTCTTCAAGGCACTTCTGGTCAAAGTTTTCCTGGTAGTTCTGCTGTAATAAATAATGGTACTTCAAATACAATGACTAACCTTACGATTGATAATGCTACTGGTGTAAATCTTAATAATAATTTAATTTTATCCGGTACTTTGACAATTAATTCGGGTAAAATTCTAAACGTAAATGCAGGCAATCAACTAACCGTAAGCACCGCATTAACCAATAACGGCACATTGAATTTATTATCAAGTGCCAGCGGTACAGCCACTATTCTTACGCCTGCAACTATTAGTGGAAGTGGCACAGCCAGTGTGCAACAATATTTGACCGGTGCCTTAAACTCCGGAACAGGATATCCAAACGGACGTTTCTGGTACGTGGCAACACCCGTAACGGAAGTGAAAAGCGATGTGTTTAACGCGGCGGCTACTGCCAATAAACTCTGGTATTACACTGAATCAGCTCACGGTTACACTGAAATTACAGTTAACACTACCGACTTAACAGTGGGAACAGGGTATGTGGCCCGGTTGGGAGCCGATGCCACCATTAACTTCAGCGGCACAGGATTATATACCGGTGATAAAACAATTTCTTTGACTTATAATTCAGGTAATGCCAAGAGTGGCTTCAACCTGATAGGAAATCCGTACCCTTCGTTCTTAGACTGGCAACAAGTTCAAGACTGGCATGCGAACCCCTATACATCTCCTATAAACCCAACCATTTGGGTACGTTCGTTCAGCGGAACTGCCATGGGATTCGACACCTATAACGCTTCACTTGAAACAGGTGTCAGCAGCAACGGGAATACAGTTACTCAATACATTGCTCCCCTGCAAGCATTCTGGGTGGAAACTTCTGCTTCTTCAAGCATCACACTGACCAATACCATGCGTTATGCGCAAGACCAAACTGCAAGCGGCAATAAACTGAAGGCTCCGGCGGTAAACGCCGCTACACAACAATTGTTGCGCCTGCAGGTCAGCAATAGCACGAACAGCGACGAATCCATTATCGCCTTCAATGCTAATGCTTCGGATGCTTACGACCGGTACGACTCGCACAAAATGTTGAATGACGAAGTTTCGATACCTGAAATATATACTTATGCAGGCGACCACCAATTAGCTATCAATTGTATGAACAGTATAATCTTCAATAAAGAATATGCTTTGGGATTCAGCGCTGCAGAAACAAATAACTTTGAAATCAAAGCCACAGAAATCAACAATTTTGATACCGGCACCAAAGTGATACTGAAAGATAAATTGTTGAACCAAGAAACAGAACTGACCGTTGGAACGACATATTCATTCGCATCCGATGCAGCCACCACTTCCGACCGATTCAGCATCATTTTCCGTGCGGCAGGCGATGTAACAGGCGTTGATGCGGATAAAGAACAAAACATACTGGTTTATCGCAACGGGAACAACCAGATTACGGTGGTTTGTAATGCGGCTTTGGATAATAGCTCGTCGGTATCGGTTTATAATGCGGTTGGTCAGAAACTAACGCGTCAAAAGCTGACCGGCGCTACCACAGTGATTAACGCTGCATTTACACCGGGCGTTTACGTGGTTATGGTGAATAATGCCGGAAAACAACAAATCAGTAAAATGGCAATCAAATAACGGCTATAAAGGCTATGATCGTTTTAATACACACATAAAAAAGAATAAAGAATATGAAAACCATAAAAGAAGATAAAGAAAAGAATGTTTACTTTCCGCCACTAGTCGAACGTATCAGGCTAGACAATGAAATATCGTTGGCATTGGAATCAGCCCCGGGTGATCCTGAAACGTATTCAACATTATCATCTCCTGATTATTTCAACAACGATCCGTACAAAACCAATTTTGGTTGATTAAGTTGGTTAAGTTAATTTATTTATTGACAAGAAAAACCTTTCGATGTAACATCGAAAGGTTTTTCTTTATTCAGGATGCCGGCAACTTCTGGGTGTTGGAACCAACGGTCACGACCGAAGGGAGTAGTTCCGATTCAGGCAGTCTTCGGCAACTGAAATTAAATTCCGATAACCAATATTGACGGAGTCGGAACTCCGTCATCCCAAATAAAACTTCGGCTTCCAGAATAAAACTTCGGCATTCCGAATGGAACTACCTCATCCCAAGCTGGAACTCCATTTCAGGCAACTGGGATGGAAACGGGATGCCGTAATTCCGATTCCGGCAACTGGGTTGGACTAAATTGGAGAATATTGACGGAGTCGGAACTCCGTCATCCCGAATAAAACTTCGGCTTCCCGAATGGAACTTCGGCTTCCCAAATTGGAACTCCGTCTTCCTGAATGGAACTCCGTCATTCCGAGCTGGAACTCCGATTCCGGCAATTAAGATGGAAACGGGATGCCGGAACTCCGATTCCGGCAACTTCTGGGTGTCGGAGCCAACGGTCACGACCGAAGGGAGTAATTCCTATTCCGGCAATTGAGATTGAACTGAATTGGAGAATATTGACGGAGNNATCCCAAATAAAACTTCGGCTTCCCTAATTGGAACTCCGTTTCCGGAAAATGAGCTGGAAACGGGATGCCGGAATTCCGATTCCGACAAGCTTCGGGATACCGGAACCAACGGTCACGACCGAAGGGAGTAATTCCGATTCCGGCAATTGAGATGGACTGAATTAGAGAATATTGACGGAGTCGGAACTCCGTCATCCCAAATAAAACTTCGGCATTCCAAATGAAACTTCGGCTTCCCTAATTGGAACTCCGTTTCCGGAAAATGAGCTGGAAACGGGATGCCGGAACCAACGGTCACGACCGAAGGGAGTAATTCCGATTCCGGCAACTTCGGAATGTTAGAACCAACAGTCACGACCGAAGGGAGTAATTCCGATTCCGGCAACTGGGTTGGACTAAGTTGGAGAATATTGACGGAGTCGGAACTCCGTCATCCCGAATGGAACTTCGGCTTCCCAAATTGGAACTCCGGTTTCCCGAATAAAACTTTGGCTTCCCGAATGGAACTTCGGCTTCCCAAATGGAACTCTGGTTTCCCGAATAAAATTCCGTTTTCCCGAATAGAACTTCGGCATCCCACAGAGGATAAAATAAAACAAAGGCTGCTTCACAATCCTTGTGAAGCTGCCTTTGGTATGATAAGTTGTTATAATTAATTCCGAATATTAGGCGCCGAAATCGTCGAACATGAGCATTTCGCGCGGTACTCCCAAATCCCAGAGCATATTCTCAACGGCTTTCGCCATTGGGCCTGGCCCGCACATGTAGTATTCGATATCTTCGGGAGCTTCATGATCCTTCAGATAGTTATTCAGAATTACATTGTGGATAAATCCTACAGGGCCTGTCCAGTTGTCTTCGGGAAGCGGTTCACTCAACGCAATATGGAAAGAAAAATTAGGAAATTCCTTTTCTAATTTGCGGAAATCTTCTTCGTAGAAAATTTCGTTTTTCGAACGGGCGCCGTACCAGTACGATATTTTACGATCGGTAATTTTCAAGGTTTTAAGCAAATGCAGCACGTGCGAACGAAGCGGAGCCATACCTGCGCCACCACCCACGTAAAGCATTTCGCGCTTGCTGTCGATTATAGGATGAAACTCTCCGAATGGACCCGACACCATCACTTTATCTCCCGGTTTGAGATTAAAAATATAAGAGGATGCTATCCCCGGTTTTACATTCATCCAACCACCTTTGACACGGTCGAAAGGAGGAATGGCAATACGCACGTTCAGCATAACGATATCGCCTTCGGCAGGATAGTTAGCCATAGAGTAAGCGCGCATGGTTTCTTCCTCATTTTTGCAGGTCAAATCCCACATTTTGAGTTTATCCCAATCGCCACGGAAACGATCTTCAATATCGAAATCGGAATATTTCAAATCGTATTTGGGAATATCAATTTGTATGTAACCTCCCGGAATGAAGTTGAGATGTTCGCCTTCAGGCAATTTTACCACAAATTCTTTGATAAAAGTAGCTACATTATTATTTGAAACTACCTCACATTCCCATTTTTTAACACCGAGAATAGATTCGTCCATTTTGATGGATAAATCGTTTTTTACTTTTACCTGACAACCGAGACGCCAGTTGTCCTTAATTTCTTTGCGCGTAAAATGCACGGTTTCGGTAGGCAGAATTTCACCGCCTCCTTCGAGTACCTGGCATTTACACTGGGCACACGAACCACCTCCGCCACAAGCCGATGGAAGGAATATTTGTCGTGCCGACAGGGTTCCCAATAAAGTTCCTCCCGCCTCAGCGACCACTTTTTTTTCTCCGTTAATGGTAATAGTCACATCTCCCGATGCTACCAAATATCTCTTTGCTACAAGTAATAAAACTACTAAAAGCAATATCACCAGCAAAAAAACCGCGAGACTGGCGAAAAGAACTTGTGTATTTACTGCTAAAATCATGCGTTGATTTATTTTATTTCGTTTGATTCGGTTATTTCAGAAAGATAACCATTTTTTTATTAAATTTTTAAGCCTGAAAAACTCATAAATGCCAATGCCATTAAAGCTACGGTGATAAAGGTAATGCCTAAACCACGTAATGGTGCAGGAACATCGGAATACTCCATTTTTTCGCGAATAGCGGCCAGCCCAACAATGGCTAACATCCATCCCACTCCCGAACCTAAAGCGTAAGAAGTGGCTTCGCCTACATTATTGAACGCACGTTGCTGCATAAAAAGCGAACCTCCCATAATGGCACAGTTTACGGCAATAAGCGGCAGAAAAATACCCAAAGACGCATACAACGATGGACTGAATTTTTCCACCACCATTTCGACCAACTGAGTCATGGCTGCAATCACGGCAATAAACAAGATAAACGCGAGATAACTCAAATCGAGGTCTTTTAAAGATGGACTCAACCAAGTCAGAGCGCCTTCTTTCAACACATATACATCTAATAAATAGTTGATTGGCAAAGTTATTGCCAAAACAAAAATTACCGCCACACCCAATCCAAGGGAAGTTTTTACATTTTTCGAAACAGCAAGATACGAACACATCCCGAGGAAAAATGCGAAAATCATATTGTCGACAAAAATCGACTTAACAAATATACTGGCTATATTTTCCATATTATCAGGGCTTCCTCCCAATCTCTCCCGCCTGAAGTCAAGACTCGGCAAGGGGAAAACAAGAAAGCGTTTTATTTAATTAATACTATAATATTTTAATACCAAAATCTACTCTCCCCTCAGGGGGAGTGAGGAAATTTATTTTTCCTGCAAGTCTTTATTTTTAGTTCTGTGAACCCAAATAATACAAGCCACAATTACCAAAGCCATAGGCGGCATCATCATCAAACCGTTATTCATGTAACCGGCATCGTAAAACGACTGAGGAATAATTCTGAATCCGAGTAAAGAACCTGCACCCAACAGCTCGCGAAAAAAGCCTACAATCACAAGAATCACCGCATAGCCAAAGCCATTGCCAAGTCCATCAACAAACGATTCCCAGGGTTTGTTGCCCATAGCAAAAGCTTCGAGGCGTCCCATAAGAATACAGTTGGTAATAATCAAACCGATATAAACAGAAAGCTGAACACTTATATCGTAAGCAAAAGCTTTCAGAATTTCACTAACCACCGTTACAAGTGCCGCTACCACTACCAATTGCACAATGATACGAATGCGGTTAGGAATGGTATTGCGCAACAATGAAATAATTACATTCGAAAATGCAACGATTATCGTTACCGAGATACCCATTACCAAAGCCGGTTTCAAATTAGCCGTTACAGCCAAAGCCGAACATATACCCAATACCTGAACGGCAATCGGGTTGTTTTTACTTAGAGGTCCTAAGAAAACCTGTTTTGTTTTATCTGAAAATAATTTGCTCATTTGTTGGTTCCTCCTGCTTTATAAAATTCGTCGTATTGAGAAAGACAATCCAGAATCATTTTTTCGACGCCTTTACTGGTAATGGTTCCTCCTGCAATTGCATCCACCTGTTCTTTGCCTTCAGCCGTTTTACCGGCTTTCATTACGGCAATTGAAACAAACTCAGCTTTATCGTTCAGAATATGCTTCCCAATAAATTGCTTTTGAAACGGAGCATCTGCAATATTCGCCCCTAAACCCGGAGTTTCACTTGCGTGTGAAAAATAGGTGCCGAAAATTGTATTTTTATCAGCATTCAAGGCAATATATCCCCAGATTGGGCCCCAAAGTCCGGCGCCACGCAAAGGAATAATGTACTTGGTTTGGCCGTCAACATTGGCAACATAAACCGGAAGTTTGCGATCTTCAAGTTTTTTAGCCAGTTCCTTAATTATATCAATGCCGAATGCTTCCTCTTTCGATTCAGAAAGAACTTCAGCTTTCGAATTAATTACCAGCCCGCTCACTATATATTTTTCGTACAACGCATCGGCATCCTGTCCGTCAAGTTTTACTTGTAACGAGCTTAAAATCTGTTTCTTTTTATCGAGTTTAACGTTTGCGTTTTGGGTATCTTTCAGCGCGCCCGAAACCAAAGCCAACATAAGCGCAACAATGACTACCATTACCGTGGCATATATCAGTGTATAACCGTTATTATTTGTATTCATCCTTATTTAATGAGTTATGAATTATAAATTTTCAAATTATTTGGCAGCTCGTTTCAAACGACGTTTGATATTTGCTTCCACCACATAATAGTCGATGAGCGGCGCAAAAATGTTCATGAGCAGAATTGCCAACATCATACCTTCGGGATAACCGGGATTCAAAACACGAATAATGATTGCCATGACTCCGATTAAAGCGCCATAAATCCATTTTCCTTTTTCAGTCCGTGCCGAAGTAACAGGATCGGTTGCCATAAATACGGCGCCAAATGCAAAACCGCCAAATACCAAATGACTATACCAGGGGAAATGCGCCGCTGCCGTATCAGGTCCAATCAGATTGAATACGAAAGCCATGACAGCTCCGCCGGCAAATACAGAAAACATGGTTTTCCAGCTTGCCACACCAGTGATGAGCAACATTGCAGCTCCGATAAGAATTGCCAGCGTCGAAGTTTCACCTACTGAACCCGGGATAAAGCCAAGAAATCCATCCCAAAAACCTATCGGGTGTCCAAGCGTATTTGTTATCTGTACATTTTGAGTTGTGGCAGTTGCCACCTGACCCAGCACGGTTGCACCCGAATATGAATCAACAACATTGCCTGCTCCCAAACCAAAGGTTGTGCCGGTACGCACCCAAACCGTATCGCCCGACATAAAGGTAGGATATGCAAAGAAAAGGAAAGCACGGGTAATTAAAGCTACGTTAAAGATATTCATGCCTGTACCGCCAAAAACTTCTTTGGCAAAAATCACGGCAAAGGCAGTAGCCACCGCCACCATCCAAAGTGGAGTATCAATAGGAATAATCAGCGGGATAAGCATCCCTGTAACCAAAAATCCTTCATGGATTTCGTGTCCTTTTATCTGAGCCACGGTAAACTCAATTCCCAGACCTACTACGTACGACACCACAATTGATGGCAACACAGCCAAAAGTCCGAAAACAAATGTTTCCCAGAAACCAACCTGTTGACCAACCGACAGGAAATGTTGATAACCGACATTGTACATCCCAAATAACAAGGCAGGAACCAAAGCCAATACCACAATAATCATGGTACGTTTTGTGTCAACTGCATCGTGTATATGTGTTCCGAGTTTCGAAGTTGTATTGGGAACGAATAAAAACGTTTCAAAGCCTTCGAAAACCGACTGGAACATTTCAAGTTTACCGCCTTTTTCGAAATGCGGTTTCACTTTATCTACAAAATTTCTTAATGCATTCATATTATAATTAAGTCCCCTTTGAAAGGGATTTAAGGTTTTATTCCATTTCTTTCTTCATATTATCCAATGCTTCGCGAACGATTTGTTGCAAAGGCAATTTAGAGGTACAAACAAATTCGCACAGCGCTACATCCTCGGGTGCAATTTCATAAGCTCCGAGGGCTTCCATTTTATCTATATTTCCGGTAATCATGGCTTTAATCAAAAATTCCGGCAAAATATCCATGGGCAACACTTTGTCGTATTCGTTAGACATGATAATGGCGCGCCGACCGCCTAAAATGCGGGCATCGTAGTCAAAATGTTTTTTGCCGAACACTTTTTGGAGAACAGAAGTAAAATAAGTGCGGCTTGCACTGAATTTATTGAAGCGCGGCATCCCCCATCCAATCAACTCATGGGTATCTTTTCCCTCTTTAATTACCGATATTTGTGTAGCATAAGGATTGATGTAACCGGTCAAATCCACTTGTAATCCACTCAATACGTTCCCGTTTATGTAACGGAGTTCTGTATTTTCGGTTACTTTACCTTTTACCAATGCTTCCACGCTGCAGCCTGCAACAGTCTGATAATACTGCGGATCTTTTACTTCGGGTCCGGTAAGCGCTATGGTTCGTTTCAAATCCACGATTCCTTTATTGAAGAACCGCCCGATAAACAACACATCCTGTGCGCCGATAGTCCATACAAATTCGCCTTTGTTCACCGGATTAATTTTATTTATCTGGATTCCTACATTTCCAATCGGGTGAGGACCTTCATATTGAGTGATCTCTACATTCTTTACTGAATTAAACACGGAAGTTGTGCCGGCTTTAACACCCAAGTGTAATTTACCTTCGGTCAGTTTGGCTAAAGCATCGATACCTGTCTGAAAATCCGCCATCTGGCTTGCAATAACAAATTCGTTATCCGGCGCTAAAGGCGCCGAATCGAAGCTCGAGATAAAAATGGCTTTAGGCGTATTGTTCGGATTGGCAATCACATCATAAGGACGTTGTTTGATAAATGGCCACAATCCGGCAGTTAAAAGTTGCTCCTTTACTTCTTCGGCGCTTGATTTATCGATTGATTTAGGCGTGAAGTTCTCGTACAAAATTTTTGCATCGCTTTGAATGGTTATACTCAACACCTTGCGACGCTCGCCTCTGTTTACCGATAAAATTTTCCCACTTACCGGTGAAACGAAATTCATTGTATCGAAAATTTTGTCGTGAAAAACAGCGGTACCCGCTTTCACTACATCACCTTCTTTTACAGCTATTTTTGGCGTGATTCCATGGTAATAATCCGGAATAATGGC
>DIFH01000014.1:25458-34765 GCA_002427615.1 Paludibacter sp. UBA5753
ATCCAAACCACGTTTTGTTTTAATCAGGTTAGCCATATTAAATTTGTAAATTTAGTTTGCATTTGATATAAATAAGTATTTTGTATTACTCCAACTATAAAAATGTATAAGAATTATATATAATTTTCGTTGTTTTGCGGCTTCAACAACATGCTCTATAATAATAACTTACGTAATTCTATAAGAGTAATAACCACCTTTTCTGAAAAACCTTGCAAAAATACAAATTTTTCAGTGTTTTTCTGCAATAATTAAGGAAATATTTCGTTAATTTACATGCAATTGAAATTCAGATGAGTAAATAGCTTGATTAATAATGATTACAAATATATAACATGTATATATTCATATCACTTTTAATTTAAAAATTGCAAGATAGAATCACATTCTGGTTACATTTACTTATTTTTGTGGCAGGAAATTTGCAACATCTCTTTCGATTCACGATAGAAGACATGAAACGATTTTCGGATGCAAATATTCTACCGGATGGCAAATTAAAAAAATAATTATCTGCAATGTGTCTTAATTTATATTTCGGTGCGCTGCACCTTTGTTTTTACCTGTTTTAACTATTTCTACAAAGATTATCNNATGTGTAGCTAACTTTATATTATTCACTTAAGGTACAGGGGACCGTTATTATTTGTAGCCCATAACAACCCAATAAATCTAAGGTGCAGCGCACCGGAATAGTTTATTTGAAGCTTTAGGCGCTTTTGCGGATAATCATTACAAAAAAATAATTATCTGCAATGTGTCTTAATTTATATTTCGGTGCGCTGCACCTTTGTTTTTACCGGTTTTAACTATTTCTACAAAGATTATCGGGACTTTGTCCCTTTTATGTGTAACTAACTTTATATTATTCGCTTAAGGTACAGGGGACCGTTACTATTTGTAGCCCATAACAACCCAATAAATCTAAGGTGCAGCGCACCGCAATAGTTTATTTGAAGCTTTAGGAGCTTTTGCGGATAATCATTATAAAAAAATATATATTATACCTTTTTTTTACTTATTCAGTCGAAATTTCCGCTTTATCTTTGTATTGAAAATCGCATAATTTCATAAAAAAATCATGAAACATTCTTCAAATCATACCTGCTTGTCCGGTAGGCAAGCTCAAACTAAAACCGATGATTATCAAACGGCTTCTGTTCTTCCTTCAAAGTCAGGGAGGCTGAATAAACAGATAAAACATTTATCTATCATACTTCTCACGGTCATTAGCTGCAGTTTGTCGGCACAAAAAGTTTACCGGACTCAAATTTTTGACCCGAATATCAAGACTTTACAAATTGGAGTGAACGATGATAAATATCTGTTGCCCATCATTGAACTGAACGGTTCCGATATTTTGCGTATCCGTTTCGACGAAATGTCGCACGAAGCTCATTCCTACGGTTATACTGTATTGCATTGTAACGCGGACTGGACTGCTTCCAACCTGTCGACCAATGAGTACCTGACAGGATTTACAACCGGGAATATTATTGATTTCGCTTTGTCGCAGACGACCACTTTCCTGTATACGCATTATAAGTTTGAGTTGCCAAACAACGATATCGGTTTTAAAATTTCGGGCAATTATGTCGTTGTTATTTATGAAGACAATAAAGTGGATAGCCCGATTGCACAGGTTTGCTTTTCGATAGTTGAGCCTAAAGTCAGTATTAATGCCACAATCAGAGGCAATACCGACACTGAATTATACGGCAGGTTACAACAGCTTGATTTCGATTTGATGCTCAATGCGTATCCGGTACGCGATGTAAACAGCGAACTAAAAATAGTGATTCGTCAGAACAACCGCCTCGACAACGAAGTTACAGGCATTCAACCCACCTTTATTTCAGCCTCAAAACTCAGCTATGCAAACAACAAAGCCTTGATTTTTGAAGGTGGCAACGAATATCACCGGTTCGATATATCTTCCATATATTCAGCCAGCGAAGGTATTGCACAAATAAGGTACCAGCAACCCCATTACGAGGTGTACCTTACTCAGGATAAAATCCGGACAGCCAAAACATACATAGACGATTTTGATGTAAACGGTAAATTTGTGATTAACTACCAGGAAGCTATGGAGAACAGCGATACCGAAGCCGATTATTTATACGTTCATTTTGTATTGCCTTTGAAAGCTCCTTTTTTCGATGGGCAGTTGTATTTGGGAGGAGAACTGAATTATAACCTGTTGAACGACCATTCGCGATTGAAATATGATTTTAATGCCGGCATGTATCATAAAACGTTGTTGCTCAAACAAGGCGGTTACAACTACCAGTACCTATTTGTGCCAAAAGGTGCGCAAAAGGCCTCGGTGGAACGTGTTGAAGGCAGTTACTGGCAAACCAAAAACGAATACACAATTTACGTATTCCATCGCCCCTGGGGTGAACGATACGACAAACTTATAGGTGTGAAAAGTATTGAATAAGCTACCGACGCCTTTTTTTTTTGCGCGACAAAATCTTTTTACCTGCCAAGAAACTGTTTATCTTATGATAATTTTCTCGGTTTTAGTTTCTTCCGTACTTACAAATTTTACAATATAAGTATTTTGTAAGGTAATGGGTATGGTGAAAATGCTATTGGCTGCCACCTTTTGATGTCCGAAGCTCCGGCCTGAAATATCGTAAATATACATATCGCCTGGCTGCTGGCTGTTGTTTAGTACATAAACCGAATTGTACGAGTTAAAGATTTTTATCTTTGAAGGCGCTTCATTGCCTGTTTCCTCCGTGTCTGTGATAATCCGGAAACGATTCACCGCTTTCGGAGTGGATTGCGCCGTAAACGAATAGGTCGATCCCGTTTCAGTAATATCTACAACAGTTCTTTCTACTAAATCGTGCAAAAATATTTTGGAATAACGTCCGGCAATGTTCTCGTGGGTAAAAGTCAACGTATAATCAGTATCCTGACCTGCCTGAAATGCCAACACCGTATTATTCATATCATTCACCGCATCGATCTGATAATCTCCATCCGCTTCAACCCCATATATTTGAGGACTGAGAGCTGTTCCTGCCATTTTAACGCCATCATCTCCGTTATCAAACGTTCGTTTGCATAATTCCTTGGTAAATATCCACATCCTGTCGGACGAAAGTTCACTTTCAACATCGATGATGGTACATGCCGGACTCTCATTGCTCTCCATGGCAGGAGCTCGTTGCAAGTCGGTATTGCCCATTGCTACCGAACTGTAATTGATACTTATATAAGAATTAGCCGTGGGCGCACTGACTCCTGCTTTAATTCTTACCAACATTGAATTCATGGACGGTACCTGACGCGGAACCTGAGAATATCCTGCCAGGTTTTGAGGCGCCGAGGTGTATTGCCCTGGAGTGTTGCCTATTCTCGTGCTTTTCAATGCCTGCCATTGGGCAAAAGTTCCCGTGTTATACATGTAAACGGTTGAATCCATTTCCGAACCGAATTGTATTTGCCGGATGTCGATGCCTGCCGTATATGAATTGGCAAATAAATGCTGTCCCGGATAAAGAGCTCCGCCTGTAATGGTTTTAACCAACTGTCCTGAATTGAAATTGGCATTTATCAACGCTCCGCTGAATGTTATCACACGAGAAAATTCATAACATAATTCGTAACCGCGAAAAGGCTCTAAATACGAATCGTTGGTCAACGGCTGCCAGTGAGTGGTAGTGTCGTTCCCCGATTCAAGCATTTGACGTACAATGGCTCCTTCTAAAGTAGGAGAAGCTTTAAACCGGCTGACAGGGATGCCGAAATATTGCCAGCTGTATTTCTGATTCACAGGCTTGCTTAAATCCCAACTCGATTTTGTGTACATTTCGACGGTGGCGTAAACAGGTGAAGATTCCGAATTATGAAAAATCAACGATCCGTTGGCAATTACGTCATTCGAATGAATATAGATAAGCTCCGGATTTCCATTGGTTGTTATCGTATTATTCACCGTAAGACTCTTTCCGGCAGGTATTACCAAGCGTTTGGTTGTTTCATTTATCAAACTGCCTATAGTGCGATCCTGATCAAGTACAAGATCGTTAATTGCATTGGAGCCCCAACTATTTGTCGTAGACGCATATACAACATTATCTCCTGGCGATGGAATATAACCAGCCGTCCAATTGGAAGCTGTTCCCCAATTCGTCCCGTTAGTTCCCCTCCAGTAATTTACCGCAGGGTTTACCGTCATGGTTACGATATTGGAAGTTGCAGGGTTATTTGTCGCACAACTGATACTGGATGTCAAAACACACTTAACAACATCTCCATTTGAAGGAATATAACTATAGGTTGAGGAAGTGACTCCGGTAACAAGGTTGTCATTCACATACCATGCATAAGCAGGAGTAGCTCCACCATTTGTAGGCGTTGCCGTATACGTAACGGTAGCGCCTTGTGTTACAGGATTAGCGGAGACGGCAACACTCACGCTAACAGGTACGTTAGGAGTAACTAAAACGTCGGTACTGGCAGTTGCCGAAAGAACTTGTTGAAATACAATATCGTCTAAGGCAAAGTCGTTTCCCCCTGCAACGATATTTTGATTTATCAATTCCAAATTCAGGACTGAATTTGTTCCGGCGCTTGCATTATACAGAAATTGAGTCCAATTGTTTATGGAAGCGCTTGCCGTATAAATTGGACCGGCAGCTACTCCATTGACATATAACTGCAACCGCGAAGGATTTCCTGCTACAACAGTCTGTACCCAATAGGTAAACTGATAGTCGGCGCCGGGAACAACAGGCACTGACTGGCTCCAAATAACGACCCCTGCTGTTATGGATCCGTTCACAACCATTTGCATGGTACCGGGAGCCGGGGTATGGTCGGGCCAATAGGAAAAATTAGAATGAACATTATGAGGAATGGCAACTACCGAATAAGCTCCTTCACAGCCAAGTGCACCATACCCACAAGAGCTGCTATAAGTAGAATCTCTATATGTATAACTACTTCCAAAACTGGAATTCCCTGCTTCGAAATCGCCATTGGTAACGAGATTTCCACCTACCACTATATTACCGGTAACCGTATATGTGCCCGATAAGGCTGCAGTAGCATTCGTCGTTAGTTGTGGATTCTGACTGACTGAATAAAAATCATTCGGACCTTCCCAATATCTGTTTTGAATATCATCTCCTGTACTCGTAAGGTTGATAGTTGAACCCGGACAATAAGTTCCTCCATCCGATGACGCTGTTATCAGGGGTGTTGCAAACACCTTGCCGACACAGGCAACATTTATAGTAGTTAAGCCGGAAGATGCCACGGTAATATTACCGGTGTAATCACCTGCCGGTTTAAGTGAAATAAGCCGGACATAAATAGTCTTGTTTACTTTCCCTGAAGTTGGAGTTAATGTGATAGAGCTTTGAAAGGAGCCACCGGAGGTTTGAGAAATCTCATAATTGGCTGGGGCTGTAACGGTTACATTATTTGACCCCAGCGAAGTTCCGGCCACTATAAAGGATTGTTCGCTCGATGGACCGCCATTTGCTACTCCCGTACCCGCATCCCCAGCTGAATATTGTTTATAACCAAAGCCGGTTAAAGTTAGTGTAGAAGTAGTTATAGCCGCTGAATTAACTACCGATCCCTTACACGAAACTACCTTCCCGGAAGCTCCGGTTGATGCCAATGTAATATTTTCAGGGCCGTAACTGCCAACTGCCAGACCGGCTTTCATGCGGACATAAATAGTAGTAGCATTTACAGTTCCGCCCGATGGGGACAGTGAAACGGCAGAAGAGGTAAAGCCAGACGCTGGTGTTAGTGAAATCTGGAAGTTAGCAGGAGGCGTAATCACCAGATTAGCCGTAAGATTAGATCCGCTTACGGTGAATGTCTGTTCGCCCGAAGGACCGGCGCCCAATGTATAAATAAAAGCGGATAAGGCTGAAATTGCGTTTAATATGGTGGGCGCCGGACTTATAGTTCCGCTACACGCCACATTTACCGGATTAGCGCCAGTCGATGTCAACACAATATTTTCAGACCAACTGCCAACGCCTAACCCGGATTTCAGTCTAACATAAATAACTGTTCCCGATGTAACCGAAAGAGCAGTAGTAGCAAATCCTGACCCTGATGTAGTTGATATTTCATAGTCGGTAGGAGGCGTAACGGTTATATTTTCTATCAGATTCGTTCCACCCACTGTGAACGACTGTTGTGCCGAAGGACCGGCTGCATAAGTATAACTAAAGCCGGTCAGGCTTGCAGGAGCGGCGGTAATAACCGGCGCTGTAGTTACTGTTCCGGTACAGGAAATGGTTTTCGTTGTTACGCCGGTCGATGAACAAGTAATAGGATTTAATACCGATTTGACTGTGCCCACAACAAAGCCGGCTTTCATACGCACATAAACAGTAGATGTAGCGACTGTTCCATTAATTACCGGCAGTGTAATCACGCTTTGCGGGGCAAATGAAGCTCCTGAAGTTAATGAAATTTCGAAAGAATCGGTGGGTAAAACGGTTATATTTGTCGTAAGATATGCGCCTTCCACCGTGAATGATTGAATTTGCGATGGGCCAGAACCCATAGGATAAGTAAAGCCGGTTAAAGAAGAAATAGAGGTGGTAATAACATGTTTTCCTTTTGCCAAAACAAAAAACCGGTTCGCACCAATGACATTGGAAGACGAAACTCCATAAGCGCCAGGCGTTCCGCCCAAATTAGTATAAGCGCCGTTTTGTGCCGTACTACCGCCAATTGCATCCAATGGCGCTATCGTTGTTTGCCGGGCAAGGGAAACCGAACTATTCGTAAAATTGCCGGAAGTAACCAATGACCAATATTCAGTAGCGCTTTTTGAATCCAACGTAGCATCTACCGACCCGCCAGGATCTGATGCGAACGCTTGTACCTGCGCCGTAACATCGCCTGTTCCTGTAGTGGGATTAACCAACGCAAAAGGTAAATAGGTCGTCCCGTTTCCAACCGGAAAATTATAGGTGGAACCCGTAGGCAAACTTGCAGGCAAAGTCCATTTAACCGGACCGTTAATAAACGATGTGGACGAACCGCCTGTAATAGCCGTTGTGGCTGTATTTGTTACAGATAATAAATTATTCGTAGTGGTAGATAAAATGCCATTGGTTAATGTTAGTATACCTGTAACCGTTGTGACGGTTCCTCCACTTAATGTTTTTGTTCCACTGCCCGAGACAGTAAGATGAGAATAAGTTGTGTTTTTAACGGTTTGATTACCTGATCCGTTATAATTTACCGTATTTCCGGTTGCTGTTGCAGTAAGCGTATTTATCGCATAAGAAGAAGAAATAAGAGCCGATATATTTAAAACACTTGTACTGGTAGCATTATTAAAAGTACCAATAGTTTGCGATGCATTAATAAAATTCACCGTACCGCCCGCATTGTTTGTCATTCCGGTAATGTATCCGGATCCATTCAGATTAATCGTACCTGTATTAGTAAAATTAGCAGTGGCAGTTATTATGCTCCCACTTGTAGTTACAGTAATTGTACCAGCGTTAGTTAAAGTTGTAGGATTAGTGTAAGTCGTTCCACCAATATTTAAAATTCCCGTGCTTGTGTTTGTTAAGGTCGTAGGAGTTAGGTTATTACTACTTGCGTTTAAGGTTCCTTGATTTGTCAAGGTTGAAATAGTTATGCCAGCAGTACTATTAATTGTACCGGAAGAAGAATTTATTAATGCACCAGTTCCGTTTAGAGCTGAGCCCAAAGTTAAAGTTCCATAGTTGGTGAGGTTAATTCCTGTTACGACAACAGTTGAACCTGACATATTTATATTTCCATTAAGAGATTGCGCATTGGTATCAAAGGTATACGAGTAAGTGCTTCCCGAGGTAAATGTCCCGTTATTAGTAATTCCACCACGGAAAGTTACCGGAAAACTGCCTGAATTATTCCATGTGCCGCCTGCATTAATGGTAACAAGTCCTGTAAATATCTTTGTTCCATTATAAGAACCGATAGTGAGATTTCCGCTTGAGCCGCCGCCAATAGTAGTAGTTCCGGTTACTGTTAAGTTGTATGCTCCTGCAGTAAACGTTGTTCCATCTCCAATATTTAAATTACCACCAATAGTCGTTCCAACAACTGTTTTTGTTGAAGCAGTTCCACTTAAGGTCAGGTTACCTCCAATACTTGTTGTTCCGGTTTGTAAGGTTTTGGCATTGGTACCTGATAATGTAAGATGATAATAAGCATAAGCGCCTACAGTTTGCGTTGAGCCATTATAATTCACTGTTCCATTTGTCAAAGCAGTATATCCGCCGGCAACGCTTGATATTGTCCCTCCTGAAATTGTTCCCGTTCCACCAACATTCAAAGTACCTGCCCCCAAGAAAACTATTTGGTTTCTGGCGGCAGTTCCATTCATTGTAATATTGCCTGAAACGTTAATAGTACCTGTTAAAACACTTATATATGAGTCTCTATTATTATTCCCAGTATTAGCCATTGTTATAGAGCCTGCTGTTAATGTTCCTGAGCCAACGGATATGTACTTATTATCGCCGTAGCCTTTACCTTTATTAATTGTCACACCACCTGATACTGTAAGGCTTTGACCATCGCTAATTGTAATCTGGTTATCATTGTTACCCTCATTAATAGTAAAACTTGCACAAACTGCCGCCGTATTTACAGTTACATTGAAATTATCCGGAATAATAACATCATCCGAACTTGTCGGAACTCCGCTCGGTGTCCAGTTAGCTGCCGTATTCCAATCGTTAGAGCTACTGCCATCCCATGTTTTTGTTGCTCCACTCACACTCCCAACTTCCCCCATCAAAAACACGAACAGTGCGGCAAAGAAAATCTTCGTCCGTTTAAATAGTTTATATGTAGTACCTGTATTCATAAATAGCATTGGTTATAATAGGTTTATTATTTCTATATCGGTTAAAATAAATATCTCATATTCGTCCATCCATCTGACAAACCGCTGAAAAAGGCGACGTCAAATATTGCATTCGCCCCACTCTATTAAGTGTTTTAGTCCGGCGCTGTAAGGGTAACCTGAATTTACGTTTATTGTTATACCCACTTTTATGGGAACAACCCATTTTCACTCAGTAAATCGAACTACTGTAACTTACTCAAAAATCACAGTATTTTAACAATAACGCATGCGGTTTTGGCCTGTATAAGAACCCGTTTTGATGAATGAGAAATGGGCGATAAATATAATCTATTTTATTGATAATAACAAAAATGCTGATGATATTTTGCAAAAAACCCAATTGTGTAATACTTTTCTTTAACACCCGAGCAACTACCGGCTAAACCAATTTTCACATAT
>DIFH01000107.1 GCA_002427615.1 Paludibacter sp. UBA5753
CTATCTTCATCTGATATTTTATTAGATGTAGGTTCAGGCGAAGGCTTTTATAGTTCAAAATTTGCAGAATTATGTAATAAAGTCATTGCAATAGACGAACATAATGATGTGTCTATGAATCAATTTTATGGGAATTCTTCAATTCAATTCATTTGTGAGGATATCTGTAAGTGGATAAACCAAAGTAATATTGACAATGTAACGCAGGTATTTTTCTCCAATTCATTTCATGCAATGCGTTGTCAGGATGCAATACTGAAATTTTTTTCGGATAGACTTTTAAACGGAGCTTATTTAAACTTTATCGAATTTAAATTAGATACTTCGTTTGGTCCTCCTAAAAGTATTCGATTTACAAAAGAACGTTTGAAAAAGAAGGTGGAATCTTATGGCTTTATTGAAGCATCTTATATTGATTTAAACACACATTATTTTATTTCCTTTAAATTGACGAAATGAAAATTGCCATAGCCAGCGGAAAAGGTGGAACGGGGAAGACTTTTGTTTCCACAAATTTTTTCTACACTTTGCAGCAAGAAGGAACAAATGTTACGTTGGTAGATTGCGATGCTGAAGAACCCAATACATTGGCATTTTTTAGTGGAGAGCTTGAAAACTCAACTCAAATTACTCAGCTCGTTCCTGTGATTGATGAGATTAAATGTACGTTCTGCGGAAAGTGTTACGAATACTGTAATTACAATGCTATTTTCTTTTTGCGAGAGCCTAAAATTATAAAAGTAATGGATGAGTTGTGTCACGGTTGTGGAGCGTGTTCGGTGGCATGTGAATTTGGCGCAATTACCGAAAAAGAAGATCTGTTGGGCGAAGTTAACCGGTATGCTGTAACAGAAAAAACTTCGTTGATTGAAGCACGTATGAAAGTGGGTGTTTATTCTCCTGTTTCGGTTATAAAGGCAGCCATAAAAGAAGCAGCCAATGCCGAAGTTGTATTGATGGATTCGCCGCCGGGAACTTCGTGCCCTTTTATACAAACAGTTGCTCAAGCCGATTATGTAATTTTAGTAACTGAACCAACACCCTTTGGTCTGAGCGATTTAAAACAATCGGTCGAAACCTTGAAAACAATGCATAAACCTTATGGTGTGATAATTAATAGAGCTAATTTGGGAAACGATGATGTGTATGTTTATCTCAATAAAGAGAGTATTCCGCTTTTGATGAATATACCTTTCGATAAAACCATTGCTTCTATTTATTCAAAAGGAGAATTGCTTTGTAAGCATCAACCTCATTGGCAATCTCAATTTATAAATGTGTTCAACAATATAAAATACCTTTATGGAAATAGCCGTAATTAGTGGAAAAGGCGGAACAGGCAAAAGCAGTATAAGTGCTGCCTTTGCCACATTATCTGAAAAAGTGGTATTGGCCGATTGCGATGTGGATGCTGCCAATCTTTATATTTTATTCAACCCTACGCATGAGGAAGAGCAGATTTTTGTATCAGGACAGAAAGCTGTAATCGATAAATCCCTATGTACTAATTGCGGTCAATGTATTGATTATTGTCGATTTGATGCTATTTCCGAGATAAACGGCGAAGTAATTATTTCTGAAACTTCATGTGACGGGTGTAGGCTTTGCGCTAGGGTTTGCCCGTCGGAAGCCATCTCAATGGTGAATGAAGATAAAAGCAGAATGTACGCAGGCACATTCCGTAATGGGAAAATGGTATATGGGCGTTTATCGCCAGGCGAAGAAAATTCTGGGAAACTGGTAAATATGGTTCGCGACAAAGCAAAACAATTATCAAAAGACCATCAACTCGAAACGATTATCATTGACGGACCTCCGGGAATCGGTTGTTCAGCTATTTCAACTATTACGGGCATAGACCATGTAGTTATTGTTACCGAACCAACTATTTCGGGTCTGCACGATATGAAAAGAGCATTGGAAATAACGTCTAATTTCAAACTAAAAACCTGGGTTATAGTTAACAAATTCGACTTGAATACAGATTTGACCCATGAAATTGAAGCTTATTGCCAGCAAAAGGATATCTCAGTTGCCGGAAAACTCCCATTTGATAGATTAGTGGTAGATGCCATGGTAAATTGTAAAAGCATTGTTGAATTTGCTCCTGATTCCGAAGTGGCGAAATTGATAAGAGAGAATTACAAACTGATTACTCTTAATAAATAATTGATAAATATCTGTAAAATAGTAAGAAATGAATTTCGTAAAAAAACAGATCATCCCTCTATTTCTGCTTTGGGTATTTTTAATGCCAATGGCAGTAAAAGTATTTCATAAACATGATCATGTTTTTTCTATTGAGAAAATTGAAAAAAACGTAACCCGATTAGATGTATATCATGAAATTTGTCCGATCTGTGCATTTCATTTCTTTCATTTTAATAGTACCCATAAGTGCTATCATGAATATATAAAAGAGTTCTTTTGCGAGCTTGATTATATTTATAATTCAGTTGTTATAAATAAATATTCTTTTCTGAGTTTTTTGTTGCGTTCGCCCCCTGTATTATTGATATCAAATACCATTTAATCAATAATATAAACATACAGAAAACAATATAGAAAATGAAAAAAATAGCATTATTGCTTATACTGATGTCAATCGGTATAAGCAGCCTATCTGCACAAATACAAATTGCAGGTAAGGTGACAGCTGCAAATGGTAATCCTTTAGTTGGGTGCACCATTATTTTACCGGAATTAAATAAAGGAACCGTTTCGGATAAAAATGGTGAATATCATGTCGAGAATCTTCCGTCAGGAAAAACGAAAATACAGTTCTCGTACATAGGTTATAACTCTTTAATAAAGATCATTACGCTTCAAAACTCTTTAAATAAATTAGACGTAACACTTACTGAATCGGTGATAGAATCACAAGAAGTAGTTGTTACCGGCGGGTTAATCAGTTCGCAACATGATAATGCAGTAAAGATTGATGTGTTGAAGAGTAAAGATATCTTGCTGTCCGGCACACCCAATTTTATGGAATCGCTCACGCAAGTTCCCGGAGTAGATATGATCGCTAAAGGACAAGGAGTTTCAAAACCGGTTATCAGAGGACTTTCAATGAACGATATATTAGTTCTGAGCAACGGAGTGCGTATTGAGAATTATCAGTTTAGCGAAAACCATCCGCTGGGAGTTGACGATAACGATGTAGACAAGGTAGAAGTAATAAAAGGTCCGGCATCGTTACTCTACGGCTCGGATGCCATTGGTGGGGTAATCAATTTTATCAAAGGGAAACCCGCACCAACGGGTGAAATTATAGGCGATTATCAAACTCAACTACATTCCAATACGCAAGGCATGAATAATAGCTTGGGCATAAAAGGAGCATCTCAACATTTTTTTGGAGGATTGAGAGTGAGCAATAAAACCCATGCCGATTACAGGCAAGGTGGTGGTTCTTTTGTGCCAAATTCGAGGTTTAACGAGTGGTCGTTAAGTTCAAACTCCGGGTATACGGGTGAAATTGGAACATTTAAACTATCATACGATTATTTTAAACAGAAATTAGGCATGACAGTCCCTGACGTAATTCCGATTATTACTGAACAAGGCAGAGATAACGATATTTGGTTTCAGGATTTGAATCATCATTTGATTTCTTCTCAAAACAAATTGTATCTCGGGAATTTCAAATGGGAAACTAACGTTGCCTATCAAGTTGCATTGCGCAAATTACAAACCACGCTCGATGTGCCGGTCGTAGAAATGAACCTGAATACGCTTACGTATGAATCTAAATTATATTTGCCTTCCAGTGAGAGTTCTGATTATATTGTTGGTTTCCAAGGGAAAAGTCAAACAAATCGAAACCAGAACAATCGAGCAGCACAATTTCTACCCGATGCCGATGTAAATAATATTGGCGTTTTTGGCTTGATACAATACACGTTCTTTGAAAAATTAAGATTACAGGGTGGTTTGCGATTCGATATGTATAAAACTGAAACTTACGCAATGGGCACTCAAGGTATTGAGGGTTATCATGCTCCGTTATCACTCAACTTTTCGAGTCCTAATGCTTCGGTCGGATTGACATACAACCTGAATGAAAAGTTGCTGTTCAGGGCTAATTTGGCAAAATCATACCGTGCTCCAAATTTATCGGAACTTACTTCCAACGGAATGCATGGCGACCGGTATGAGATTGGAAACGCTAAATTGCAAGCTGAAAATGCGTACGAAACTGATATAAGCATGCATTATCATGGAGACTATTTTTCATTCGATTTGGCTGGATTCTATAACTTAATTGATAATTATATTTTCATTTCTCCTACTGCTGAATTGACATCAACAGCCATGACAATTTATCGTTTTTCGCAAACCAATGCTAAACTATACGGCGGAGAAGCTGGTATTCATTTTCACCCAAAATCATTGCCGTGGTTACATGTTCAGAGTACTTATGCATCGGTCATCGGAATACAGGAAAATGGAAACTATCTACCATTTATCCCGGCACATAAGTTCCGTTACGAAATTAGGGTAGAACGAGAAAAAATAGGATTTCTAAAGCACCCAAATTTTAAAATAGCTGCCCTTACCGCTTTAAAACAAAACCACCCTTCGCCTTATGAAACAGCAACCGATGGATATACGCTTGTAAATGCAGGAATTAATGCTGATATAAAACTCAGTAATCAACTGATGAATATTGGACTGTCGGCCAACAATATTTTCGACACACAATTTTTTGATCATTTATCTACACTGAAACCTTTGGGATATTTCAACGAGGGCAGAAACATTAGTTTAATCTTGAAAGTTCCGTTTGGAATTAAATAATCATTATAATGAATACTATCAAACATATTGGTTTACAGGTAAAAGAAAGTGATGTGCGTGACTTTTATGAAGAAATTCTTAATTTTGAAGTTACCCGATCATTTGTATTGACATTGGAAAATGCGACCAATATTTTTAGAATTCCAGTTGAAACCAACGTGCTTGTAGGTGCATGTCCTGAAATGGAATTAGAGCTTTTTATAAATGATAAAGTAAACGCACCAACCTTTCAGCACGTATGTTTTCAGACACACAGAATGGCAGAAATTACTGCAAAAGCAAAACTCAAAGGGTATAAAATGAATGTTTTGACTGGTTCAGGTACCTTATTTCTTTCCGATTCCAATCAAAATATCTTTGAAATAAAAAAATCAATATAATACGAAAAAATCATGTTTGGAAATAAAAATTTTAATCGAGGTAATCATCACAACAGACATCAATCAGAACAAGGAGTTTGTGTTTGTCCGAAATGTGGCTATTCCATTCCTCATACACCCGGAATTCCGTGTAGCTCTAAAGTCTGTCCCGTATGTAAAAGCTGGCTTGTGCGGAGCGAAAATAGCGAAAATAAGAACGAACTAAAAGATTCTGAGCCAACAAACAAGGTGATGACACAACCAACTCCACCGCTCGTAGTTTATCCTAAAGTCAATCCAGACTTGTGTACCGGTTGTGGCATTTGTATGGATGTTTGTCCCACCAATGCCATCGTTTTGAAAGACGATAAAGCTTTTATCGTGGACGATTTGTGCCGAAATTGCAAGGAATGCGTACGGGTTTGTCCTTCGGAAGCCATTAACGAGTAAAAAGCCAACAAGTAAAATATTGAAATTAAAACAATAACCAGCTATAATTAAGTAAACTAACGAACTCTTCTGCTCCTTTTTTAAGGGCTGCGGATTTTTTTAAACAAAGAATAAAATGAACAAATTACCCGAAATTGTCAGCGAAGCCTGGCAAAACAAGCAAGATGCCATTGTTTTCAGCACGGTGAATGCAGATGGTACTCCAAATTCTATTTATGTAACTTGTGTTTCCATGTATAACGAAACTCAGGTTTTGGTTGCCAATAATTTTTTCAGCAAAACGCTGGAAAATATACAGGCTGGAAGCAAAGGTTCCATTCTTTTTATTACCAAAGAAGATAAATCGTTTCAACTAAAAGGAATGCTAAGTTATTTTACAGAAGGAGAGCTGTTTGACGACATGAAGAAATGGAATCCGACTCGTTTGCCAGGTCACGGAGTAGCTGTTCTCGAAATTCAGGAAGTATTTGCCGGAGCACAAAAATTGCTCTAAACTTAAAAAATTCAACATCATGATAAGCTTTGGACCCGTACCCTCCCGAAGATTAGGTAAAAGTCTTGGTATAAATAATATTACTTCAAAAAAAGTTTGTTCTTATTCCTGCGTTTATTGTCAGGTGGGATTAACTCACACCTTCAGTGCTCAACGTCAGGAGTTTTATGATCCAACGGTTATTTATTCAGAAGTCGAAAAACATTTGGCTAAAATATCAGAGGCTGATAAACCTGATTACTTGACTTTTGTGGCCAATGGAGAACCAACATTAGATATTCAATTGGGAATATCCATCGAAAAATTAAAACTTTTCGGTATTCCAATAGCCGTGATTACCAATGCATCGTTGCTCAATGACCCCGAGGTGAGGGCTGATTTGCAATTGGCCGATTGGGTGTCGGTAAAAATTGATGCAGGAAGCGAAACTATATGGAAAAAAATAAACCGTCCGGTTGCTAAAATTACTTTTCAAAACTATTTGGATGGTTTACATGCTTTCGCACGTGAATTCAAAGGAAAATTAGTAACCGAAACCATGTTGGTAAAAGGGTTAAACGATTCGGAGGAAGAATTGCATAAAACGGCAGAATTAGTAAAATTGGCGCAACCTTTCTTCGCCTATATTTCCATTCCAACTCGTCCGCCCGCAGTAAAATCGGTTCTTCCATCCGATGAAAATGTGATAAATCAAGCCTATCAAATTTTCAACGAAAATGGGCTGAACACCGAACTGATTCTTGGTTTCGAAGGCACAGATACCGGATTTACAGGAAATGCTTTTGAAGATATTATCAATATTTGCTCGGTTCACCCTATCCGGCAAGATACGATGGATGAACTTTTATTCAAAAATAATGCAAACTCAACGGTATTGGAAACATTGCTGCACAATAATTACGTGCAGAAAGTGGAATATAAATCTAACAGCTTTTACATTCGGAAATTTAGAGATTAATTGATTATAAGCATATAAAGTAATTAATGTAAAAATATAAACACAATGGAAGAACAAAAACAATACAAGTACGCAGCAAAGGAGAATGCGATTGTAAAGACAAAATTGCCCAATATCAACAAGATTTTCATGGTAGCTTCGGGCAAGGGTGGAGTAGGGAAATCAACTGTGGCAGCAGGTCTGGCTTTGTCGCTGGCTCTTGAAGGATATTCCGTAGGCTTATTAGATGCCGATATTTACGGTCCGTCCATCCCCACGCTTTTTAATTTGGGAAATGCAGAACGCCCTGTAATGACAGAGCACGAAGGAAATTATCTCATTGAGCCTTATATTCGGTTTGGAATTAAAATCATGTCAATCGGGTTCTTTTTCGATGCTCATCAGGCAATTATTTGGCGTGGCCCAATGGTGTCAAAAGGTATGAAGCAGATGATGGCTGAAACCAGTTGGGGTGAACTTGATTACTTGATTATCGATACACCTCCTGGTACCGGAGATGTACATATTACGTTGTTACAAGAATTTGAAATAACTGGAGTTTTAGTAGTTACAACTCCACAAATGCTGGCTCTTTCGGATGTTCAAAAAGCAATTTCTTTGTTTCGTGACCAACATGTAGGGACTACTGTTTTAGGAATTATCGAAAACATGTCGTGGTTTACTCCTTCTACCCACCCAGATGAAAAATATTTTCTTTTTGGTACCGGTGGTGGTGAAGCATTATCGAAGTCATTCAATATTCCGTTGCTGGCACAAATTCCTATCAATGAAAAAATATGCACGGCTTGTGATGAGGGCAAGCTTGGCGAGCTATTTCTTGACAATACAGTACGTTTAGCTTTTAATTCTATTGTAAGCCAAATTACGAATTGATTTTTAAGTCTCTTGTTTATGCTTAGTGAACATAAGTTCATTTTGGTTGTTTTATTTTCAAGTTTAGAGTCGATGAGTAAGATAGTTAAGCATTGAAGTTGACATATATAATGATTCTATATTATTATTGAAAATATATATTTGATTTATAATAAAATTAGTAGTTGCTTTGTCCGAGAAAACAAATGAACATATATTCATGTAACAAAATTATTAATTTTAAAAACAAATCAAAATGGAAACAAATCAAATTTATTCAATGCCTCGCATTGGCGAAAAAGCTCCTTCATTTAAAGCAATTACCACACAAGGCGAAATTAATTTCCCCGAAGATTATGCAGGGAAGTGGGCTATCTTGTTCAGCCATCCGGCCGATTTTACGCCCGTTTGTACGTCCGAGTTCATGACTTTTGCTACGATGAACAAAGAATTTGAGGACTTGAATTGTCAGTTGGTAGGTTTATCGGTGGATGGACTTTACAGTCATATTGCCTGGTTACGCACGATCAAGGATAAAATTGAGTACAAAGGAATGAAAAATGTGGAAGTTACTTTTCCACTGATTGAAGACATTACCATGGAAGTGGCTAATAAGTATGGCATGGTACAACCCGGTGAAAGTAATACCAAAGCTGTGCGTGCCGTATTTTTCATTGATCCAAAAGGAATGATTCGTGCCATGATTTATTATCCGCTTTCGTTAGGCCGGAATTTCGATGAATTGAAGCGGGTCGTTATCGGATTACAAACAGCTGATAATTTTAACGTCTCTCTTCCAGCCGACTGGCGTCCGGGAGATGATGTTATTGTTCCCACCGCAGGATCATGCGGTACAGCCAAAGATCGTATGGAAGGAAAAGAAGAAGGCGTAACCTGTTATGATTGGTTCTTTTGTACTAAAAAGTTGTCGAAAGAAAAAGTAGAAGCCTCTTTGGGTAAAAAGTAATAGATTTAATTAAACATCTATCGGGAAAGGGAGAAATATAAATATTATTTCTCTCTTTTCGATTGAACGAATTTTTATTTAAATGATCATAAGTTCATAACTATTTTGTGTATCTTTCCTCTATAAATCTTTCAAGATTTTTATTTGACCCGCTTATAAATCGTATATTTTTATGTAAGTTTGTACGTCCAAATTATATACAACAGAAATTTAAAGTGAAAATATAAGTTATGCCACGTCCAAAACAAGATAGAAAAATTTGTAACCCACCACTCATGCAGGGATTTAAACCTTTTGGCATTCCCCGTAATATGCTAAGCTCCGTCTCATTATTATATGATGAATATGAAGCCATTCGGTTGCTTGATTATGAAGGTATGAATCAGGATCAGGCTGCAGTAAAGATGAATGTTTCACGTCCCACTTTGACACGAATTTATGAAAAAGCCCGAAAAACAATAGCGCAGGCTCTCGTCGAAGGGAAAATGATAATGATTGAAGGTGGAAATGTTCAGTTTGAAAGACAATGGTTTCGCTGTAAACGCTGTTTCAAATTAGTGGATGGATTGGAAAATCATGTGCGTTGCAAAGGCTGTAAAACTTTTAACGTTAATGAATTAATCCCTTTAAATAAAGTTTGATAAACAATTTCTACTATAAAAAATTAAAACTAAATTTGAATGAACGATAATTTTGTATCAAAAGCATCCCAATGGGATAGCCCGGATAAAATAAAAATGACCCAAAAATTTTTGAGTGAAATGCTGCTTCATGTCAATCCCCAATCAAGTTGGAAAGCCCTCGAGCTTGGAGCAGGAACTGGTTTGGTTGGTCTGCAGATTGAACCTTTAGTAAGTAAAGTGGTTATGGTTGACACTTCTGAATCTATGCTGGAAGTTTTAAAGCAAAAGCTGCATAGTAACAGTAAAGTAGACGTCATACATGGTGAAGTTTTTAATTACAAGCAACAAGATATTGATTTTGTATTCTCGGCTATGGCTTTTCATCATCTTCCCGATGTAGAGAAAACTTTGCTCCATCTGGCAACTATTACCAAGCCCGGTGCATGGATTGTTGTGGGTGATTTGGTTACCGAAGATGGCTCGTATCATCATTTTGACCCGGTTCCTTATTGTGGTTTTGATACTGATATTTTATCCAAACAGTTCGTTAAGGCAGGCTTCGATGTGAAGTCAGTGAAAATTTATAATGTCATAACCCGAAAAACAGACGAAAAAACAACTAATTACGAACAATTTATGCTCATTGCTAAACGGTTATAACGACAATTACGAAAATGAAAATAGTTGTTTTATCAGATAACCGTAAATTAAATGAATCGCTTGAATCAGAGCATGGTTTATGTGTTTATTTAGAAACAGAACATTATAAATGTCTGCTCGATACGGGTGCATCTGATAACTTTATTCGTAATGCTGAGAAATTAGGTATTTCACTCAATGATATTGATTTTGTGTTTATTTCTCATGGTCATGTCGACCATATAGGCGGATTACCGGTATTTCTTGAATTGAATAAAAAGGCAAAAATTGTTTTGTCGAAAAATGCTATCAATCAAAAGTTTTTTTCAAAACGAAATGGACTGCATTCCATAAGCATCGATTTTGATTTCAGTCCTTACGCCGAAAGATTTATTTTTGTTGATACAGAAATAGTATTCAGAAACGAAATTCATGCGTTTAATTCAAAAATAACTAATTATCCTTTCCCTAAAGCCAATGCTACATTGTACAAAGATGCCGGAAACGGACTGGAGTTGGATGATTTTAATCACGAGTTGGTAATAAGTTTTGGAACTAATAATTTATTCGTTTATACCGGTTGTGGTCATAAGGGACTTTTGAATATTTTAAGTTCCATTTCTTTGTTTCCTTCCAAACGAATTGGAACTGTGATGGGTGGTTTTCATTTATTAGACAGTAAACCGAAACAAGAATTTGAAACCAAATCGGAAATTGAAAGAATAACCGTAGAGATTAAACAGAAATATCCTCAAACAAATTTTATCACCGGTCATTGCACGGGAGAAAAGGTATATCAACAATTGAAAGAACAGCTAAGCGACCGGTTAACTAATTTTTATACAGGATATTCAATAACAATTTAGAAAAAAAACGAATTCTCTAAACTAAAATCTCTATTCCTCCTTTGGGAGGCTAAATAATAAAATCAAATGAAAATTGCAGTACCAACAAAAGAAAACAACCAAATTGATGCCCATTTCGGACATTGTGAATTTTATACTGTTTTTACGGTTTCTGAAAACAATGAAATAACTGATAAACAAATAATTCCATCGCCACAAGGTTGCGGATGTAAGTCAAATATCGCTTATGATCTGGCCAAAATGAATGTAAAAATAATGCTGGCAGGAGGAATTGGCGATGGAGCTATCAATAAACTTTCATCTCAACACATTCAGGTTATTCGAAATTGTAAAGGGGATGTGAATGAACTTGTAAGTGATTATCTGGCTGGAAAAATTCAGGATGGTGGTTCTAATTGTGCTTCACATGCTCATGAAGGAGAACACCTTTGCAGTCATAACTAATCGTTTTCGTATTAGCTAAACATTTTTTATTCACACATTTATTAAACTTTTAAAATTGATTTATTATGGGAAGACAAGCAATTAAGGTCTCATCAGTAGATGTAGACAAACTTTTGGGCATGTTAAATGCCGCACTTTCGGAAGAATGGTTGGCTTATTACCAATACTGGATTGGTGCCAGGCTAATGGAAGGACCAATGCGTAGTGAAGTTGAACCGGAGCTACTGTTACACGCCAATCAGGAACTTGGACATGCAGTATTAGTTGTAAATCGGATTATTCAATTGGGTGGAACGCCTGTAATTAATCCAATGGAGTGGACAAAACTTGCTCGTTGCAGTTACGACGAACCATCCGACCCTTATATTGAAGTAATTTTGGAGCAAAACCTCAAAGGTGAAAGATGTGCTATCCAACGTTATCAGGAAATTGCGGACTTTACAAATGGCAAGGATCACAGTACACATCAAATGGCTGTTACTATTTTGAACGAAGAAATTGAACACGAAAATGATATTGAAGACTGGTTAGCAGACATTCAGAGAATGAAAGATGAATTTAAAAAATTGAGATTGTAGTCATTTGTAGTTAGAGCAGCAGGTGAGTTATAAGTAATCAATAATTTGCCTGCTGCATTTAGTTTTCAGTAAACACACAAAGAAATAATATAAATTATAAGCGAACATTTAACCATGATTGTACACGAATATAAATTCAGAGTAACTTACCCCGATACGGATAAAATGGGGACGATGCATCATGCCAATTATGTAAAATACTATGAAGTTGCCCGTTGGGAATTGTTTCGTAGCATTGGAGTGCCTTATAATTCAATTGAAGAGGCAGGTGTGATGTGTCCGGTTATAAAAATGAATTTCAAATTTATTAAGATCACCCGTTATGATGAACTTTTGACAGTAAAAACGACCTTAAAAGCATTAAAAGGCGTGCGTGTCTGGTTTACATATCATCTTTATAACGAGCAAAATGAGCTGATTAATGAAGCTGAAACCGAAATTGCCTTTGTAAGTGTCAACAACTGGAAACCTTGTGCACCTCCCGATTTTTTATTGACGGCTATAGCTGAATATAAAGCTTCAAATTTAACTCTAAACCAACTTTCCACCCATGTTTGATTTTCGTTTAAGAGTCTTTTATACAGTTGCCAAACGACTGAATTTTACTAAAGCTGCCGAAGAGCTTTGCATCACTCAACCAGCTGTATCCAAACATATTCAGGAGATTGAAAGCTACTACAAAGTCAGGCTTTTCGAACGCAATGGAAATAAAATTCACTTGACCAAAGCAGGCGGCGTTTTACTTCACTATTGCAACCAGATATTTGGATTGTACGGAAGTCTTGAGTTCGACCTGAATGCATTGACGGAGATATTCAAGGGGAAATTGCGCATTGGAGCTAGTACAACCATTGCACAATATGTGCTTCCTCCACTTTTAGCTGATTTTCACAAGCGGTACGAAGACATTCAGGTATCGCTTACCATCAGCAATACCGAACAAATAGAACAAGCATTGAATAATAACAGTATCGATTTTGGTATTGTGGAGGGACAGGCAAAAAATACGCTATTCAAATACACAGAATTCATCCAAGATGAAATTGTGCCGGTGGTAGCCGCAAATCATGCGTTAGCTATCCAAAAGGAAATATCCATAGACCAATTGCTATCCACTCCACTTTTGTTACGCGAGCCAGGATCGGGAACCCTGGAAGTAATTGCCCATGCGCTGAAACCGCATAACATTAAATTATCCGACTTGAAATGCGAAATGCAACTTGGTAGCACCGAAAGTATAAAATCATATTTGCTTCATTCCGATTGCATGGCTTTTCTGTCTATCCATTCAATTCTGGAAGAATTAAAAAACAACAAATTGCAAATTGTAGATGTCAAAGACTTAAATCTTGACAGAGCATTTCATTTCATTCAGCTTCATGGTGAAACAGAAGGATTGCCTGACGTATTCATTGAATTTGCCCGGCACTATAACTTTAAGTAATCAGTCATAAATAATAACTATCTTATTACTATTCAAATCCGAATTACCTTTGCATTGTCAAAAATCAAGAAAACAAACATGAATACAACAGAGGGAAACGGAAGTAAAACGCATTTGGTTTTTAGAAATATTATAGTAAAAATCGGCTTTATAATTATCGGGATTATTTGTCTAACAACGTATGTTTCACCTCCTGTTGCATTGTTTCTGGGTTTAGTGTTTTCTATGACAATAGGCGCACCTTTTCCGACATTCAATAAAAAAGCGTCAAAATATTTATTACAAATATCAGTGGTGGGTTTGGGTTTTGGGATGAATTTACTCGACTCCGTTAAAGCTGGTTCGGATGGAATGTTTTTTACCTTATTTTCAGTAGTCAGCGTTATGCTTTTCGGAATAATGGCAGGAAAATGGCTCAACGTTGGGAAAATACCTTCTTATCTAATTGCATCGGGAACGGCTATTTGTGGTGGAAGTGCCATTGCTGCCGTTGGTCCTATTGCAAAGGCAAACGAAAGTGAAATGTCGGTTTCGCTGGCCACAATCTTTGTGTTGAATGCTGTAGCGCTTTTTCTTTTTCCTGTTTTAGGACATTGGTTGAATCTTACTCAACATCAATTTGGATTATGGGCAGCCATTGCCATTCATGATACAAGCTCGGTGGTAGGAGCTGGGGCAACTTTTGGCGAAGAAGCTCTGAAAGTTGCTACCACTGTAAAACTCACCCGGGCATTGTGGATTATTCCCCTGTCTGTTTTTACTTCGTTTTATTTCAAATCGAAAGAAAATAAGGTGGTAATTCCTTGGTTTATTGTGTTTTTCATACTTGCTATGGTCGTAAATACCTATTTAAATATCCCCAAAGCAATAACACACGACATTGTATCGGTTGCACGGCAAAGTCTCACACTGACGCTTTTCTTTATTGGAGCCGGATTGTCGAGGTCTACTATTAAATCGGTAGGTGTAAAACCTTTAGTTTTAGGTGTTTCGTTATGGTTTTTTATAGCTGTTATTAGTTTGTCATTTATTTATTTTATGTATTGATAAAAATCTTATTTAAGTCAACTGATGGATAATGACTTCATACAATTAGTCGAAAAAATAAATTTAATTATTTCTGCTTTGACAGATTCTAATTTTCAGACAGGATTAACAGGATTAACATGTAAATT
>DIFH01000013.1:0-8847 GCA_002427615.1 Paludibacter sp. UBA5753
CGTTCAATCTTAAAGGGGATATGATTTTCTTCCTCGACAAAAGAAAGATTGCCGCGGGGATCTTCAAATTTCGGTAAGTGAATTATTTTTGTTTCCATTACACCTTCATTTTAATATTTGTTCATAAAAACTAATAAGCTTGCGGCTTTCTGCTTCCCAATTGTACTTCTCTTTAACGGCCTTCTTTCCATTTCTGCCCATTTCGGCAGCATCTGTCGGATTCAGAAGCACCCAATTAATAGCATCAGCGATCTCCTTTGGACTTAAAGGATTCACACAGATTCCACAGTTATTCTTTTCAACTATCTCTTTCCAAAGAGGAAAGTTCGAAGCAATAACCGGCAAGCCTGCCGCCATATATTCAAATAATTTATTTGGCTGAGAATCCGTGTGATTGGGCCCCGGGTGAAACAGCACCAATCCGGCAGCTGAATCAGCCAATATTTGCACTATTTCAGGTCTATCCACCTGGCCGCGATAATCGACTTGTGCCCACCCTTTCATGGATTTTACTGATTTGAAATCATCCATACTGGAAAATTTTCCGGCAATAACAAGCCGCGCTTCCGTACCTTCTAATGCGCGGACCATCTCAATGATTCCGCGGATACGACCAATGGCGCCAACATAATTAACATTATTCCCTTTCAGCGTTTCTTTGAAATTGTGTGTATCAGCTACATTTAGGATAGGATAATTATTGATATCAATGGTGTTTTTGTTAATCTTTTCAAACTTTTTCCTTATATGGGGTGTCGCAGTTACAATGCCATCAAAAGACTTGGCGGCTTTTTTTTCGTATCGATCAAATATATTAGCCACAGTGTTACGTAAAATTTTCGGCAGCCATCCTTTGTTTAAGATATCCTCTCCATAGTCCTCATGAGAATCATAAATGACTTTCTTGCCTTGTTTTTTCAACTTTAAACCGACAGGAATGAGTTCCGGATCATGAAAATGATATATATCGCCATTAAGTGTTTTTGCTTTTTCATATACCCGGCTGACAGTTTTGGTCATGCGTGACAGCCGTCCGCCTGTTTTTGGCCCTGCATCGTAAATTTTTACACCATCTTTAATCTCATCCCCTTTACCATCAGCAATAATTATCGAAACATCATATCCATAACGCGCCAGTGAAACACATTCCTTCAAGAATGTCCGTATTTCATGGCGGCCGTGGACGGAAGTAAGATGAATGATTTTATTCATTCGGGGCTGATGGCGTGATTCAAAAAACATCGAAAATATTTGAATTGCCTCTTTGCCTTATTGTAAATCGCGGCGGGCAACCTGTAGCCCATGCATGATTTCCATTAGCGATTAACCACAACCCTATTTCCTTACTTCTGATTTCCTTACATCTTCCTGATGCAAATGAATTAGAGAAGTTAACTGTGACTGGTAGAGGTTGTCCGGCCAAAAACAATTGTATGGTTGTGAGGGCAATGAAGTCATCAATGTCAAATGGTTTCAGGAATCGCAAACCATAACCGGCACCCGTTGCACCGTTGGGCCTACCATTATGCCACGCAGAAGCAGCGAACATCATAATATCGACCTCACACCAAGACCTTTTGTTTGGGCCTTCCCCAAATCACGTCCTTTGAAACGCCGGATTGAATGATGCCGGCAAGCTCGGCATACATGGTGATCATCCAAAGCGGTTTATCTGTAAAGAAAAGTTTGGAGGACCCGTTGGTAACGTCTTCCGGTTTCGCGCCGGTTGCTTGACGCATGGAACTGATGGCGCTGTCACTACCCCACCGCAACAGGTGTTCAATCAAAACCTGACCGGTATCCCGGATAAACGCCTTTTCTTCTTCATCCGGTTTCCTGCCTGATGAAGCCAGTGCATTGGCAACCCTGGCGGCAAAGGCCAGGAATTGGACGCTATCCAACATCACTTCTTGATTGAGCAGGCGGTTTTTGTCGTTGCAGATCGAACCGCCGCGGCATACCCAGCGGCGCCCGGGCGAGGATTGTGTTCCGGGTTCTAATGCGCCATAAGCAATGCGAATAAGCCCTGCGACTTCCTTTAGTCTGTTTGTCCTGTTGCAGCGGCTTGCCATGGATACCATGTTGTGCGTATAGGTTTGAATATCATAGAGCGCATACACGTCACCCTGCTTCAAAAGACGCGCTTCCAACTGACTTTGCCGTAGATAATCACGAAAATTTCCATCCCATGCTTCCCATACTTCCGCTTCAACGATGCCGCCGCATGCAAAATTTGCGTCCGCCGCCGCTGCGGGTTCATTTATGAGAATCAGCGAAATGAACGCCACGGCCGTCATGGCGCAATACAGACATAAGACGTGGAGAGATGTTTTCATTGAGATTCCCGATGCCAAGGCAATTCTTCGTAAAATGATATCATCTCTTAATAACATGACCGAGTATAGTTCTGCGATGTCTTTTGCTCTTTTGAGGTAGAAGCCCCCGCTTTTGAAATGATTTTAAAAGCCGTAATCGTAAGCAGAAGCGGTATTACGTGCCATAGTGTCAGGTTGTCAAATTCTCCTTTAGGATATAACATGATAAAACCTATTGCTATTTGTATATATATAGCGAGAACCCAAAAACTTTTACTTTTAATGGTATAATTATATAAAAGCGCTGCAAAGCAACCAAAAAGAAACATCCCCAGAGCCGGCCCTAAAAATCCAAAATTGGCATACATTTCACCAATGCCAGTAGGGGGTAAATTTCCTCCTTGTAAATGTGAATACCAGACTTGCTTAATCATTACGCTTGGCTGATAAGCCTCCGGTCTCATAGAAGGGGGTAGTATGTTAGTAATCCATGTAAATAATGATTGCCCATAGAGATATCCAATATCGGTGCCCCAGGAATCAACTATTTTCAAAAATACTCCTAAATTTGGAATATTGCCTTTATCGACAGCATAATAACCAATGAATTTAAAACCATTCAACAATTCTGTTCCTACGCTCAAATGCAACATGTTATTATAGAACAAGCTACTTATTATACGCAAAAAATAGAAGACAACTCCAAATATTAAAATTCCAATAACTGCTAAATAATATTTAGTATTATTGATTACTTTGTTCTTGCTTGCTTCCAAGAAATAATAAATTCCGACAAAACTAAACATATATAGCATTGTTCCAAATATTCTTCCGGTAGATGCTTTCATTAAAATAGAGATTATAAGAAAAACAATAAAATATTTATTCCAATAGATATGTCGTCTTGCAAGCTTAAAAAACCAAATAAACATACCGTTGTACGCAAACATGTATCCAAGTGTTGTACCCTGATTTTCAAATTCCAGATGCCGGACGGATACATTGGCCATATATTGCAATATACTTCCACCTGCTAGTGTGGAGACATTATATGCGAAATTAGCAATACCGATTGATAAAAATATAATGATAAAAATATTTAGCACTGTATTCGATATTCTGCTTCTTGAATCTAATACAAACTGTATTTTAAAATCATCTTTCTTTACTAAATAATAGCCAGCTACCATAAATAAATATCCAACAAAGAAGTACATGCATGTATAAGCCGTTAAGATAGTTATATCATCCCGAAAGGAACTATTATTCACAAATTCATTTAATTCCCAGTCTGTAAAAATTGAATAAAAACAAGATATCACAACGGTCACGTAATACGCGCTAAACAATACGACTGGTTCAAACAGGACCAGTTTTTTATTCATTATGAAAAAGCCTGATATGGCAAGCGCTAATAAAACAGAAAATAAGATAGATAACTGATACTTATGCGGATCTAGCAGAAAAACAATAAATAAGAATGTTAGAGTAGTTATGCATAACCCCATGAAAAAGAATAATCTTTCAAAATTGATCTTTTTTGCATGGTTTATAGAATAAATACTCAAATCAACTTTTTTCCTGCTCATTATTTGCATCATACTTTTCTACGAAACTTCTTGAAATACCTTTAGCCATCCCTTTAATGACTCATCTTCTGAAGTTAATTTAAGAATCTTTTTTCTATTTAATCGATATTCTGTTTTATCTTCTGATATAAGCTCTTCATATGACAAATCATCAATAGATAAAGTATCAAACAGCACTATTCCGCTATTTCGGAAAAACTTGTATGAAGTAGTATCCGAACGTATAAATACCTTGGCATTATTTACAATTAAGCTAACAATACTTCCAAGGCCCTGCTGTCTGTCATGATTCATGATAGCTATGTCCATATCTGATAAAATTTTCATATACTCATCAGGTTCTATGAATTCGGTAAGAGGTATAAATTTTGGCCCGAATATACTTTGGCCAAGGGTGATTGTTTTTTCGATGTAATTCTTGACTCCGTATGATAGAGGACAAACAATTTTAATCTTTTCATTCTTGAATTTCTTGAGCATGTTAAAGACCTGTTCATGATTGTTAGAGGGATCGCCGGAGTTTCCAACCATAATAGAATATACATCTTTGTTCCTATCGTTTGTGGCCTCTGCATTGGAAATTTTAATCTCACAAACTGAAGGGTAAAATGAATAAACATACTTTGCCGAAGTATTATATATATCTTTTACTAAATCATAATCTCCCTTAACGAAAGATGTGACAATTGGTATATGGGTTATGATTTGTTTTCTTAAATATTCAATAACTCTGTTTTTGCAACTATCGTTTTTCAGACGGTAGAAATAAACATCCCCCCCCCAGATCGACCATATGCATCTTTCAACAAGCCTTCTGTTGAACAAATAAAAATATATTAAAAGATAAGGATTAAACAGGCCATGAATTATTAAGCTATCATTTTTTTTAATTTTATTTAGAAGAGGTATAAATCCCCATTTTGACTTCACCAATGAATATTTTATATCCTGTAATGCGGCTTGATCCATTTGGAAGGTATTCGTATCATTAATGATAAAATAATGATTGTTTAAATTAAAATCTTTTCTATTGCTTTTCAGAAAATCAATATACTTTGTAATGTATGGCGACGTACCGCAGAAATGATAAATCATTCAGACCTGAATTTTTGCATTTTTTGAAATTGAAATTATCCAAGAAAAACTATAAACGAGCACCAAAAGACTAAAACAGCTTAAAAGAGATAATGTTAATGTCACATTCTCCAACATACCACCAACCATCAAAGCAATTATCACAACAATAATTCCAGCTACTTCTATTCTAAATGCCTTTCCCTGTTGACTTAACACCAGTGGGACATACGACATTGGTGCAACAACAAACCTCATCAAAATCCATGGAGTCAATATCCGAGTATACAGACCTGCCTCAGTCCACTGTCCTCCGAAAATTAAACCAAATAAAGAAGGCGCTAGTAAAAATAAAAGCCCGAAAGGTATGATCGAAACAAAAAAAAGTCCTTTAACCAATCTTATCGTATAAGGATAGAGGGCTTCTTTTTTATTATGCGCCTCACTTATACGCTGGTAAAATACCTGCCCAATGGCGTTTGACACAAGACCAGTTGGCAGCATAACAGCCATTAATGCCAATGAATACAACCCTGCCACCTTATTTGAGAAGAAACTTGTTAACAACATGACAGGCAGATTGCTTGACAAGTTGTTAACCAGCGCATGGGGTGTATTAATCACAGGGAAATTTTTATACGTTTTAGCAAGTTCAGTAATTCTTTTAAAACTCACCTTTTGAAAAGCACTGGAAATCTGCATCAACGACTGCCGTACAATAATAACTGTAGCGACAAACTGCCCAAAAATCGCGCCGCCGATTAATCCGGCTGTGCCTATACCGGGTAGTGCATAGATGACACCAACCTGGGCGCCACCTTTAATACCTGAACGTGAAATCCATGCAGCAGACAGTTTTCTATAATGCTTTTTTCTGCTTAACCAGTAATGCATTGACTGAAAAACGCCTATCAGGAAAACCATTACAGGTACAAAATAAAGCCAGCGGCTTATAGCGGGATTATTGAAAAGATCAGTAAGCTGTTTGTTAAACAAAAAAGTAATTATTAGTAAAATTGTAGATAAGCTAAAATTTAATATAAGACTTAAGACAATAATATTCACTGCATCGCTGTCTTGTTCGGGGAGCATTATTGACAGTTCATACCGAAAAGTTGCAGCCACTGAAAAAATCCCCACCACCGCTGTAAATAGCGCCAAAGTTCCATATTGTTCAGGAGAATACAGCCTGGTTAATACGGGCGAAAGCAGAACAGGTATTACCTGAGCCAGGGCAGTTCCTGACATTAAGGTGATGACATTTCGAAAAAATACACCTTTTGCAAATCTTTCAAAAAAATTACGATGTAACAATAATGGCTCTTCCGTTATTCTGTTTTAGTAAACGTCTTGATATGATTCAACGCCTGTTATGAAATTCATGATCGAATCCGCATAATGATATCCTCGCTTAGATTAAATAATCGGTAGAATTAGTGAGCTTCTTTTCCAACTCAAGGAGATCGATTTTACGCTCACCAACTCGTTTTGCTGGTATCCCTGTGTAAATTCCAAAGCATTTACAGTCCTCTTTGATAAGGCTGAAAGCACCTGCTGCGACACCACTTTCAATGATTATACCGGGAAGAATTACGCTACCACTTCCTATGATGACATGTTTGCCTAAAAATACATCAGCATGAATCACACCAGTATATTGATTGGGAACAGTGGGGTTCGTCATCGTTGCTCCGGAATAATCATCGTTGCTAGAATAGATTGCTACGCGGGAAGAAAGTGTACTGAAGTCAGCAATCGTTATCTTTCCTGCACCAATCAATGTACAACCTACTGCAATATGGATATAGTTTCCAATGCTAATTCCACCAACACCAGCCGAGAAAACACAAAAATCATCTATTCTAACATTGCTGCCCAATGCAATGTTGGCCGTATTGTAAAACGTTGCTCGATCCGAAATGAAGACATTCTCGCCAATTGAAGAAAATCCCATTTTCTCGATAATGTCACGACTCAACATGGCCATTTCAAATCTCCTGAATGATTTCAATTATCCGCTTTTGATTTTCCGAATTCAGTGCCGGATAAATCGGTAAGCACAAAACCTTGGATGAATCGTATGCTGCCACAGGCAGGTTGTCGCGTTGTGCAGACGGGAATCCCCGATACATCGGGAAATCACTTATCAATGGATAAAAATAGCGTCGCGCAAAAACCCCATGTAGGCGTAGTTTGTCATTTAGTTCGTCGCGTGATAAAGGATACTCTTTTTCAATCAATATCGGGAAATAGGCAAAATTATAAATTGTATCTTTCGGCAACGGAGGACAAAAGATTCCCGAAACAGACGACAGTTTATTGCGATATAAATTGTCTATTTTTCGGCGATTATCAATTGCCATATCAATATGCTTAAGTTGTAATAACCCAAATGCTGCCTGTAATTCATTCATCTTGGCGTTGATTCCGGGAGCTACTACTGTAACCTCATCATGGAAACCGAAATTTTTTAAATCGTCAATTCGCGCCTTCGTCTTTTCGTCAGGGCAAATAATGGCACCACCCTCAAAGGTGTTGAATACCTTTGTCGCATGAAAGCTCAAGACTGACAGATCTCCATGCTTCATGAGGCTCTGTCCTTTATACTTAACCCCAAATGCGTGTGCAGCGTCATAAATTACGTTGAGGCCATATATATCCGCTATTTTTTGTATTTTTTCCACATCGCATGGTTTCCCATACACGTGTACCGGCATGATCGCAGTAGTATGTGGCGTGATCGCCGCTTCTATTTTATCCGGATCAAGATTAAAAGTCTTAGGGTCAATATCAACAAATACCGGTTTAATTCCATTCCAAAGAAGGGAATGAGCAGTCGCTACAAATGAAAATGGCGTTGTTATTACCTCGCCGGTAATCCGCAACGCTTGCAGTGCCGTAACTAATGCAAGCGTGCCGTTGGCAAATAGGGCAAGATGCTCAACACCGAGGTAATCTGCAAGTTTTTTTTCCAGTTCTTGATGAAAAGGTCCGTTGTTAGTGAGCCATTTATTTTCCCATATTTGCTCGAGATACGGTTGAAATTCTTCCAATGGGGGAAGGAAGGGCTGGGTGACGTATATTGGCTTTTCTAAAGGGTTCATTCTATTTTATCTCCTAGTGTCATTGCCTGTACATTTCAAGCTGATCGACAAGATATTTGATTTTTTTACACCAATTTTGATAGTGCAAGCAGCGGAACATTTTCAAGGATCATAATGACAAGCCTTTATCAGTATTGCTAAATTTCTTATGGCAAGCTTGGCATTGTAAATCATCATTTAATTTTTCTCCGCAAATGCACATGTATCCAATTTGTTTCGCGGGGTTGCCGGCCATCAGGGCGTGATCGGGGACGTCTTTCGTCACGACGGCGCCTGCACCGATGAAGGCGTAACTGCCGATGGTATGGCCGCAGACTATGGTGCAGTTGGCGCCGAGTGTTGCTCCTTTTTTAATAAGCGTGGGGCGCACCTGATCCATTTTGCCAATTTCGGCCCGGGGGTTGTAGATATTGGTGAATACCATAGAGGGGCCGCAGAAAATACCGTCTTCAAGGGTGACGCCTTTATAGACGCTGACGTTGTTTTGGATTTTGCATTTGTTGCCGATGATTGCATCGGGGCCAATGACGACGTTTTGGCCGATGTTGCAGTTCTCGCCAATTTTGGAACCGGAAAGGACGTGGGAGAAGTGCCAGATTCGCGTTTTTTCGCCAATTTGGACTTTATCATCCACGATAGCTGTTGGGTGGAGGAAGACGTCAATAAATGGGGACACCTTGTCAATCGCTCCGCGATTGCCTAAGATTTCCCCATTTATTGTTGTTTGTTCTTTTTGTTCTATGGAGTGTTGGCTGAGTTCCAGGA
>DIFH01000013.1:8898-9184 GCA_002427615.1 Paludibacter sp. UBA5753
AAGGCTTTGCATTCGGCTTTCAGGGGTTCTTCCCAGATGTCTTTCAGGTCGATGGCGACACTCTCTGCTTTGTTGGGGACGGGGAGGCCGTTTTGCCAGTTGATGGTGTGGGGGTAAAGGACCAGTTTTGTTTCGATGGGTTCGGTATCGTCAAAAACAANNATGCCGCTGCTGCCCACGATGACGAGCTTCTGCTCTTTGTAGGGATTGAGCCAGCTCACAAAGATATGCGCACCAATGCCGGAGGGGAATTTGAGGTTCGTCATGGTGACGTCGGCAATCCGGG
>DIFH01000013.1:9205-9530 GCA_002427615.1 Paludibacter sp. UBA5753
AAGATGGTTCTTCTCCGGTCAGGCTCAATATGATGGAGATGTCGTGCGGGGCGAAGGACCAGAGGATGTTTTCCTCCCGGCGGATTTTGCCAAAGCTCAGGCGGCGGGAATAGATGTATTGCAGTCTGCCGATTTTTCCGTTTTTGATCATTTCTTTGAGCCGGATGACCGCGGCATGGTAGTGAAGAATGTGGCCGACAAAGAGTGTTTTTTGTTTTTGCGCGGCCAGGCGTACCAGTTTTTCGCCGTCGGTCTGATTGAGGGAAAGGGGCTTTTCTACAAAGACGTGCTTCCCGGCGTTGAGGGCCTTTTCGGCGATTTCGTA
>DIFH01000050.1 GCA_002427615.1 Paludibacter sp. UBA5753
ATACCATGCCCGACATACAAAAAATAAGGCAGACGATGAGGTTCTGCCTTATTTTTTATTTTCCTCTCCTCAAGGAGAAGCAATTAAAAGGTGAGCACTTACCAGATAGAAACCCGTTTTTCAACCGGAACAAACATTGGATCACCTTTTTTAATTCCAAAAGCATCGTACCAGGCCTGAATATGAGGTAAAGCGCCATTCACACGCCATTTTCCCAAAGAGTGAGGATCAGACTTTGTTTGAACAAGTACTTGTTCCGGACGAATATTTTGAGCCCAAACACTGGCATAAGAAAGGAAGAAGCGTTGTTCAGGGGTGAACCCATCTATTGTTTGAAGCGGCGCATCAACGATGGCTTTCTTAAACGCCTGAAAAGAAATCTGCAACCCACCATGATCGGCAATGTTTTCTCCCAGCGTAAATTTACCATTACCATGAACGCCAGGTGCAACAACTATGGAATCGAAAAAATCAGCCATTACTTTGGCGCGGGCATCAAATTGTTTTTTATCGTCGGCTGTCCACCAGTTTTTCAGATTTCCTTCTTTATCGAACTGACAACCCTGGTCATCAAATCCATGTGTCATTTCATGTCCGATTACAACACCGATAGCTCCATAATTAAAAGCATCATCCGCTTTCATATCAAAGAAAGGATATTGCAAAATACCGGCAGGGAAACAGATTTCGTTGGTTGAAGGATTGTAATAAGCATTTACCGTTTGCGGTGTCATCAACCACTCCGACTTATCAACTGGTTTTCCGGCTTTAGCAAACATATAAGCATTTTCGAAACGATTTGCCCGTTGGATATTGGCATAATATGAATCCTTAATAATTTCAAGGTTCGAATAATCCCTCCATTTATCGGGATAACCAATTTTTACATAGAAAGAATTTAATTTTTCAAGGGCTTTTAATTTAGTTGAATCACCCATCCAGGGCAGGCCTTTGATACGTTCGCCGAGTGACTCCTGTAAATTATGAACCAGTTTCAACATGCGTTCTTTGGCTTCAGCCGGAAAATACTTTTTCACATACATTTGACCAACCGCTTCACCCAACGAACCATCAACACTATCCACTGCACGTTTCCAGCGAGGCTTTTGTTCTTGCTTCCCTGATAATGTTTTGCCATAAAAATCGAAGTTCTGGGCGCTCAATTCATCGCTCAAAAACGAAGCAGATTCATCTATTAATTTCCATTGCAAATAGGCAATCTGGGCAGCCAAAGGCTCAGTTTCGATAATTTTACCCACTTCCACTAAAGATTCCTTTTGAGAAACACTAACATCTTTCGTGTTCTTTAAACCGAGGGTGTTGAAATAAACATTCCAGTCAATAGCAGGAACCAGTTTTTGTAAGTCGACAAAAGTCATTTTATTGTAATTAGCATGCGGATCGCGAAGTTTAACATTATCGTATGCAGCTTTAGCCAACCGTGTTTCTATAGTCATGACAGCTTCCATATTTTTTTGAGCATCGGCGCTGCTAAAGCCCACCAATTCGAACATTTTGACCACATGTATTTTGTATTTATCGCGTATTTCCCTGGTGTGAGCATCATCATCCAGATAATAGTCCCGTTCGCCCAAACTAATACCCCCTTGATAAGTTTGAACTAAATTTTGTTTGCTATTCATAGGATCAGCATCTACATAAACAGCAAAATAAGGAGTTATACCTGAAAGTAATAATTCGGGTAGTAATTTCGATAATTCCGTAATTTGCTTTATAGAAGCAATTTTAGCCAAATCGGCTTTAAGGGGTGCATATCCATCGGCATTTAACTTGGTACTATCCATAGCCAAATTGTATAAATCTCCGATTTTTTGTTCTACCGACCCTTGTCTGGCTGGTTTAGCAGCTATTTCGGTAATTAAACCCTTCAATTGCTGACGATTATTTTCGCCTAATTTATCAAAGCTTCCGAAACGTGCATACTCTCCGGTCAGCGGATTTTTCTTCATCCAACCTCCGGTGGCATACTGGTAAAAATCGGTTCCGGGAACGGCTGTTGTGTCGAGATTTGATAAATCAATACCTGAAGACAGGTTGGTTTTATGGCAGGCAGTTATCATAAGTGCAATAGAAATAATTGTTAATAATTTATTTTTCATATAATTGATATTTAAATATTTACAGAATCTATAATGAAAAAAAGTTCCTTCAATGTTTCTGCCCGCAACATAGCAATGCGGGTATCTTTAAAGTTGGGAATCCCTTTAAAAACAGGTGTTGCTGCAATATGGCGACGACTGTGAATAATTCCTTTCAGACGTTTATTGTAAATGTCATTAATTATACATTCACTTAAAGTAAAAGGATTATTTTCAGGGTCTTCATCATCTATATCCAACCATTTTACGGAGGCAATCACATGCTCTTTCAGAATTGCTTTTTGTTCTTCGAAACTTAGCAATGGTTTGTTTTCGCCAGTTGCAAAATAGTGTTTTACTTCAGAAAATAACCACGGACGACCAATGGCAGCCCGTCCTATCATCACCGCATCCACTCCATACCGATTAAAACATTCCAACGCACGCTCGGGTGAGGTTACATCGCCGTTGCCTATGATAGGAATTTTCATACGCGCATTATTTTTTACATCGCCTATTAAAGTCCAATCCGCATCTCCTTTATACATTTGGGCTCTTGTTCGACCATGAATAGTCAAAGCCTGAATACCACAATCCTGTAACTGTTCGGCCAAATCAACAATAATCTTATTGTCATCGTCCCAACCGAGACGGGTTTTAACGGTAACCGGAAGTTTAACCGCTTTTACAACTTCAGAAGTGATTTGCAGCATTTTGGGTATTTCTTTCAGCAATCCCGCTCCAGCCCCTTTACCCGCAACTTTCTTCACCGGGCAACCGAAATTAATGTCAATAATATCAGGCTGTGCTTCCTCGGCAATGCGGGCGGCTTCGGCCATCGAATCAGGATCGTGACCATAGATTTGTATAGCAATAGGACGTTCTTCGTCATATATAGTCAATTTCTGCTGCGTCCGATTCACACTACGGATCAGCGCTTCCGACGATACAAACTCTGTATAAAGCATATCAGCTCCAAAACGTTTACACAAAAGGCGGAAAGCCGGATCGGTTACATCCTCCATCGGGGCAAGAAAAAGCGGTTTATCGGGAAATTCTATGTTAGATATATTCATTTTTATGCAAAATTGGAGTGCAAAGTTAGAAATATTAATGATAATCTGCAATTACATGAGTATAATAAACTCATTTTCAATATGAATTGTTCAATTAAAAATGAAAAATGATGTCGGATATTTTTGTTACTTTTGCAATCGAATTAAAAACAATTCTAATAATGAGAAAAATAAGTATTTTCCTCTTCTTGTTAGCTTTTATATTGCCGGTTATTAGTCAGGTTAAATATTCTCCAGCCTGGTTTGGACCTAACGCTAATCCGGTACCAGAATTTACTGATGGCCTGATTCCCGCTAAAACAACCGTAAGTTTGATGGGTGATTATTACTTTGGTTTTGGCGATGAAACAAAAAACAGCTACTTTAAAGTAGAAATCCCTCTCCTGCTTGAACGTGTTTCAGTTAAAATATGGATATCCGTTTTTGAACATTATCAAGTAACTGATGAATTATCTGCATTGCGTGGTATGGAAGGTACTTCAGGGAATGCAAGCGGTGATTTTTACGTACAAACAAGGATATCCCTGCTGAAAGAGAAAAAAAACGCCCCTGCAATTATTTTGAACAGCACTTTGAAAACGGCTTCGGGAACAAATTTCATAGAAAAACGTTATTTTGACACCTCCGGCTACTATTTCGATGTAGAAGCCGGTAAGTCGTTTTACACAAAAAATAAATTTATAAACGAGATTAGGGCTGTTGGTAATTTAGGATTTTTTTCTTGGGAAACCAGTGATAGCCGACAAAACGATGCTCCCATGTACGGCGTAAAACTGATTGTAGGAAACAAAACATGGAAATTAGATAACACACTTTCAGGCTATTGGGGATGGATACATACGAGTAAATTTATTAATATGCCGGATTACGGAGACACTCCATTAGTCTATGCAACTAAATTCAGCATAAAAAAAGGAAAAATTAATTATTTTGCTCAATATCAATATGGAATTACTGATTTTCCATATCACCAACTACGGCTGGGAATAAGTTTTCCAATAGAAAAACTGACACCAAAATTTAAATGACGAACCCTCCAACCCTAAAGGGAGTTTTGAGTAAGTACTGTTTTGAAACATATTAAATAAAAAATGGCAATAAAAGAATCTATAAACGAAAATAAATCAGTTCCTCTTCAGGGGGTAGCTTTAGATAGAAGTTCCATAGAAATCATGGCGCCGGTCGGCTCTTGGGAAAGCCTTTCGGCTGCCATTAAAGCTGGCGCCGATTCGGTATATTTTGGCATAGAAAAGTTGAATATGCGCGCCAAATCGAGTTCCAATTTTACCACCGAAGATTTGCGTAAAATTGTGCGAATATGTAAAGAAAACAACGTAAAAAGCTATCTGACTGTCAATACCATTTTATACGATAACGATCTCACGTTGATGCGCGAAATCATTGACGTAGCCAAAGAATCGGATGTTTCGGCTATTATTGCAGCCGATGTTTCGGCGCTGATGTATGCCAATCAGGTAGGAGTGGAGGTGCATCTTTCCACGCAGTTGAATATATCGAATGTAGAATCGTTGAAATTTTACGCCCAATTTGCGGATGTAGTTGTGTTGGCGCGCGAACTAAACTTGGAGCAAGTTTCTGAAATTCATCAAGCCATTGTAAATGAACAAATAAAGGGTAGGAGCGGTGAGCTTATTCGCATCGAAATGTTTTGCCATGGTGCATTGTGTATGGCAGTTTCGGGCAAATGCTATCTGAGTTTACACGAAAAAAATCTTTCGGCTAACCGCGGCGCCTGCAATCAGATTTGCCGCCGGGGATACACGGTAAAAGACAAAGATTCGGAAATAGAACTGGAGGTGGATAATGAATATATCATGTCGCCCAAAGACCTGAAAACAATCGGTTTTATAGACGAAATGATACGGGCAGGCGTGAGGGTTTTCAAAATTGAAGGACGCGCTCGTGGGGCGGAATATGTAAAAACGGTAGTGGGTTGTTACTCTGAAGCTATCGACTCGGTACTCAACGGGACGTTTACCGACGAAAAAAAAACAGAATGGGACACACGCCTTAGTAAAGTCTTTAATCGTGGATTCTGGAACGGCTATTACCTCGGACAACGTCTCGGTGAATGGAGCAATAACTACGGTTCGAAGGCAACGCACAAAAAAATCTATGTAGGTAAATGCACCAACTTTTTCAATAAGCTCGGTGTTGCCGAATTTTTGCTGGAAGCGCAAAACCTTGAAGTTGGAGATGAAATCCTGATTACCGGCGAAACTACCGGTGCCTACGAAGATACGGTCAAAGAAATACGCGTACAACTCAAACCGGTGGATAAGGTGGAAAAAGGAACCTATTTTTCCATCAAAACCAATGAGTTAATTCGAAGAAATGATAAGCTATTTAAAATTGTAACTCAAACAAAGCAGTGATAAAACAATAAAATCGTCAATATATTGACTAAATTAGTATTAAATTCGTCAATACAATGACAAAATTGATATTTTAAGTAATAAAATTAATAAAATTTTGGTTGTTTATTTCTGTAAACGAAGCAGCCGGATAAATTTTACTAAAAGCAACAGGCGCTTTGGATGATTTAGCCGACCATTTACATTCAAAAGCTTTTATTTCTTGATTCTGTACTTCGATTAAATCCACTTCCTGCTGATCGTAAGTGCGCCAAAAATAATGATTTACAGGCAACAAATGAAAATGCTTACGTTTTATTCTTTCGGATAAAACAAACGATTCCCATAACTGTCCCACATCGGTACGAATAGATAAGGGTGAAAAGTTGCTAATCAGTGCATTTCGAATGCCATTATCGTAAAAATACCATTTGCCGGATTTTGAAATTTCCTTACGCAAATTGCCCGAAAACGCATTCAACCTGTAAACTATAAATACTTTGGAAAGTAAATCCAGGTATTTTTCAACCGTATTTTTACTTAATCCAAGTTGTCGACCCAGTTCATCATACGAAACTAAATTACCAGTTTGAAAAGCAATTAATTTCAATAAATCGCTCATTTTATTACTATTACGCAATCCTTCTATTGAAAGAATGTCTTTTAACAAATAACCGTTGACCAAATCAGTCAGATATTCCTGCTTTTCAGAAGGATTCATGTTTAATAATTGCGGATAAGTTCCAAAAATCATTTTTTGTTCCAAATTATTAAACACTTCCACTCCACTTTCTACTTGCAACATTTCTTCCTGACTAAATGGAAAAAGATAAAAAGTCTTACTTCTTCCCACCAAAGGTTCGCCGGTAAGATTCAATAAATCGAACGACGAAGAACCACTTGCAATAACATAAATTGCAGGTAATTCATCTACAATCAGTTTTAATTTTGCTCCAATATCCGATATATTGTTTATATTAATTGAAAAG
>DIFH01000139.1:0-14264 GCA_002427615.1 Paludibacter sp. UBA5753
ATAAATGGAGGGAGTTCATGAATAGGGCTTTAGCCCATTCATATAACTTTGACAATGGTTGTTGAATGGTTGAACGTTTGTAACGTTAAAATAGATTCCATGACTTAAAGGATTTTAATAAGAAAAACCCTCCTTACACTATTTCCAACGCATCGCGAAGTATCGAAAATGACTTTAGTTTAGCTTCGTTATCGTAAATATAGGTCGCCACCATTAGTTCATCAATTTTAGTGTCATCGATAAAATCCGAAAGTTTCGTTCGGAGCGATGCGCTGTTTCCGGTAAATGTGCAAGCCAGCATGCTGTTGATAGCGGATCGAACTTCGGGGATATTGTATTCGGCAGGCAAATGTCCGGGAGCTTGCAAAGGGCTGCGCACATTGGTAATTATGCCAATAAACATGGCTACCAGACTGCTTAGCAATGCCGATGCTTCTTCGTCGGTGTCGGCTCCCAGTACATTTACGCAAGCCATCACGTAGGGTTTGTCGAGGTATGCCGACGGTCGGAAGTGTTCGCGATAAATGGCGATTGCCTGCCTGAAATGGGTAGGGGCAAAGTGAGCCGCAAAGGTGTAAGGCAAACCCATTTGTGCAGCCAGATAGGCGCTATCGGTACTTGAGCCGAGTATCCATATCGGGATGTCAAGTCCTTCGCCCGGAAATGCACGTACCTTTGCAGCGCTGTTGCTTTTGCTGAAATAAGTCTGTAATTGTTTTACGTCGTTTGGAAAATTGAGCGAAGCATCCAAGTTGTTTCTCCTGAGCGCTCTGGCGGTAAGCTGGTCGGTGCCTGGAGCTCTTCCCAGTCCCAGGTCTATTCTGCCCGGATAGATAGAAGCCAGCGTCCCGAATTGTTCGGCTATCACTAACGGACTATGATTGGGTAACATTATTCCTCCCGACCCAACGCGTATGCTATTTGTTTTTCCGGCTACATGGCCTATCAGTACGGAGGTGGCGGAGCTGGCAATATATTCCATATTGTGATGTTCGGCCATCCAAATGCGTGTGTATCCTAATGATTCAATGTGGCGCGCAACTGCTACTGTACTTTCAATGGCCGAACTATGGTTTCCTCCTTTTACGACAGCTGCCAGTTCGAGCACAGATATTGGTATTTTAGTCATTTCTTACGTTTTTATTTTTTCAATAAATAACAATGCCATTGCACTATTGTTGCAAAAATTTAGTTTATTACAGTACTTTTACATGATTTATGTAAAAGAAAAAATGCTCAGAAAAAACAAATTTTCCGAACATTTTTCTTTAGGGTAATACTTTTGTCGGCGGAGGAGTTGCAGGAATGCTTGTCGATTCTTCCAGTCACCATCTCGCCTGAGATAGGAAATTGAGCGCCGTCGTTGGAATTTGCAATTTTACCTGACCACTTTAAGCGCTTTTTACCCTTCCCCTCGTTGCAAACGAAGGGGAGGAGAGATATAAAAAAAAACACCCCGCCAATAAAAAAGCAGAGTTGCAAATTTTTATGTAATTTTGCACCATCACACATTTACACATTTACACATCACACATTTCACGATATTTATGGCCGACGATAAAAAAGTTATTTTCTCGATGGTGGGAGTCAGCAAGACTTTCCCACCGCAAAAAAAAGTATTAAACAACATTTACCTTTCGTTTTTTTACGGAGCGAAAATCGGGATCATCGGTTTGAATGGTTCGGGTAAATCCACCCTGCTGAAAATTATTGCCGGCGTGGAAAAGACCTTCGATGGCGAAGTGGTTTTTTCGCCCGGTTATTCGATAGGTTACCTGGAACAGGATCCGAAACTTGATCCAACCAAAACCGTAAAAGAAATCGTGCAGGAAGGCGTGCAGGAAATTGTGGATATGATGGCCGAATACGACAAAATCAACGAACAATTTGCCGAACCCGATGCCGATTTCGATAAACTCATTGCCCGGCAGGGCGAATTGCAGGAGTTGCTGGACCATGCCGATGCGTGGAACCTGGACAATAAACTGGAACGCGCGATGGATGCCTTGCGGTGTCCGCCCGAAGATTGGTTGGTCGAAAACCTGTCCGGCGGTGAACGTCGCCGAGTGGCGTTGTGCCGGCTGTTGCTCCGCAATCCTGTTATTTTATTACTCGACGAACCTACCAACCACCTCGATGCCGAATCGGTGGAATGGCTGGAACATCACCTGCAACAATATGCCGGAACGGTTATTGCCATTACCCACGACCGCTATTTCTTAGACAATGTTTCGGGATGGATACTTGAACTCGATCGTGGCGAGGGGATTCCGTGGAAAGGGAATTACACTTCATGGCTCGAGCAAAAGACTGCCCGTATGGCCATGGAGGAAAAATCGGCCAGCAAACGCCGTAAAACCCTGGAGCGTGAACTGGAATGGGTGCGTATGGCTCCCAAAGCCCGACACGCCAAAGGAAAAGCCCGTATTGAAGCTTACGACCGCCTGATAAACGAAGACCAGAAAGAAAAGGAAGAAAAATTGGAGATATTTATTCCGAACGGTCCCCGACTGGGAAACAAGGTGATAGAAGCCATTGGCGTTTCCAAGGCTTTTGGCGAAAAACTATTATTCGATAACCTGAATTTTATGCTTCCGCCCAATGGTATCGTCGGCATTATCGGCCCGAACGGAGCCGGTAAAACCACCCTGTTCCGCATGATGATGGGACTGGAAAAAGCCGACAAAGGAACCTTTGAAATAGGCGAAACCGTAAAAATCGGTTATGTGGATCAAAGTCATGCAGATATTGATCCAAACAAAACCGTTTACCAGGTTATTTCGGGCGGAACGGAATTTATTCGCGTGGGTGGCAAGGAAATCAACGCACGTGCTTACCTGTCGCGCTTCAACTTTGCCGGGGGCGACCAGGAAAAACTTTGCGGCATACTCTCGGGTGGCGAGCGAAACCGACTGCACCTGGCTATTACACTGAAATCGGAAGCCAATGTGCTGCTGCTCGACGAACCCACCAACGATATTGACGTAAACACCCTCCGCGCTCTGGAAGAAGGATTGGAAGCCTTTGCCGGATGCGCTGTGGTGATTTCGCACGACCGTTGGTTCCTCGACCGTATTTGTACCCATATCATCGCCTTCGAAGGCAATTCGGAGATATTCGTGTTCGAAGGTTCATACTCCGAATACGAGGAAAATAAACATGCCCGCCTGGGTGACGAAGGACCCAAACGAATACGGTATAAGAAACTGATGGCGTAATTTCAGTTAATCAGGCTTGCCTACCGAATCGGATCAGTTAGAAAAAAATGATTTTATACCGGCGAAGTTTCCAAACTTCGCCGAATATCACTTGCGGGAATTTGCATTACGGTGGACAAAATAAGCGAATAGATTGTACTATGGTTCAATACCTAAAATCAATAATGGAACAGGTGGATTATTTCTTCCATGTCTTAAAACATTGTAAACTTCTCCTTCATAATAAGCAATTCCACTACTCATTTGAGACTGCATTATTTTTGTAGGTAAAACTTCAATTCCTAAATTAATTACTCCTCCCGAATAAAAAAGTAAATGTTTTACAAATAAATCAAATGCTACAAAAGCATATTTGCCAAATTGAACTTCAACAGCAATTTGATTTTTTACAAAATCAGTTTGTTTATATGATGAAATCGGATTTTGGATACCTTTAGATTTTAAAAATTCTTTTTGTTCTTCAAATGGCAATGTAAGCAGTTCAGGTAAAAGTTCTCGTTCAGTAGTTATATAGTACCTATAACGACTTTCATTCCAACCAATGCTGTTGAATCTTTCATTAAATGCATTATTTAAATTGATAGGACTATACAACATTTTCCCTTGCTTCGTTTTTTCTTTACTTTCTTTAGTAATAAACATTGAAGCATCTATGCTTTCAATAGTTTCTGAAATTTCTTTGTAAAGTTCCGGATGATGAACAATAAGATATTCTTCTCCATTCAAATGTGAATACTTTTGTGATATTTTCATTAAAGTAGAATTTAAGTATGATATTTCTCGTTTACATTTACGAATTGAAGTTCTAACCATTCTTTGGGAACCTGTGAAACTTTATCGTTTCCAGAGGGTACATGAATAGTCTTATTTATTGGTCTCATCTTAAGATTCCCTTCTTTTAAATCGTTAATTCTTTCTTTTGCTATATCACAATATTTTTCTTCTTTCTCAATTCCAATTGCATTTCTATTATTTTTTATTGAAGCTATAACAGTAGTCCCAACTCCGGCAAATGGATCGAGCACCCAACTACTTTCATCTGTTAAAGCAAGAACACAGCGCTCTACCAATTCAATTGGAAATTGACAAGGATGTGCCGTTTTTTCAGGGTGATTTGATTTTACATTGGGTATATTCCACATAGCGGTTTCCCAATCGTTAGCTATTATCTCCCAAATATCACTAGGATTTTTTCCCAAAGGATTTCCAGATGGCGTCCCTTTTTTATTCCCTTTAAAATGTAATTTCCCCGGATATTTTGATGGAACGCGAACATTATCAAGATTGAAAATATAATCATCCGATTTAGTAAACCAAAGTATTGTTTCATATCGACCACTAAATCTATTGGATGCATGTAAACCATGGCCAAAATGCCAAATTATACGATTACGAAGTTTAAGACCATATTTTTTGAAAATCTGATAATAATAAATGTCTAAAGGGAATATTTCTCCTTTATCCACGTAATTTCCAACTTGCCAACATATACTTCCTTTTTTCGAAAGAGTTCTAATTAGTTCACTTATAATTTCATCTTGAGTTTCAAGATACTTTTCTATACTTGTTTTTGTTTCGTAAGATTTACCAACATTATAGGGTGGAGATGTTATAATTAAATCAAATTTTTCATCTTCTATTTTCCTAAGCGCTGATAAACAATCATCATTCTTAATTTGATAATTTAGCTCATTACTAATAAACTCAAATAAAGGTTCTTTTGCTTTCATTTGTCGTAAAAATTTATTTCCGCAAATTTAATCATATTCCTCAATGATCTAATAAAAAATTACAAAAAGTTAAGGCATTTAGAAAACGGAATGTTAATTTATCAAATAAAAGTTATGCCCGCCTGGGTGACGAAGGACCCAAACGAATACGGTATAAGAAACTGATAGCGTAATGTCGGATTTTTAAACAAAAACATCGGAGTTTGAAAATTTTCAATTCCGATGTTTTTGTTTCTACGATTTATCTGTTGAATTAAAATACGGCGATAGAATATCTTCGTAATTGTAATATCCTTTACCTTTGTTTATCAGGTTGTGAGCCGCAAAAAGCACTCCTGTGCCAAATGCCTCGCGTGAAATCGACTCGTGTACCAGCCGAACCGTTTGATAAGGAAATCCGAAAATAATCTCATGTTTCCCAACAATGCCGCCGGCTCTGATCGAATTGATTTTCGAAACTTTCACATCCAGCGCTTCCGCAAATTTTACGGCTGTCCCCGATATTCCTTCTTTTTGCTTGAAATGTTCTTCAATTACTTCAATGTCGACAAAGGGGGCAATTTTCTTGAGCGATTTTGACGCTAAAAGCAGGAAATTTACACCCAAAGTGATGTTAGGCGACCAGAAAACGGTAGTTCTTTTTGATAATTCTTTCAAAAAAGAAATATCTTCTTTTTGGTAGTGGGAAATAGCCGAAACAATTTTTATTTTGCGTTCAGCGGCATCATTACCATAGGTGTAAATAGCTTGCGAAGATGAAAAATCGATAATAAAATCAACAGGATACATATCGAATAATTCATCCGGCGTAATATGCTCGGTCGAGAATATTTGACCGCTTTCGTTCGAGTCAATGCCTAAAAACTCAGGAACTGATCTGTTTTCCAGCAGAGTTTTTCTCCTGAGTACCCATTCCAGCGAAAATTCTTTGTTTTCTACAATTGCAGCTGCTACTGCTTTACCGGTTCTCCCGAAACCAATCAGTCCCATCTTTATTTTGTTCATGTTTTGAAATTTTTTAAATGAGTATAATGTGTATCGCTGAGGTGGATACAGGTTTGAAATCTGAGTTATATGTAGTTCCTTGTTTTTTACAAGGAGCCACATCTCAGAAAATAATCTATTGACAAAAATTCAACTTTTCTGAAAGTTCAACTTTTCTGTTAGGGATAAAGTAATGAATAGATTCAATATTTGATTCGCTAATTCACAATGTTTTAATGTGGCGAACAAATGAAAGAAATTACTTTATGAGAGCTGCAAAAAATATATAAAGACAATAATGTGTAATAGATACAGGACGAATATATGAAAATTTGATGTGCGGACAAATTAAATAATCATTATTTAACAGCTATTTAGTAAAATCAATATTGAAAATTAGATGTCCGGACACAAAAAAACTCCGAAAGTCAGCCTGACTTTCGGAGTTTTTTTTATTAATTGTTGAATCAGCGATTACAACATAAATTTCTGAGTCAATTTACCTATGCGAACAATATACATGCCTTTCGACAGGTTGTTCAGTTTCACAGCACCGTTTTCAAGTACCGAAGATTGAACTTTGCTCCCAATGGCAGAGTAGATTTCAACGGTTGAACCGTTGGCAACGTTTTTAACCAATAAGTTTTTGCCTGAAACAATGGCGTTGAATTCATTTGCTGAAGGGTTTGAAGTGCTTGAAGTAATGAATAAATCAGAATAAGATGTTGCAACGCGAATGCCATCAAGTTTAGCTGTGAACGCTGATGAGGCAGAAGGTTGGCGAAGTCCTATTGCTCCAATGTTTGCCGGTATGGTAGTAGTTCCCTGGTTATTATCAAACCATCCTGTTGTTGGCTCTGTGTTCATTGAAGGATTAACAATGATAGAACTAACTTTTCCAGTATTATCATGTTTTAGAACAATTAAATACGTAGTGTTCAAATCGTAATTAAAAGGAGTATAAGTTGGAACCACCGTACCACCGGAGATTAACTGAATACCAAATGCAATTTTACTGCTTACGTCGGATTCTTTCTTAACAAAGACGCGACCAACAAAAGTACTACCGATTGTTTCAGGGCCGAAATGGATAAAATAATCTCCGGTAATTGGTGCCGCAACTACATTTACAATAAATGAAGCATAAACTAAACCAGATGTTTGGGGAGTGAATTTTTTGTTTAAGTCTTGACCATTTGTAAGCGTAACTTCATTTCCAACTCCTGAACCGGGATAACCTGAGTAAGTAATGGAACTGGCTGTAACTTGAATAGTTGGTGTAGCATTATTGCCTGTTAAGGCCCAGCCACCTTGACCTAATAAGTCTGTTGCAGCAACATACTCGAAATTTTCATTTACTAAAAGTTGTGCTTGTGCGAACATCACACAAACGATAAAAGATAATAATAGGGTAATTTTCTTCATGTTTAATAAGTTTAATAAGTGAATAAATAAATTGTTTAATGTTTAATACCGACAAAGATAATGTATATTTATTACAAAAGCAATACATTTTATCTGAGTTAACAAAAAAATGAGAGGAACATCATGGAATAAACTTGTAATTGACCGGAGAGAGTAACTATGTTAAATATATTCTTCCGAGGTAAATTATATCTGTTGAAAACTCGCATCTTAGTTGCATAAAAATACCCGAATAATTGATTAACTTTGCAGCTCTTTTAAAATTGTAATGAATGGCAGAACTCGAAGTCCCCGAATATATATTTGAAACAAGTTGGGAAGTATGTAATATGGTTGGCGGAATCTATACGGTTTTGTCGACGCGCGCTGCAACACTCCAGCAAAAACATCAGGATAAATTGATTTTTATCGGACCTGATATAAGCCCTGAAGGTCATAATCCTTATTTTGAAGAAATTCCTGATCTTTATTCCGATTGGAAAGCGTATACTTCAAAAGAATATCATCTTAAAATTCGCGTTGGACGTTGGTTGGTACCTGGAAAACCCATAGCTGTTCTTGTTGATTTTATGCCTTTGATGAATCGGAAAAACGAAATTTACGGTCATGTCTGGAGTCAGGTCAGAGTGAATTCAATGCCTGCTTATGGCGATTATGATGAATCGTCGATGTTCGGTTATGCTACGGGGATGGTTATCGAAAGTTATTATCGTTTTTTCGGGTTAAATGCTTCGCAAAATGTAATTGCCCACTTCAATGAATGGATGACCACTTTTGGCGCTTTTTACATAAAAGAATATTTACCCGCCGTTGCCACTGTTTTTACAACCCATGCCACCTCTATCGGCCGTTCGATAGCCGGGAATCATAAGCCTTTATACGATTATTTGAATGAATATAACGGCGACCAAATGGCTTACGAACTGAACATGGTGTCGAAACATTCGACCGAAAAAACTGCAGCGCAACTCGTTGATTGTTTCACTACGGTTAGTAATATTACGGCGGTGGAATGTGAGCAATTGCTTGGACGGAAGCCGGATGTGGTAACCCCCAATGGCTTTGAAGATGATTTCGTACCCAAAGGAAAAGTTTTTACCGCCCAAAGGAAAGAAGCCCGCAAAACATTGCGCCATGTGGCTGAAACATTGCTCGGATACAATCTGGCAGACGATGCTTTGTTTGTCAGCACAGCCGGTAGATACGAGTATAAAAACAAGGGAATCGACACTTTTATTGAGTCGCTCAAGCATTTGTACGAGTTTAAAGACATGACGCGTCAGGTGGTTGCTTTTATTATGGTGCCGGCATGGGTCAAATGTCCTCGCGCCGATTTGGCAAACAGTTTATTACACCCCGAATCGAAACTTTATTCGTACAATCGCATTACGACACACGAGCTTCACGATTATTACAACGATAACATAATGAGCGCTTTGCATTGGTTTCATTTCCAAAATCAGGAAAATGAACGTGTTAAAGTTATTTTTGTGCCTTCGTATTTGAATGGGTCTGATGGTATTTTTAATAAAACTTATTACGAACTCCTGATAGGAATGGATCTAACGGTTTTTCCATCGTATTACGAACCCTGGGGATATACGCCGCTCGAAAGCGTCGCGTTTTCGGTTCCGACAATAACGACCAATCTTTCGGGTTTCGGACAATGGGTTTCGCCGGAACCGCAGGGTATCGAAACCGGGGTCGGAATTATTCAACGTTCCGATTATAATGGGTATGAAGTTGCCGTTCATATTGCTGAAATGATATATCAATATTCGCTTTGTAACGAAAATGAAATAAAAGCGATCCGTACAAATGCTTCGATAATTGCCGAGAAAGCTTTGTGGAAACATTTTATTCAGTTTTATGATCAGGCTTATCACATTGCTTTGATAAATAAAACGAAAAGAACTACCTTAATCTCTGATATTTAATCACATACTGAATCGAATAAATATATCGTTCAATATTGTGCAAACGTTTGAAATTTTAAAAGTTATCTTATAATAGGCAAATAAAGTAATCTTTTGAAGTTTTGTGCTATTTTTGCATTATTATATCTAATAAAAATATTTCTAAAGTATTAGTATTCAATAAAAGTATAAGTTTATGAAAATTAAGGTTAACAATGTAAACGAACCAAGTTGGAAGGAAATGAACGTGAAGTCCACCTTGCCCGAAAGTTTGAAAAGATTGGATGAGATTGCTCAAAACATTTGGTGGGTTTGGAATAGCGACGCTAAAAGCCTGTTTCGCAAGATTGATACGGAAGCCTGGATTGAAGCGAATTCGAATCCCATTCAATTATTAAACATATTAAGCTACGAAAAATTAGTTTCGTTAGGCGATGATGTCGAATTTGTAAAGAAACTTGATGCGGTTTATGCGAATTTTAAATCGTATATGAGCGTCCCTTTCAACAAAGAAAAACCTTCGGTAGCTTATTTCAGCATGGAATATGGTTTAACCGATGTTTTGAAAATTTACTCGGGGGGCTTGGGAGTATTGGCCGGCGATTATCTGAAAGAAGCCAGCGATTGTGCTATCGATATGACAGCCATTGGTTTCCTGTATCGTTACGGATATTTTACCCAAACCCTGTCGGTTGATGGTCAGCAAATCCCCGTTTACGAAGCCCAAAATTTCAATAATTTACCACTCAAACAAGTGAAAGATGCAAACGATCAGCCTATGGTAATAGAAGTGCCTTATCCTGACCGCATGGTTTATGCTTATTTGTGGAAAGTTTCGGTAGGACGTATTGCGCTGTATCTGCTCGATACCGATAATGAAATGAACAGCGAACTCGATCGTCCTATTTCACATCAGCTCTATGGAGGCGACTGGGAAAACCGTATGAAACAGGAAATCATGTTGGGAATCGGCGGCATTCTTGCTTTGAAAAAATTAGGCATCGAAAAACAGGTTTATCATTGTAACGAAGGCCATGCCGCTTTAATCAATGTTCAACGGTTGGTCGATCTGATTGCCGACAAAGGGTTGACATTTGCCCAGGCTTTGGAAGTGGTGCGCGCATCATCGCTTTACACGGTTCATACGCCGGTACCGGCAGGTCACGATAGCTTTACCGAAGAATTGTTCGGTAAATATATGAGCGAATATCCGGCTAAACTAAAACTCACTTGGGACGAATTTATCGATATTGGCAGGGAACATCCCGGTGATTCCGCCGAAAAGTTCAGCATGAGCGTATTTGCTTGCAATACCTGCCAGGAAGTAAACGGCGTTAGCTGGTTGCATGGTAAAGTATCGCAGGAAATGTTCAATCCTATCTGGAAAGGCTATTTTCCCGAAGAACTGCATGTGAACTATGTTACAAACGGCGTTCACCTGCCTACGTGGACGGCTTCGGAATGGAAAATGGTTTACGAAAAATATTTTACACCGGCTTTTTATGCCGATCAGTCGAATATAAAAATCTGGCAAAAAGTGTACGATATTCCCGATCAGGAAATTTGGGATACACGTATGTTTATGAAAAAACGCCTGGTTGATTTTATTAAAATACGGTTCAGCGAGAATTGGTTGAAAAATCAGGGAGATCCGTCCCGTATTGTTTCTATTCTTGAAACGATTAACCCCAATGCCTTGATTATTGGTTTTGGCCGCCGGTTTGCAACTTATAAACGGGCACACTTATTATTTACCGATTTGGAACGCCTGGAGCGCATTGTGAACGATCCTGTCCGTCCGGTTCAGATACTGTTCACTGGTAAAGCTCATCCGGCTGATGGCGGAGGTCAGGGTTTGATTAAACGGATTATTGAAATTTCGCGTATGCCACAGTTCCTTGGCAAAATAATTTTCCTCGAAAACTATGATATGCGTTTGGCTAAGCGTTTGATTTCGGGAGTCGATATCTGGTTGAACACTCCTACGCGTCCGTTGGAAGCATCGGGAACATCAGGTGAAAAAGCACAAATGAATGGGGTTCTTAACTTTTCGGTACTCGATGGTTGGTGGCTCGAAGGTTATGTGAAAGGCGCCGGTTGGGCATTGACCGAAAAACGGACTTACGAAAACCAGGAACATCAGGATCAATTGGATGCTGCGACCATATACAGTATGCTGGAAAACGAAATTGTACCCTTGTATTTTGCTAAAAATACCAAGGGTTATTCTCCCGACTGGATTCAATATATCAAAAATTCGATCGCTCAGATTACGCCCCGTTACACAACAAAGCGTATGATTGACGATTATATTGAAAAATTTTATTTGAAACTGGCAAAGCGATCTGGAATACTGAAAGAAAATAATTTTGAAAAAGCCAAAGAAATTGCAGCCTGGAAAGAAAAAATGGCTCTTGGTTGGGATGCTATCGAAGTTCTGAAGGTTGATCTCCCTGAAAATCTTATTCATAATCCTCAAGTTGGCAAAGATTATAACCTGAATGTTATTCTCGATGTCAAAGACTTGGAGAATAAAGGAGTAGGAGTAGAATTGGTTATTACAAAATCGGGAACCAATAATAAGGACACTTTGTACGACGTAGAAGAGTTGAAGTTAATAAAAACAGAAGGTACAATACTATATTTCAATATTGAATATCAGATGAATCGTGCAGGATCGTTTAAATACGCATTCCGCATGTTCCCTAAAAACGAAGACTTGCCTCATCGCATGGATTTCTGCTATGTGCGTTGGATTTAAAATCTTGTTGTGACCCTACTTAAAAAAAACTCCCGCAGAACTGTATAAGTTTTACGGGAGTTTTTGTTTTGAAATTTTTGAATTACAATCCGAAGGTGTCGGCCACAGCCTGGCAAACAACATTGCCATTGACTATATTCAGTCCTTTACGCAGATCTTCATTTTCTTCGCAGGCTTTTTCCCAACCCAGATTGGCCAGTTTTACGGCATAAGGCAAAGTAGCATTTGTCAAAGCCAAGGTGGAGGTGAACGGAACTGCACCCGGAATATTGGCCACACAATAATGCTGAATGCCTTCCACCTGATAAACCGGCTCGGCATGAGTTGTAGGTCTCGATGTTTCGAAGCAGCCGCCCTGATCGATGGCTACATCCACCAATACCGACCCTGGTTGCATAAGTTTCAGCATTTCTTTGGAAATTAAATGGGGCGCTTTTGCTCCTGGAATCAATACGGCGCCAATCACTAAATCGGTAAGCGGTAGCATTTGTTCGATATTGTATTGCGACGACATAACGGTGTTAACGTTAGCCGGCATGATTTCGCTCAGGTAACGCAAGCGTGGGAGCGAAATGTCGGCGATAGTAACATTGGCGCCTAATCCGGCTGCCATCAAAGCGGCTTGCGTTCCCACAATTCCACCGCCAAGCACGAGCACATTTGCAGGTTTTACACCCGGAACGCCGCCCAGCAGTATTCCTTTTCCGCCCTTGGGTTTTTCGAGATATTTGGCTCCTTCCTGAATCGACATACGTCCGGCTACTTCCGACATAGGGATGAGTAAAGGCAAGGTGTTGTTTATTTCCACCGTCTCATAAGCCAGACAAACGGAATCACTTTTGATCATGGCGTGTGTCAGTGTCTCGTTCGATGCAAAGTGAAAGTAGGTGAAGAGTAGTTGATTCGGCCGGATCAATTCGTATTCCTGCGGTATAGGCTCTTTTACCTTCATAATCATGTCGGCAATATCGAATATTTCTTTGGGAGTAGATAGTATTTGCGCACCCGCCTGGCGGTATTGTTCGTTACTAAAGCCGCTGTTTGTTCCGGCATTTGTTTCAACATAAACGGCATGACCGTTTTTTACCATGGTTTGAACTCCTCCCGGAGTCAGGGCAACACGACTTTCGTTGTTTTTAATTTCTTTTGGAACTCCAATTTTCATAAGTGTTGTAATTTTTAAGATTGAATGGTTTTCAATGACAATCATCAGGATTATTTTATCCAGCGATCGGAAAACGTCGTAAAAATACAGTATTAATTTTAATTTGGAATAAAAAAAGCAGAAAAAAATAACTTGTCGGGATTTATTTAATATAAAGCGTTAATTTTCAGTTGAAATATTCGCTTTCAAATTGATATTGTATACAGAAACAGAGTCGGCTCATTTGCAATAAACAGATGTATTTTGAGGAATTATTGTTTGATATATTTATAATATGCGGCTTGATTGTTTCAGATTGTAAGTTTGCTGACTTTAGTCATAATATCCTTCGGTAAAGGTCTTCGGCATATCGATTTTAAACCTCGATGTATTATAACTTCCCAAAATTCCTATTCCACCTTCGATGTTGCTGTAAATCTGTACCGGTTCCGAGAAAAAATCGATAACAGAAGTTCCGGCATTACGGGTTTTTAAATACAAATAATAGGATTTTGAAATGCTTTGTAATTCAAGAATCAGTTCGTTTTTTACAATTTCAATCGGTTCTGAATTACTGTCGCCTGAAGTGTCGTTATCATAAACGATTGAAACGAAAGAAGTGTTGAGTTTTAAGCTGTAATTTTTTCCATCAAAGATATCGTCGTTAAACTCATGATAAGAATTGTATGAGTTTTCGTCGAAAATACCTGCTTCGGTCGTATTTCCAAAAACCAAATCGTTGGAGGAGAAATAATAATTTCTCATATATTTACTGCCATCGTTATATTCCCGATTCAATTTAACCGCTATTTTATAGTAATTTTTTTGGTTTGGTGGATCGTTGAATTTGAGATTTATTTTCATTTCCGTTGTTTTTGAATATCCGATTGTATCCGAATAATTACCATAGTCGTTTACTATGGGATAAATATCGGAAACAAGAATCGTTGTGTCAACCGATACAATCGGGGTTGCCTGAACGATTTCACTTTCGGCATTCACTTCGGGAAATTTGTTGTTTTTAGCGGTGATTTTTATAAGGTCTCCTGCTTTAGGGATGTAATTTCCGGCATAAAAGCCCTGCCC
>DIFH01000139.1:14302-18009 GCA_002427615.1 Paludibacter sp. UBA5753
TCGAAATTTGAATCATCTTTCAGAAAAAATTTACTTTCGGATACATGAACTTTTACGGCAGAATCGGGCGACACTATGCTGTTAACAACCAGTAAGGACGCTGCATCGTCGCCACGAAATTCAATTTCGGTTTCGCACGAAACTGCAACCAAAGCAAATAAACTGAATATAATTGTTTGTAAATAAATTGATTTCATATACTTAGTCTGGTTTTTAAAATGTATAGGCATAACTTATTGATGGAATAATAGTGAAAAGTGTCAGTTTTTTAAGCGATTTTTTTTCGGTATATTCTCCTGTTTCCTGATTATAATCATAATCGGATGAAACATAAATTAAAAATGGATTTTTTTGATTGGTAGCGTTATATACGCTGAAATTCCATGTCCGTATTCCGTGTTTTTTTTGTTTGTGGAAATTCACTCCCAAATCGAGGCGCATATAATCCGGTAGACGGTAATTATTTCGTTTACTGATATATGGCAGTGAATTATTGTAATTATATTCCTCCCCGGGGATTGGGTAGGCATAATAGTTTTGTAGCCCTAAGGAACCGCTGTTTCCCGTGCTGTAAACCCAGGTGCCCGCCACATCAAATTTTTTACTGAATTTGTGAGAAACAACAATGCTTAGGTCGTGCCGGCGGTCGTATTTAGCCGGAAACGCTTCGCCGTTATTTATTTCCTCTCCCGGACGGTTGAACAGGCGTTCCGATTTTGACCAGGTATAACCGATCCATCCGGTGGTTTTTCCTATCGATTTTTGTGCCAGAAACTCCAGTCCGTAAGCCCAGCCGCGTCCCATGCTTACTTTTTCTTCCCAGCCTGTGCTCGACCCCAGAAATGTAGCGCCATCTTTATATTCAATCAGATTATTCATCGATTTGTAATATCCTTCCACAGAGAAATCTACAATATTGCGGAAATTATAGAACAATCCGGCTGAGTACTGATACGATTTCATGGGTTCAATCCGTTTCGTTACCGGAACCCACAGGTCGGTAGGTAAGCTGATATTTGAGTTGGAAAGTAAATGTATGTATTGGTTCATAACTGCATAACCTGCCTTGAACGATAATTTATCTGAAATAAGCGCGCGCAGTCCCAATCGCGGTTGCAATGAATGGTAAAATTTATCCTGGACAAAGAACGCCGAGTAATGAAGCCCGATATTGGCTTTAATGAAGGGAACGATATTAAAATTATCTTCGGCGTACAAAGCCATTTCACGTGTGTAAATATTTTGATTTCCAATGGTGGTATCCATTGATTGTGTTGTGCTGTCGGTTGCAAGTTTGCTGCTCAAAACCTGAACTCCCGGTCGAAAACTATGGTTGATATAGTTGCCGCCGAATTTAATTTCGTGATTTGGGTTGGGGGCATAATCGAAATCTATTTTTGCTCCGTAATCTTCGATACCCGAACGATACCCGAGCGTAATTGATTCTTTGGTTGTGCTTGGCGGTGTTTTTGTGATGTTCTCGACATAGTCGCCTACCGACATGTTAAAACGGTAACGGGTGTAAGTTGCCGTTGTGTTCATAAACAACTTATTGTTGATAATATGGTTCCAGCGTAAAGCAGAGATGAAGTTTCCCCAGTCCCAGTTTAGCCTGATTCGGTTTTCTTCACTGCCGGAATTGTCGTATCTGTAACTCTCGCGAATGTCGCTGTATATCACGTCATCTCCCAGGTAAACACTTAAATATAAGCGGTCTTTATTTGAAAATTTATGGTTTATCTTCACGTTTAGATCGTAAAAATAATAACCTGCAGTCAATTTGTCTATATCTTCGTCTTTGGCATATATTTTAAGAATTGGTTGTGCCAGGAGGTCGTAATAGGTGCGTCGTCCAGAAATATTAAAAGTGGTTTTTTCGCTGAACAATGGTCCTTCGAGATTGAATTTTGATGAAACAATGCCAACGCTGATATTTCCGTGTAACTTTTTATTGTTCCCATCGTTCATTCTGATATCGAGAACCGACGAAAGTCTTCCTCCAAAACGGGCGGGGAAACTGCCTTTGTAAAGTGTAACGTTTTTTATGGCATCGGCATTGAAAACCGAAAATAATCCTCCTAAGTGATTGACGTTGTATACCGGAACGCCATCGAGCAAAAACAGGTTTTCGTCGGGGCCGCCGCCGCGCACATAAAATCCTGCCGAGCCTTCGACACCACCCTGAACACCCGGTAACAACTGCAACGCTTTCAGGACATCTGTTTCGCCAAAGAGTGTGGGTACGCTTTTAATCAATGAAATAGGAATGTCGATGGCGCTCATTTGCGACCCTTTAACTCCCATTTCCTTTTGTGACCCGACCACAGTTACTTCTTTTAACTCAATCGATTCGTTCATATCGATGTTGATGACCGTATCTTTTGTAAGATTGAAAATGCGACGTTCGGAAGTAAATCCGACATACGAAAAAAGTATTTCTACTTCACCTTTTGGTAATGTGAGCGAATAAAAGCCGTAACTGTTACTGACGGTTCCTTTGCGTGAATTTGCATCGTAAACCGAGCTGTTGATAAGGGTTTCGCTACTCTTCGCATCGGTGATATATCCGCTTATGGTATGGCTTTGCGCTGAAATGAAAGTAAAAAATAAAAAGGGGAGGAGTGAGGTAAAGAACAGTTTTTTCATGCAATAAATTTTAGGGAGATGATGCACAAAGGTAATAATTTGTTGCATTCAGCCATTTTAATAAATTTGAAATTCATCTGTTTTTAACATGACTTTTGATTCATCTGTTTGATAAGTTGCTGAAATGATTAAATCAATTTGAAAATATCACCGGAAGTAATAATAGCAGTTTGCGTGTTTTCGGCAACATTGATCATGGCCTGGGCTACTTCGCGGGCGTGGATAGGTTTGTGTTTTCTCAATATCCCGACGCGATTTAAAAAAAACATAACCGATAATCCGACTTTTTCACCCAAACGTTTTTCTGTTCGGTTGCCGTATAATTGATCCGGGCGTAAAATGATGATATTTTTGAAAGGAAGTTTTAAAACCGCTTCGTCGAGTTGTCCCTTCATTTTTGAATAAAATACGGTTGATTTTGGATTTGCTCCTGCCGACGAAATCAGAACGTAGGTCTGAACTCCATTTGCCGAAGCTGTTTCAGCCACATTGTACTGGTATGTATAATCAATTTTATACTGATTTTCCTTGGTTTTTGCCTGGGCTATCGTTGTACCCATACACGAAAACAAGACATCGCCTTTTACAAATCGAGTCCAGGTTTCAATTTTGTCGAAGTCGACCGGATGCTCCGAAAGTTTAGGATGAGTGATTCCACTCGGCCGCCGAACTAACGAAACAATTTCGGAATATTCGTTTGAGTTTATCAGTAAATCAATAAGTTGTGTTCCAACCATACCGGTTGAGCCAATAACGATTGCTTTTTTCATTTTTTTTATTGGTAACTTTTAACAAGAAGTAATATTGTATTATCCCTGTTTTGACGATTGTTTTTTCAAAAAAACGGAGTGAAGCCTTTACTAACGACAATTCAGCAATATTAGAAGCGATGGCTTCACTAAAATATGTATTAACCTAACCTGGACAAGCCAGAACCAAAAAGGTAGAACGCAAATTACGCAAATACCGCAAATTTTCGCAAATAAAGGCTGATATTTCCTGGATTTTTATTACACTTTAAATGACTGATATTTGAATATTGTGCCAAAAAACACACGAAT
>DIFH01000068.1 GCA_002427615.1 Paludibacter sp. UBA5753
CCATGAATGAATCAACAACAATAACGCCGGAAGATGGGTATTCTTATTTCAATCACGTACAACTAAGCTTATGCACGGCCATGGTAGCACGTCAAAGGTGTCGGATAAGCTATTGAAGCAGGCTATCAGAAATGGCCTGTCCTTCACATCCGATATGGTAAAGATACGCAAATGCAATTTTTATGTAATCATCATTCCTCCGATATGCGTCGTTAATAACGATTCCGATCTGCGTATCCTTTGGGATGCCTGCGAAGTTGTAGGGAAAGTGCTTTCAGGAGGCGATATTGTCGTGTATGACTTCTGTGGCGGTACCACCATTACGGAGGATGACTGTATTCCTATCATTGAGCAGGTGAGTGGCCTCACCTGCAACTCCGGTTTTTTTGCCGGATACAGTCCCCGGTATGACAATTTCGAAGTGAAGGGGTTTACCACCTGGGGTATTGGGAAATTCACTTCCGGCAGTACCCCTGAGATTACGAAGATAGTGGATGAGGTATATACCGCCGTCTTCGCGCCGGGTATGTAACCACACTTTTTTCCCGGGAAGGTGGAGCAATTCGGAAGTTGGGAAAATACTTCCGGAGGATGATTGCTCGTTTTGTGTCTCATTTTAATGATCATACGACGTGATCGCAGCATTGTGACAAAAACTTAACAGCGCAACAGGAAACATTTTGCGGGATACTGTGTTTATAGGTGAGCAAAATTGTGGAACCCTGTCGCATATTTCGCATTTAGCGAAATAATAAAGGGCTGATGTAGTTTTTTTATTGTAATTTTGTTCAAGTAAAAGATCAAACTGCCGCGCGTAATCAATATGTGACTGGTAGCCACGAAGTGCGCTTAATTGTGAAATAAATGAGTAATATATTGGTCACCGGCGGTGCCGGTTTTATAGGTTCAAACCTGACTGAAGCGTTGTTGGAACGCGGTCATTCAGTAAAAGTTTTAGATAACTTCGTTACAGGTAAAATAGAAAACCTGCTTCCTCTTCTGGAAAAATATCCCCAAACACTTTCTCTCCAGGTAGGAGATATCCGAAATCCCGACGATTGCCATAAAGCAACCGAAAATATAGAATATGTTTTTCACGAGGCAGCCCTTGGTTCGGTGCCCCGTTCCATTAAAGACCCGATCACATCCAATGAAGTGAATGTGTCGGGTTTCTTGCAGATGCTGGTCGCCAGTCGCGATGCCGGAGTAAAGCGGTTTATCTATGCCGCCAGTTCCTCGACTTATGGCGACAGCAAGTCGCTGCCCAAGGTGGAAGATGTGATTGGCAATCCGTTATCCCCCTATGCAATCACGAAATATGTAAATGAACTCTATGCCGATGTATTTTCCAGAACGTATGGTATCGAAACCATCGGACTCCGCTATTTCAATGTGTTTGGGAGGAAACAGGATCCCAACGGGGCCTATGCCGCTGTGATTCCTTTGTTCGTGAAGAAACTGATGGCACATGAGACGCCCGTGATCAATGGCGATGGTGAGTATAGTCGCGACTTCACCTATATCGACAATGTGATCCAGATGAACCTTTTGGCCATGGATACAGCCAATCCCGAGGCTGTCAATACGGTGTACAATACCGCTTATGGTGAGCGCACCACCCTCAATCAACTCGTGGGTTATCTGAAAGAATTTCTTTCGGAGTTCGACTCCGAAATTGCCAAAGTGGAGATTTTGCATGGCCCCAACCGTGCCGGTGATATTCCCCATTCTCTGGCCAATATCGACAAAGCCCGTAATCTACTGGGTTACGATCCGCAATACTCCATGAAGCAGGGGTTGAAAGAGGCGGTGAAATGGTATTGGGAAAATCTCTGATTTTTACACTGGAACCGCCTGGGGCTCGAACCCAGGACCCCAACTTCAAGAAAGGTGTATTATAAGATAATTCAAATGGAAGAAAGAAAATCCAATTTTATCCCCCGTATTTGCGTAATCGGGCTCGGATATGTAGGCCTGCCATTGGCCAGGCTGATGAGCACACAATTTCAAACAATAGGTTTCGATTTAAATCAGTCTCGGGTAGATGAGCTGATGAGTGGCCGTGACAGCACGCTGGAAGTAGACAACAAATTATTACAGGAAGCAATCCAAAATGGGTTTACCTGCACTACCGATATCGAACAGATTCGCAACTGCAATTTCTACATCGTGGCGGTACCTACACCGGTGGATAAAAACAACAATCCCGACCTGCGTCCCCTTTGGGGAGCCAGTGAAACGGTGGGAAAGGTGATTTCCAAAGGCGACATCGTGGTGTATGAATCGACCGTATATTCCGGCGTCACGGAAAACGAGTGCGTGCCCATCGTGGAGCGGGTGAGCGGACTCACCTTCAACCGCGATTTCTTTGCCGGATACAGCCCCGAACGCATCAATCCCGGCGACAAGGAACATACGGTGGAAAAGATCAAGAAAGTAACTTCCGGCAGTACCCCCGAAGCGGCACGCATCGTGGATACCGTGTATGCCTCGGTCATCACCGCCGGCACGCACCCGGCGCCCTCCATCAAGGTGGCCGAAGCAGCCAAAGTCATCGAAAATTCGCAACGCGACATCAACATCGCTTTCGTCAACGAGCTAGCCAAGATTTTCAACCGCATGGGCATCGACACGCAAGACGTGCTGGCAGCAGCAAGCACCAAATGGAATTTCCTCCCCTTCCAACCAGGACTGGTGGGTGGACACTGCATCGGCGTCGATCCCTATTACCTGGCGCAATGTGCGCAGCAATACGGTTACAACCCCGAAATTATTCTTGCCGGCCGCCGCATGAACGACGGCATGGGCGAATACGTGGCCGATCAAGTGGTAAAGCTGATGCTGAAAAAAGGAATTCAAGTACTCCATTCCAAGATCCTGGTACTGGGTTTCACCTTTAAGGAAAACTGTCCCGATGTACGCAACACCCGCGTCATTGACATAGTGCAAACCCTGCAGGATTACAATGCCGAGGTTATTGTTCACGACCCGTGGGCAAATTCCGACGTTGCCCGCCGCGAATATGGGGTGAAAATCGAAAGCGAATTGCCGCAGGAAAAATTTGACGTCGTCATCTTGGCCGCCGCACACAACCAATTCAAAGAGATTGATCTCGACACCCTCAAAAACGGCCACACCGTAATTTACGACGTCAAAGGCATACTGCAAGGCAACATCGACGGCAAACTGTAAAAAATATTTCCATATTAATACAACTAACGACTAATAGCTTTTGAAATATAATTTGGGCTGAAAACGAAATATCAAATTCTTAATATAATTTTCCGATTTGAAAGAAAACGCTCCTGAATTTTCTGCATCACAAAACAACAAACGTATAGCCAAAAATACGCTGATGCTGTACTTCCGCATGATACTGACTATGTTAGTATCATTGTATACATCGCGAGTGGTGCTGAATACGCTGGGCGTCGAAGATTTCGGTATTTACAATGTGGTTGGCGGATTTGTTTCCATGTTCGGGTTTCTGAACAGTGCTATGGCTTCTGCCACTCAGCGGTTTCTGTCATTTGAAATAGGAAAAGGGGATCGCGACCAATTACGCAATGTTTTCAGTATGAGCGTAAACATACACTTCCTCATTGCTTTCATCATTTTTATTTTAGCCGAAACAGTCGGTTTGTGGTTTGTCAATACCCAATTGACCATACCTGTCGGCAGAATGGGCGCTGCGCAATGGATATATCAATTTTCCATTTTAGCCATGATGGTATATATGGTAAGTGTTCCCTACAACGCAATGATTATTGCACACGAACGCATGAATGTTTTTGCGTGGGTAAGCATCGCGGAAGTGAGTCTAAAACTATTTATCGTGTTCATGTTGCAATGGTTCGGATTCGATAAGTTAAAATTCTATGCTGTTTTAACGTTCAGTGTTTCGTTGATTATCCGATTCATCTATGGATTTTATTGCAGCAGACATTTCAAAGAAAGCAAATTCAGATGTTATTGGGATAAACCTTTATTTAAAACATTGGTTGATTATGCAGGTTGGAACCTTTGGGGCAATATTGCAGGTGTTTTACATGGGCAAGGTGTTAATGTGTTGCTGAACATTTTTTTTGGTCCAGTTGTAAATGCCGCTCGAGGAATTGCTTATCAGGTAAGCAGTGCAGTAAACCAATTCGTTGCCAATTTTCAAATGGCGATGAATCCGCAGATCATCAAATCAAACGCTGTTGATGACTTAAAATATATGCATCAGCTGATTTTTCGAGGAGCCAAATATTCTTTTTTTTTGCTTCTTACCCTGTCTCTGCCCATCTTGCTCGAAACCGACCAAATACTAAAATTATGGCTTAAAACGGTTCCCGAATATACCGTCATTTTTACACGACTAGTGATTATTAATGTTTTAATCGATTGCATTTCGGGTCCGTTGATGACCGCTGCACAAGCTTCCGGAAAAATAAAACTTTATCAAAGTGTTGTAGGTGGTTTATTGATTTTAAACCTACCCTTTTCTTACCTGTTTTTAAAATTAGGATTTCAGCCGCAAGTTACAATCTATATAAGCATCGGCATCTCTATTATAGCATTAACGCTTAGATTATTAATTTTAAAAAATCTTGTAAAATTAAAACTTGATAAATTCTTTTATCAGGTAATATTAAAGATAATAGTCGTGAGTTTCACAGCTATTGTTATTCCCTTGCTATTTTATATATTTATGGATATATCAATTCATAGATTCATCATCGTTTCATTAACTGCTATGGTCAGTTCTTTAAATGTAATTTTCTTTTTAGGGTTGAGTCCCGATGAAAAAATCTACTTCATCAATGGATTAAAAAAATTTAAAACAAAAATTATCTCATAAAAATGAATGAAATAAAAACTATTGCAAAAAAATTATTAGACGAAAAAACAGTAGCCAAAATAAAAGGTTATCGCAATTCCCGTATACTCCGGAAGAATTACATAGAGGATTATAAACTATATAAAAAACATTCTTCTGTATTTAATAAAGACACATTTAACAAAAAAGAATCCGAGATAACTTTGCTCTATCATTCGATAGAAAAAGGATTTCTTTACGATCCTATAAGATTTCGTTTTGCTGAACATAAAATAAAAGTACTTATCAAATATCTCAAAAGCATAGATCTTCCCACTGTGAAGAATCGCACTCATATACAAGCAGCAATATTAAATTTATGTATCTATTATGATATTCATCAAAAAAATAGAATAGATATTTCTGATTATTTCCCCATAGAAGATTATAATTTTTTGAAAAATAATTTAAAAATATCCGGAGATTCTGTAAAATATCATACAAAAGACACATTTTTCAAATCCATTCATTCCGATTTTAAAGAATTTTCTTCTTCAAGAAGCAGTGTCCGAAATTTTATAGGCGAAAAAATTCCTATTGAAATATTTCAACAAGTAGTTGATTTAGCAAATAATGCTCCATCTGTATGTAATAGACAAAGTGTATCAGTTTATTTATTAGAAAATAAAGAAAAAATAAACAGCATTTTAAAAATTCAAGGAGGATTAAAAGGATACGATGAAAAATTATCCCAATTGATTGTATTAACTAGTGATCGCAATTATTTTTATTCCATTGGAGAAAGGAGTCAATTATTCATCGATGGCGGAATATATTTAATGAATTTATTGTATGCACTGCATTATTGTAAAATAGGTGCCTGCCCGGCACATTGGGGAATGACTATTGATGCAGACAAAAAAGTACAAAATATTCTTGGATTAAGGGAATCTGAAAAAATAATCTGTCTTATTGCTGTTGGAATACCTGAAGATAATTTTACAACTACATTGTCACTAAGAAGGCCAGCAAGTGAAAATCTATACATTATTGATTAATTCTACTTTGACACATTATGTTTCTAATTAAATTCTATATTTTTGTTGAAAAATAATGTCTCGAATATTTTTATATATCATTTATATTTAGTAATTTAGCAGCATAATTAAAGCAATTGGCGAATGACAAAATTAATAATAATCCGACTGTTGAAGACTCGTTTTTCCAGTAGTATGAGAAACATGCTTACCGGTCGTTCGAGTTTTTAACAGAAGCTCTAACAAACAACAGATATGGAGAAACACTGTCCCTCTTGGCGGGCCGGTTAGGTTCGCATCTGTCTGAATATCAACACATATTCAAAAACAAAACCAAATCATTTTTTGCCAAGGCCGAGTTATATGTCCATGGATTACTCTTTGAAGAGGAACGGAACTTGGAGAAAATCAGCGAAACAATGAACGGCAACTACTTCCAAATGCAACATTTCATCACCGAATCCAATTGGAGCGCCCGCCAGTTGATGGATCAGGTAGCCCTCGAAGTAAGTTCAACGATCCCCCGAAAGAGACTTACGGCACTGGTTATAGACGAAAGCGGCTGGACAAAAAAAGGGGATAAGAGTGTTGGCGTGGGCAGGCAATACTGTGGCAACGTGGGAAAAGTAGCCAATTGCCAGGTGGCAGTGTTTGCCACATTGAGCAATGTGGACTACAGTTCCCTGATAGATGCCCGGTTGTACCTTCCCCAGGATTGGTGCGATGATACGCGGCGCTGTGATGAAGCGGGCATTCCGGAAAATGAGAGGGTCTTTAAGACCAAGGCGCAACTGGCTTGGGAGATCATCGAGCACCAGTCGGGGCAAGTCGATTTTGATTTTGTCAGCGCAGACGGCTTTTACGGGAATGATGCCGAATTGGCCCGCCGTATAAATGAGTCCGGCTACCTGTACATGCTCGACATACATAGCGACCAGACCATATATCTTTCCCGTCCCGAGCTGTATGTCCCTCCCCGCAAAAGTTCCAGGGGGAGGGCACCTGAAAAACTGAAAGCCACAATACAGGGCATTACCGCGCAGGAATACCTGCAAACCTTGTCCAATGGCCAATGGAAAGAACTTTCGGTCCCTAATACCTCTAAAGGAGTGCTCACAGGTTTTTACCATTTCGTCAATGTGTGGATTTGGAACAAAGCCGTCGACCAGGTTGAGCCCCGGCTGCTGGTTATCCGCAAGACCTACACCCCCAAGGGGGGAGAAGAGATTAAATTCTCGTTCACCAATGCCAACTTGGGCCAGTACACGCCCCGGGGACTGGCTTATATGCAGGCCGAACGTTTTTTCGTGGAGCACAGCATCAAGGAGTCAAAGCAGATTTTGGGACTGGACCAGTTCCAAACCCGTAAGTGGAATGCATGGTTACATCAGGCGGCATTGAACTTTCTGGTGTCTTCTTTTATCCTGAAAGAGAAGATCCTCTATAAAGAGGAAATCCCACTGTTGAGTGCAAAAGATGTCAAAGAACTCATAATATTTCAACTATACAGGCAAATGTCTGACGAACAGATGTATCATAAAATCATCCAGAGACATATCCGACGACAAAAGGACATAAATAGAGCCTATCGTTGGCAAGATCCTAATCTGTCAAAGTAGAATTAAAATGTTAGAATATAAGAAGAATAACCAGCATGTGGGTAACCGGTTTGTTTAAAGCCAACGCCTGTGATTTTTGTGATGATGTAACAACCGAACTAGCCGATATTTCGCTTGGCGACGCATGGCTCGAACCGTTTAATAAAGACGGAAAAGGAACAAATGTAATTGTTACTCGCTCCGAATTGGCCGATGAGATTATTCGGGAAGGAATGAAAAATGACGAATTATCCGTCGAGCCATTATCTCTTCAAAGGTTTTTATCTTCACAGCAAGGAAGTTTCAATCACCGCCACAAAGATTGGACTATCGAATCGAATTGGCAAAAAAACAAGGAAAAACGGTACCTCCCAAACGTCATGACAAAGAAAAAATACCCATCGATTTCAAGTGGGTACAGAAACAGCGTTTGAAAGTAAGGAAAAAGAGTTTAGAAATTTGGAGGGAAACATAAAATGCTTCGGCTTTTGATTCAAAAATGAAAAAAGACCTCCAACGACTATATCGATTAACAAAGATATATCATTACAAAAGAGCTATTAAAAACAAATTATCTGCAAACCAATGAAAATCGGCATACTTACCCAACCCTTGCATAAAAATTATGGCGGCATTTTGCAAAACTACGCCTTGCAAAAGATATTAAAAGATATGGGGCATAAAGTATGGACTATCGATAGGAATTTTAATTCTCACTGGTATAGTAAATACGCATCTATAATTAAAAGGATCCTTTTGAAACCTTTTAATAGGAATGCTCCCATTCGAGTACGGCCGACTAAAAAAGAAGAAGAAATCATCACACAATACATAAGGGCATTCATAAAAAACCACATTCAAACAACCGAAAAAATAACGACTACTAAACAATTGACCCGGTTGCATCAAAAATATGCTTTTGAGGCTTACATCGTTGGCAGCGATCAGGTATGGCGCCCAAGATACTCTCCGTGTCTTACGAATTATTTTCTGGATTTTGTGGAAAACGATCATGAGATAAAAAAAATTGCCTATGCGGCATCATTTGGAGTGGATGAATGGGAATTTACCCAAGAACAAACAAAAGAATGTGCCCAGCTCGCCAAACAATTTCATGCCATATCGGTTAGGGAGGATTCGGGAGTAGAATTGTGCAAAAAATATTTAGACGTGGATGCCGTTCATCTGTTAGACCCCACCCTATTATTGAGAAAAGAAGATTACCTATCGTTAATCAACAATGCCAGCACAACGCCAAGCAAGGGTGATTTATTCGTATATATACTGGACGAAGACGAGAAGAAAACAAATATTGTGAACGAAGTTGCAAAACAAAAGAACTTAACTCCCTTTGAATTGCTCCCGAAACAATTTCTAATTGAAGCAGACAAGAACGAAATAGAAAAATGTATTCTCCCGCCCATCGAACAGTGGTTGCGTGCTTTTGTGGATGCAGAATTTATCATCACCGATTCGTATCACGGCGCCATTTTTTCTATTATATTTGAAAAACCGTTTCTTGCAATAGGGAACGAGGACAGAGGGTTAACCAGATTCACATCACTGTTAAATCTGTTTGACATAGAAAATAGGCTTATTTATTTCCCAATTAAACTAACGAATTACTCGATTATTGATAAAGCTATTGATTATTCTCATGTTAATTCATTACATCAAGAAGAAAAAGAGAAAAGTATAAATTTTTTATCATCTTCATTAAAATATTAACATCAGCATTATTTACCAATTAACTTATTCTATACATGCGAATCAGGAGTTATAAAATAAGATACAGGAAATCGATCGCCAACTTACCGAAAAACGGACGAGTAAACCTTTGGTGGATCTAACTTTCATCGCTCTTTGAATATCTGTTTTTGCATCAAGCCAATTAAAGAAGGATTCAATAGGTTGTCTGTTTTTAGAACTGCAGGTAATAATGGGAAAAAAATCTACCAGAGCAAGCATTTGACTGCAACTTTCCGGCTTAAAAAAACTGATTAAATGAATGGAGAATTGCTGAAAAGCTCCACTCAAAAGGTTTAAATGAGCATTAAACGAAGTATAGGAAGGAAGTTTTGGGAACCAGTCCAAGAGATAGACTGCGGCGAAATTATAGATCTTCTTTATCGGAAAATAACGTTGCCTTGCGAACCTGCAAAAAGATAGATAGTCATAATCTCCTGATCTGTCAATTCGGGATTGGCATTGTTATTGAAACATTGACAGCAGGAACAAAGTTTTTTGATCATACAGGTCACAAACAATAAGATAGATTGCAATTAAATTAAGCTCTTTTTCTTTGGGAATCATTCTTGGAATAATTATTGTGAATTTTCTTCTGAGAAAATGATTTCCAGTTAAATGAGTAAATAAATCGACAATTATTTTACTGATTATAAACAATTTAATTTGAACTTTGAACCAAATAGTTTCAATTCCTGATTCGCATAATTATATGTTTCAGTTTCTTTTTGGGATAAAATGGCATTTAATTCTATTTACTATTTCATTCAGATACTTCAAAAATTCAGGACTTCAAAACTCAGGACTTATTATAATAATTATTGAAGTAAATATTTTAGATTAATAAATATTTGTTTTTTATGTTTTTCTTTTTCTTTCTTGATAAAAATAATATAGTTGTAGAATTGATCATAAAGTTAACAGAATGAATATCCTATTTTTTACTGAAATATCTCCTTTTCCTATATATGGTGGTGAACGCATACGTTCATATGGATTGCTTAAAGCACTATCAGAGTTAGGTCATAACATTACCGCCGTTATTCAAAATAGTGATAATGTAGATCTTGTAAGTTATAAAATAAAAAACGTTGAATATAAAGAATATAATATTCCAAAAAATTCAATATTCAACAGAATTATTTGTTTATATTATTTCAAAAAGAATAAACATATTATTTCGTTATTCAACGAGATAATATGTAATCAAAAAATTGACTTGGTTTTTCTTGACTATTCTTTTATAGGTCAATACATAAGTTTCTTTAAACAAAGAAATTTACCCGTTATTTATGGAACTCATAATGCACAATCATTTTTAACTCAACAAATACCGGTTAAAGGTTTATTGAATAAATTGAGAAAAATGCAAAGTGTTTCTATGCAAAAGATTCATGAGCGATTATATTTCAAAAAAGCCAATCAAGTGATTGTTGTAAGTAAAGAAGATAAAAAATTCCATTCCAGTTTCATTACTTCAAAAAAAATTCAAATCATCCCAAATTTTTTAGATGAAACACGGTACAATAACGATTCCTATAAAAAAGAAAATTATATAGTTATGACTGCCAATTTTGGTGCATTTATGAATCAAAATGGATTAAAATGGTTTATCGAAGAAGTCTGGGATGAAGAACTTGATTCGAAGCTTAAATTTATTATAGTTGGCAGAAATTCAAAAGAAGCACTTGCAAGAATAAATAATTCTAAATTATTTAAAAATATTATTGCGACTGGAGAAGTGAATAATATAAATCCCTATATTGCGAAAGCCAAAGCATCAGTTATTCCTTTGATTGAAGGAAGTGGGTCCAGACTTAAATGCATTGAAGCTATGGCGTTGAAAACACTAGTTATATCAACAAGCAAAGGGGCTGAAGGTATTTATAGTAACAACATTATTATAAACGATTCACCAATGGATTTTAGAAAAACCCTTCTAAATATTGATAACATTACCATATCCGAAGAATCGTTATATAATGAATTCATTTCCGCCTACAGTATTCAAGCTATTGAGCCGAAACTTGAAGATACAATTTCTAGAGCTATAATAGTATAGTATGTCTTTCCCTGAAAAAAGTTGAC
>DIFH01000003.1:0-2992 GCA_002427615.1 Paludibacter sp. UBA5753
TTGGAGATTTGTCCTGTTATTTCGCCCAGAAAGTGCATACATTCGCGGATATCCTGAGAGAGAAAATCGCCCGAAATGCCGGTTTCGAGTCCGACGGTTACACGTTGGATTGCTTTCAGTGCATTTTGAAGGGCTTCGTAATGGCGGATATTGTTCACCACCACATCGCCGGGTTGCACTTCGGGAAGTTGTGCGGCTTTTACCAGCGCTTTTTCAAGTTTATCCGTATGCAATCTGTTTTTGGCCGAGATGTAAATCCGCTCTCCTTTAAATTGTTCGAAAAGTTGATTCAACACTTCGCGTTCTTCCTCTACAATTTTATCTATTTTATTAAAAACCAGAATAATTTTCTTTCCTTCGGCACGTTGTTCAATTTTATCGGTCAGCCATTCGATATGTTCGCTCAATTGGGTACAATCGAGTATCCAGAGCACAATAGCCGCCTGTTCAATTTTCTGAAAAGTACGTTCGATACCCATGCTTTCAATTTTATCTTTCGTATCCCGGATTCCGGCCGTATCGATAAAGCGGAAAGTAATGCCATCTATATTGATCGAATCTTCAATCACATCGCGTGTCGTCCCGTGTATATCCGAAACAATGGCTTTGTCCTCGTTCAGTAAAACATTCAGCAGCGTCGATTTACCCACATTGGTTTCACCCACCAATGCCACGGGAATACCATTCTTCAGGGCATTACCCACGCGAAACGATTCAGAAAGATTCGAAATGAGTTGTTCAATTTGAGTCGCCAAAAGTTTCAGTTGACTGCGATCGGCAAATTCCACATCTTCTTCCGAAAAATCGAGTTCGAGTTCCACCAACGAAACAAATTCGAGCAGTTGTGAGCGTAGTTTTATCAACTCATTGGAAAAACCTCCCCGCATCTGGTTCAACGCCATGCGATGCGATGCTGCCGAAGTAGAGGCAATCAAATCCGCTACGGCTTCGGCTTGCGATAAGTCCATTTTTCCGTTCAGAAAAGCGCGTTGGGTAAATTCACCCGGCTTGGCCAAGATACAGCCCTGTTCAATTAATAATTGAAGAATGCGTTGCTGAATATAAACCGATCCGTGGCATGATATTTCAACTACATCTTCGCCCGTGAACGAGTGAGGTGTACGAAAAACTGTCAGCAACACTTCATCAACAATCTCATTTCGGGAGTCAACAATATTTCCGTAAACAACGGTATTGGCTACTTGTTGGAGCAATTGAATCGATCTTTTTTTAGGTCGAAAAACAGCATTGCAATGTTCGATGGTATCCGGTCCCGATACCCGAATAATGGCAATTCCACCTATTCCGGGAGCAGTAGATATGGCAGTTATAGTTGTTGTATTCATTTTTTAACTTTTAAAAATACTTTCAGGATATACGCCGGTTTCTATCGATGATTTCTGTGACAGAACCGCAGCCGGAATTCCTCCTATTGTTACATTGTCAGGAAAATTAGAGTTTACAACGGCATTGGCTCCAACAGCAACATTATTGCCAATAGATATGTTACCGAAAATCTTTGCACCGGGGCCAATATATACGTTGTTGCCGATGGTGGGCGCTCCATGATAGTCTCCAATCGATGTTGATGGATGAATCCTACAGTTTTTACCCACTTTAGCTTTGGGACTTATCACGATTGTACCGTGATGAACTATGCACAAACCGGAATCAAACACGTTTTTAGGTATCGTAAATCCCAACCGCGTTTCCAATCGATGATTGATAACTTCAAGGATGAAAAGATAAAGCCGGCTGACAGGATTTTTTCTTTTACAGTTATGCAGATATTCCATTTTACGCAACTGACGCTGAAATCTCAAATTATCCATCCTGAAATAATTGTAAAGCGACAATTTTTCAAGCCCGTAAGCTTTCAAATCGCACTTCAGATAGTCGTGGTATGATGTTTTATCGGTAATCATATTTTCAATTCAGAATCGGAAATTTTTAGAACTATTCAAAGTCGGCAAACCTTATAACCTTTAAAAAACTAAATCCTATCCAAAACCGTTGCAACCAATTTTTCGATATAAGGCTTGTAATCGGTATTGGCAGCTTCTACCCTTCGGTTGGCAATAATGCAGCAAACGGTCATGGCTTTGTGTCCCATAAGTTTCGACAACCCTGCAATAGCCGAGCTTTCCATTTCGTAGTTGGTAATCTTATATTTTCCGAAACGAAAACTTTCAATTTTGTCGTTGATATGCATATCGGCCAAATCGATACGCAATACCCTGCCCTGCGGTCCGTAAAAACCGTTAGCCGAAATGGTAACGCCACGCAACATATCGTCGCGGCCTATTTTGTCAACAAGTTCTTTGTCGGCATCCACCACGTAAGGAGCTGCGAGTTGTGGATTCCAGTCGAGATGTTTTTTCATGGCAGCTTCAAAAGGCAAATCACTCACCAGGTCGCGACCGGCATAAAAATTCAGCATACCATCGAACCCAATCGATTTCTCGGAAATAAGGAAACTTCCTAATGGAATTTCAGGTTGCATTCCGCCCGAAGTACCAATACGTATTATGCTCAGTTGACGGAATTCGGTTTTTTCGGTACGGGTATCGAAGTCTATGTTGGCTAAAGCATCCAGTTCATTCATCACAATGTCGATATTATCAGTGCCGATTCCGGTTGAAACTACCGAAATACGTTTACCTTTATAACTTCCTGTGATTGTGTTAAATTCACGGCTCGACACCGAACATTCCTGCGTGTCGAAATAGGCTGCCACCAAAGCCACTCGGCCCGGATCGCCTACAAGTATAATATTATCGGCTAATTGCCAGGGCTTTAAATGAAGGTGGAAAATACTTCCATCGCTGTTGATGATTAGCTCTGATGGTGGAAAATGTTTCATGATTATCAATAAATTATCGTAATACGTTCAATTTTCTGCAGGAAAACTCACAAAGCTACTCAAAATTTATGAAAAAACAAGTTTATATCGGCAGATAATTGAGGTAAATGTGTATTGATGTAAAAATAG
>DIFH01000003.1:3167-6968 GCA_002427615.1 Paludibacter sp. UBA5753
ATATCAATCGGAACTTCACCCATTTGATTAGTCAAAGGCGAACGTCCCATCTCGTTTTCTATCTGTTTAAAATGCAAGGCGGTTTCTTTAGCCGTGTCGTCCGATAAAATCTTAATAGCCTGGTTATGAAAATCTGTATTGTATTTTTTGCCGACAGGTTTTGTAATGAGGATGGAACTTTCATCGAGAATTTCGAAAAATTCGCTTAATTTTTCCTTTGCCAAAATCAGGTTCTGCTCCTGATTAACATTTGATCCAAGCATTACAATAGCCGTGTTCATAAAAAAAATAGATATTGAAACTTTAAATGCTTTGTTTTTAAAACGATCAGTATAAATAATTGTTTAGCACATGACATAAAAATGTATTATGCAGAAAATTAAATAATTACTTCAATAATTTGTAAGAATAGAAACGCGGATAAGTCAGATTAAACTGATTAGCCAAGTTGAAATATTCCGGATTCAATAACAGATTTTCGACTTCACAAGTAAAGTCAACTGATTTTCAACCGCTACCGATCATCCATCCTTTATGTAGTAAATAGAATCAGAATTTAAGCCGTTTCATTAATAACTATAAATCAGCTAACATCCATGTTAACTGTGTTCCTGTTATTTTTTGTCATGTACATAAAAATAATTGATGAATACAAAATAGAAACAACAATTATCCCTATTATATTAACAACAAAGCCGAAGAGAAGTTCTTCGGCTTTGTGAAAAAGAATAAGTGTTTTAATAACGATAATCTCTAAGCTGTTCCTGCAGACGTTTTCTGGCAAGAAAAATCCTGCTTTTTACCGTTCCAATAGGTAAATTCATGGTTTGAGCAATCTCTTCGTACTTAAATCCCTGTATGTGCATTGAGAAAGGAATTCGGTACTCATCGGCAAAAGCTTCGATGCTGTTGGTTATCTCTCCAATAGCATAAGAACCTTCTGGACTGTCGAAACCTGAATTTTGTGGTAAGTTCAGGTGGTGTAAGTCTTCGGTTTTGTCAACAACGGTCTGATTGCGAACAATTTTTCGATAATTATTTATGAAGATATTCTTCATAATCGTCAGTACCCAACCTTTGAAATTGACATTGTCAGTAAACTTTTCCTGATTATCCAATACTTTTAATGTAGTGTCCTGTAACAGGTCTTCAGCTTCATCACGATTTAATGTGAGTGAAAAAGCAAAGTTACGCATATTACTTTGTAACGCTACCAGATCGTTTTCAATTTGAACGTTTTTCATACTTTTCAAGTTTTACGTGTGAATAAATTCAATTAAGCCTTTTAACTCTTAATTGTGAATTGTTCTTTTAAAAGGTAATTAAAAAAAAACTTTTTTTGAAACAAAAACAAGTAATTGATTGTCAGTTGTCTATACTGAATAATGCAAAATAAAGAACTCTTTCGAAAATTTCAGTGTTTTATTTTCTCTACAAATGTAGATGTTTTTTTTTATAATTGTGTACATTTGAACAAAAATTAATGCCAAGATGAGAAAGTTTTATATTTGTTTAATATTTGTAACGTTTACAATTATTTCAGATACTATAAATGCGGCTGAAAAGCTGATATACAAAATTGATATAAAGAAAGAAATAGGTAGTACAACCTGGCTTTATATCCAGAAGGGTTTTCAGGAAGCCGTTGATAATAAATCAGATGCCATTCTTATTCACATGAATACCTATGGAGGTGAGGTTTTGTATGCCGATTCAATCCGAACAAAAATACTCAACAGTAAAATTCCGGTTTATGTTTTTGTGGACAATAATGCAGCTTCGGCCGGTGCATTAATTGCCATCGCGTGTAATAAGATTTTCATGCGGCAGGGGTCGAGCATAGGGGCAGCCACTGTTGTGAACGAAACGGGCGCCAAAATGCCCGATAAATACCAGTCGTACATGCGTGCCACCATGCGTGCCACTGCCGAATCTCATGGCAAAGACACGATAATCAATGGCAAAGACACGACTTATCAATGGAAACGCGACCCCCTGATAGCCGAAGCTATGGTCGACGATCGTACAGTGATTCCAGGCATAATCGATTCGGGCAAAACGCTCACATTCACTGCTCAGGAAGCAATAAAATACCATTATTGCGAAGGCGTTGCCGAAAATGTAGAGGAAGTAATCGAAAAACAATTAAAAATTGAAGATTACAAACTTGTTATATTTAAACCAACAGGCTGGGATAATATTAAAGGTTTTTTAATGAGTTCTGTAATTCAGGGTTTGTTGATTATGCTGATTGTCGGGGGCATTTACTTCGAACTGCAAACTCCTGGAATAGGTTTTCCGCTGGGTATTGCCATCACAGCCGCCCTACTTTATTTTGCGCCACTTTATATCGATGGGCTTGCTGCCAATTGGGAAATACTGATATTTATCATTGGGCTTGTACTCCTCTCACTCGAACTGTTTGTAATTCCCGGATTCGGCATAGCAGGCATTTCGGGAATAATCCTGATAATTGCAGGACTAACGCTCAGTTTACTGAACAATGTCGATTTTGATTTTAGACCCGTTGAAACGGGCGCGACAGGCAAAGCATTACTCACGGTAATCGGAGGCATATCCCTGGCGTTTGTGCTCGTTGTTTATATAAGCAGTAAAATCGGGACAAAAGGCATTTTCCATAAGGTAGCGCTCGTGAAAACGCTCGACAATCAGTCAGGTTATATCGGCGTGTCGATGGAAGCCAAAAAATTAATCGGGAAAAACGGAGTCGCTTCCACTGTTTTGCGCCTCTCGGGCAAAGTTCAAGTCGATGGAAAAACTTATGATGCCGTTTCGGAAGATGGATTTATCGAAAAAGGAACACCCGTCCGTATCATTCGTTATGAAACCGGACAGGTGTATGTGGTGAAAATTTGAAAGTTGAACAGGTTAATTGAATTCTTAGCTATCAACTAAACATGTTTTTCCGCATAGTACGACGACCGGACAAACGGACCGCTTTCAGTCTGGCTAAAGCCTTTTTGTAATGCAATTTGCTTGTATTCAGCAAATTTATCAGGATGAATATATTCAGTTACTGCTACATTTTTACGCGACGGTTGCATGTATTGTCCAATGGTCATAATGCTGCAACCGTTTTTCAATGCGTCATCCATCAGTTGTAGCACTTCTTCTTCGGTTTCGCCAAGCCCGAGCATGATGCCTGTTTTTGCTTTCACACCTTTCGAAGCTATATAATTTAACACTTTCAGACTTGTATCATATTTAGCTTTCGTTCTTATCTGAGGAGTCAACCGGCGAACAGTTTCCAAATTGTGCGAAATGATGTTCGGCTTTTCATTGATAATCAAATCAATCAAATCTTCTCTTCCATCAAAATCGGGAATCAACACTTCCAAAGTTATTTCCGGATTGGTTGTTTTCACGCTGCGGATAGTTTCGGCCCAATGATTGGCGCCGTGGTCTTTCAAATCGTCCCTATCGACGGAAGTTATTACTGCGTGGCGCAATTCCATTAATTTTATCGACTCAGCCACTTTACGGGGCTCTTCCGGGTCAAGCGGAAGCGGGCGACCGGTAATCGTGTTACAAAACTTGCACGAACGGGTGCATATATCGCCTGCAATCATTAATGTGGCTGTTCCCCTACTCCAGCATTCACTTTGATTCGGACACCGGCCGCTTGTGCAAATGGTGTGAAGTCCGTGCTGTTTAATAACTTGGCTTACATGTGAAAAATTTGATTCGCTATATAGTTTGGTTCTTAACCAATCGGGTTTTCGAAGATATGTCATCTGATTATTTTAATTTGTTTGTGCAAACTTACATAAAAATCGTTGA
>DIFH01000067.1:0-3509 GCA_002427615.1 Paludibacter sp. UBA5753
TCTCTTTTGCAATAGATTCAGCATTACTACGGATCAACTCTTTAAATGGTTCTGCAAACTTCGGATAATCAAATATCTTTATCCCTTTTTGAAATAAATAACTCGTCATACCGCTTCCATAAGAGATTTCTGGTAATGTGCCTGTTATGATTAGCCTGTCAAAACATGAAAGTGAGAAGGCTATTGCTTTTGCGTAAGTTTCTGTAAGTAGTTTCATACTACAAAAATACTAATTTTTTCCTTTTTGGTTCTGGCTTGTCCAGGTTAGGTTGAACATAGTTGTACATCGCCTGTGTGGTGGGACGGAGTAGTTTCTGCCCGACAGGTATCAACAGATAAGGAATAACAGTGGCAAAAATCAACAGGAAACCCAACGAAAACCATTTGTTACTATCGAAGGATTCCCAGTGGACAGCTGTTAATTCATCCGTACTGAACGGAAGAATAAGTATACATGCAAATAAAAACATCCATTTCATCACCGTAACCGACGAATAGCGCTGGGTAACATTTTTGGTGACTACCAGAAAGGCCGAAAACGACAATGCACTCATAAAACAAAGTAAATCACCTGTTATGTTACCCGAAGGATTTGAACCGCCGTGTGATGATATTACAAGAAAAACGGCACCAGATGCTCCCGTAAATACACCCAGTGCTTTTACCCAGGTAAGTGGTTCTTTAAGTACCATGGCCGACAATATCATGGTGATAATGGGCACTGTGGTGGAAATAATCGATGCGTCAATAATAGAGGTACGCGATAGTCCCTGAACAAAGAAGATTTGATTGCCCAACAAGCCAAGCATAGATCCTGCAAACAACAACAGCATATCTTTATTACTTACTTTCTCATGCTTTAGTATAGATAACATCCAAAAAGCCACTGTTCCAAACAAGAAACGCAGGAAATTTATGTTTAGCGGACTGAGCGTGCCATCTAATAATTCTTTCGATACCGAAAGATTAATGCCAAAAAATATATTTACAAACAGTAAAGCAATGTGTCCTACTGTCTTTTTATTTTGTTTCATTATCTGTATTAAAAATCTCCAAAATTACTTCAAAAAAACCATATAAAATGCTTTTACTTCATTACTAAACACCCGTCAACAAAAATTGTTGACTATCATCACTTTCTAAAACATCGTTTTGTGCTATTATTTGAATAATAAAACCGAATCCTTCTTACAAAAGAATCGGTACAAAAAATAGGTACGTCTATAATCAGTTTTAATTCCTTTTGGTGAGATTAAGAGTCAAATTTACAGTACGAGGCTGAATACAGCAAATTGGATTTCAATTCCTTTTGGTGCGATTAAGAGACATAGCCGATCGCTTAAAAAGCCGAATTATCATATTTCAATTCCTTTTGGTGCGATTAAGAGCAAAATCAACCGTTCTGAGTTATCAAAAGAACTCACATTTCAATTCCTTTTGGTGCGATTAAGAGAGTTTGACCAGGAATATCGAGGCGCAACCGCCTAATTTCAATTCCTTTTGGTGCGATTAAGAGAATACGACTGCCGATACTGGGACTTAACTGGAAATGTATTTCAATTCCTTTTGGTGCGATTAAGAGTATTGTATTCCTTTTTCTTTTCGATAAGTTCTATTTATTTCAATTCCTTTTGGTGCGATTAAGAGTTAGGAGGTTTTTCCGGGAAGGTCGGGGGCGTGATATTTCAATTCCTTTTGGTGCGATTAAGAGTGTGAATACGACATTAACCCAATTTGCAGCTTTCTCATCCTGTAGTGTTAAAGTATAGTTAAAAACGTGGTTAAATCAGCTTGTATTTAACGGTTTGGATTGTTTTTGAGGAGGTGATATTGTGTAAGGTGCTTAAAATCAGAATAAGCATATGTTGAAAATTCATTTGTAGTACACAGGGGGGTATTGACAGGATTTTAAAAAATCGGTTACTTTGCGTTCATGTATTTCAAGTTCTCAGGCAGACATAATCCGCACACAGGCAAATCCGATTGGTATTACCGCTTAGTGGAAAGCTATCGCAATAGCGAAGGTAGAGTTTGTCATCGCACGATGCTGAACGTAGGATTTCTGGACGGTGAGGGATTGACTACCGACCAACTGAATTTGATACAAAAGATATTGACCCAACGAGTAGAGAATGTTCAACAGCTTTTGTTCGAAATGCCGGTTAGCAATGACCCTGTCGTTAATCGACATGTTGAAGAGTATTACAACAGATAGGTAGCCGAAAAGCGCATTGATGTTCTTCAGGAGAAACCCAGGAAGAAACCTTATGCCAAAGGTAAAGACTTGGAGATAATCGATTTAAACAGTATCCGGAACAAAGATGTTCGGGAAATAGGTGCAGAATGGTTATCGTATCAAGCCACCGAACAATTGCAAATCCGTACATTTCTGGAATCACAGGGTTGGAGTGATCAGGAGATACGATTAGCTCAAACACATATTATCAGCCGGGCGGTATATCCGGCTTCAGAATTTGAAACCTCTCGTTGGATAAAAGAGAATTCCGCCGTATGCGAAGTAACGGGTTATGATATGGATAAAATAACCAAAGACCGGTTGTATGCCATTGCCGGAAAGCTGTATAAACACAAGGATGAACTGGAAGAACACTTATCGCATACAACGAACGAATTATTTGACATAGAGGATAGAATCATGCTTTACGACTTGACCAACACGTACTTTGAGGGACGAAAACAAACAAGCGGGTTAGCCAAATTCGGTCGAAGCAAAGAGAAACGCAGCGATGCCAAACTGGTGGTGTTGGCTTTGGTAATCAATCCGCAAGGATTTATCAAATACTCAGCCATATTGGAAGGGAACATGTCCGACCCCAAAACATTGGAGTCCATGATTAATAAACTCAGGATAAAAACTTCGGGTTCAGCCAAAAAAGCATTGGTAGTGATTGATGCAGGTATTGCCACGGAGGATAACCTGAAGATGATACGTGAAAAGGGCTACGATTATATGTGTGTAAGCCGTTCCAGTTTGAAGAATTATACGCTTGAAGCCGATACACCAACAATAACGGTTACCGATAACAAGAAGCAGAAAATAGACCTTTGCCGCGTAAAATCAGATAAAAACACGGATTATTATCTCAAAGTGGAAAGTCATACCAAAGAACTCAAGGAGCGTTCGATGAATGAGCAGTTCCGCCAACGCTTTGAAGAGGGAATGCAGAAAATAGCCGACAGCCTGACCAAGAAATCCGGCGTGAAGCAATTAGACAAAGTTCACGAACGTATCGGAAAACTCAAAGGAAAATATCCTTCTATCGCTCGTTATTTTGATATTGAGATTCAAACAACGGAATACGTTCAACCAAAAAGCAAACAGAGGAATAAAAATAAAAATGGTGAGAATCAAAACAAGCAGGAAGACCAGGAAAATCAATTGATTGAAACGCAGAAAAAACAACTGGCAACCGCCATTCAATGGAACATAAAACCCGATGTGGATATAAATGCACGAAGCGGCGTCTATTTCCTGAGAACAACCTTAG
>DIFH01000067.1:3713-3989 GCA_002427615.1 Paludibacter sp. UBA5753
GTGAAATCGTTCGCATAATGAACACCCAAAAAGCGGTTAGCACACTGGCTCAAAATCATATTGAAGAAGTAATCAAAATAAGACGTTGTTCAGACCCCAATCAAAAAGTAATACAACTATACGATGCCCTGAAATACAAATACACACCCTTCAAAAAGAAAAAATCTGTAGTACACAAATCTGAAGTAGAAGACTCGGAACTTACTGAACAACAATTTTTTTTGGCTGGATTTGCTGCAAAATGGGTTAAGATTACGAACATTTGTTTGGCAACAT
>DIFH01000002.1 GCA_002427615.1 Paludibacter sp. UBA5753
ATTGATACGCTTCTTGGATTGGATGACCCAATTTTGGAAGTACGTTTTCATGCCGGTAATCCGGCCTATTCAGATGGCAGGTTTGAGTACTTCAAGTCTCGACTGGGCTATTATGAGAGCGAGTTAAAACGCAAACACGTAACCCGTCGGATTTTATGGCAAGAGTATCGCCGGGAGCAAGAGCAAGGGTATGGTTATACGCAATTCTGTTATCATTTGTCGCAGCAACTCATTGCCCGTAAACCAAGCATGGTATTGAACCATACTCCGGGTGAGAAGTTGTTTGTTGACTTTGCAGGCGATAAACTCTCGTACATTGATCCGCAGACGGGCGAGATCATTTATTGTCAGGTATTTGTGGCTTGTTTGCCCTATTCCGACTATAGTTTTGCCATGGCCGTTCGCAGTCAAAGTATCGAAGATTTTCTATATGCTCTATCTTGCGCTCTGGCTTATTTTGGCGGAGTTCCGCTTGTTTTAGTCCCCGATAATCTCAAGGCTGCCATTGTAAAAGCCAACCGTTACGACCCTGAAATAAACCGTGCATTGGAAGATTTTGCCAATCATTACAACTTCACGGTCATCCCTGCCCGGGTACGCAAACCACAGGATAAAGCCCTTGTGGAAAATCAGGTAAAACTCATTTACGGGAGAGTGTATGCCAAGTTGCGTAACCAACAGTTTTTCGATTTAGCCTCGCTTAATGCAGCCATAAGCCAAAAAAATAAGGAACATACACAAACCCGTATGCAGCAAAAACCCTATTCACGGGAAGAAAAGTTTTTGGCCGAAGAAAAAATGCTTTTACAGCCGCTACCCCAAACAGCCTTTGAACTGAAGTATTACCGGGAGTTGAAAGTAGGCAAAAACAACCACGTGTATTTGGCTCAGGATAAGCATTATTACAGTGTTCCTTTTGCCTATACCGGTATGCAGGCGAAACTTATATTTACCCGCTCGATGGTTCGCATTTACGTCAAAGGCGAGTTAGTTGCTTCGCATGCACGAAACTACCGTCAAGGGGCTTATTCTACCGTAGAGGACCATTTGTGTTCTCATCATAAACATTATCTGGATAGAAGTCCGGCATTTTATGCTAAACAGGCAGCCAAATCTTCCCCTGTTTTTGCTCTCCTGGTAGAGCTTATGTTCAATCAGAGCGGACGACATCCCGAACAACTGTATCGCAGCTGTGACGGGCTGCTGAGCCTGCAACGCAAAACACAACCGGATACTTTTGAAAAAGCCTGTCAACTGGCTATTGATAATCAAAACTATTCCTATCGGTTTATAAACAACATTCTTACCAACAAAATGACAGAGCAGCCTCAACCCGTTTGCGAAAAACCATTACCGGTTCACTCAAATATCAGGGGTAAAGCGTATTTTGCACACAATCAACAATCACTAAATTTTAAATAAAAAAACATGACACAAATTGAAACACAAATGACTCAATTGCGCTTGCAAGGCATGGCGCAGAGTTGGAAGATTATGCTGGAAACACGCAGAACCCACGAACTCTCCTTGTCCGAAGGGCTGGAACTGTTACTACAGGCAGAACAGGAGCAACGCGGCAATCGAAGGTTTTCCCGCCTTGTGAAAAGCGCTCATTTCCGTTATCAGGCTTCGATAGAAGAACTGAACTTCGATCCTTCCAGAGGATTGGATAAATCGCTGGTTTCCTCCCTGGCAATGGGACGGTATATCGAAAAAGGTGAAGCCGTATTGATAACCGGATCGGCCGGTTGCGGAAAAAGTTTTCTTGCCTCTGCACTTGGACAACAGGCTTGCGCGCAAGGATATTCGGTGGAATACGCCAATGCTCAAAAATTATTGCTCCGTTCCAAAATGGCAAGAATAGAAGGTTCTTCCTTGAAATTCTTCGACAAACTGGCTAAAACCAACTTGCTGATATTGGATGATTTCGGGCTTACTCATTTGGACAATCAGCAACAATTGGATTTAATGGAAATGATTGAAGACAGACATGGGCGGGCTGCAACCATTATTTCCAGTCAGTTGCCCGTAGAAAGCTGGTTCGATGTGATTGGAGAACCAACAATTGCCGATTATCCTAACATTTACATTATGCGAAGTTTGTAATTGTAATTGTATGTTTATCAGTAAATTCCATTATTTTTATATCTAATAAAGTTTGCATAATATTATAGGCTAAATCAATGTTGGTTTAGTTTAAATAAAAAATATTATGCAAAAATTATTTATTTACGAAGAGGCTGCAAATGCAGCATGTGATTACCTAAAAGATAATCTAAACTATCGTTATGTTACGCTTAGACACTATCGCTCTCGATGGTTAGTCATAAGCAATTTTATGAAGGAAAAAGGATTTAGTATCCTTAATGTAAAAGTATGTAGCATGTACCTTTCTGATTTTTATCACGGTCGAGCCCACCATCAACTCAGTACAAACGAGAAATTAATAGAGAAAGCTGTTTTTGTTTTGCAGGAATTTGTTGAAACCGGTAAAATAGTACCTAAACAGAAGGTGCGCTATTTTGATGGAGAAATTGGAGCATGCATGAAAAAATTTCTCCAAATTAAAGAATATAGAAATCTAAAATCTAACACATTGGATAAGATTGAGTCTCATCTTAGTTCATTCGATATTTTTTTAATTGGTCGTAACATACAATCAATGAGCGAAATTAATCCAAGGGATATTATAGATTATATAAGAACATTGAACTCGAATCATCCTGCAAAGATTCATGATACTTTAACTGATTTACGTCAATTCTTTGACTATGCTTATACCCAAGAACTTATTGACACGAATATAGCCAGATATGTACCCAAAGACCATTATGTGAGAGATAGTAAATTACCATCTTATTATACAGAAATGGAAATCGTAAAATTGTTGGGCTCCGTTGATAGGGGTTCAGAAGTAGGAAAACGGGATTATGCAATACTTTTACTTGCAGTAAAATTAGGCTTGAGGGCTTCTGATATTGCTTTTCTTAAGTTTGATAATCTAAATTGGGAGTCTTGTACAATTCATGTAACACAGTACAAAACAGGAAAATCAATTACTTTTCCATTATTAGCAAACATCGGCAATGCAATTTTGGATTACATACAATACAGTCGTGTAAAATCAAGCGAACAGTATGTTTTTTTGCTTGCCTTATCTCCACATCTGCCAATGAGGTCTCAAGCAATCAGCAGTATGGTTCAAAGGTATTTTTCCAAAGCTGGATTATCTGATGAGAAGCGGAGACATGGTTGTCATGCCCTTCGTCATAGTTTAGTAAAAGAGCTATTGAACAAACAACTGCCACTGCCTGTCATAACAGAGGTGTTAGGGCATAAGAATATAGAATCGACAAAACACTACATACGTATAAATGAGGAACATCTGAGAATGTGTTCATTGGACGTACCACCAGTAACTGGTTCATTTTATGAACAGAAAGGAGGAGTATTTAGATGAAACCTTATTTTGAAAGTTATTTTGCAAAAGACCTGACTGAATTTGTTGAAATGAAAAGGTCACTAGGTTATAAGTTTAGATCAGAGGAAGAGATGCTTCGGCGTTTTGATAAAATGATCTTAATTTCTAATTTTAAATATCCATTATTAGATAAAACGTTATTTGACAACTGGATAAATCTCAGCAAATATGAAATGCCGTTGACTAAATATCATCGTATTGTTTGCCTGAATCAGTTCTCCAGCTATCTAAGAACGATCGGAATCAAAGCATATATTGCTCCTTTACCGAAGTATCCTGATTGCCAGTATATACCTTATATTTATACTCACGATGAAATGAACCGTATTTTTGCGGCATGTGATAATGTGGAACTGAAAGTGTGGTCTTCTCAAACACCAATCCTGGTATTACCGTGTCTTATCAGGATGCTTTATGCTACAGGGATAAGAATTGGAGAATGTATCCAACTTGATGAAAAAGATGTTGATTTAGAGAAAAAATATCTTATTTTGAAAGATCCCAAAAACAAGAAAGACAGAATTGTCCCCTTTAATGACTCTTTGTCCGTTGTATGTTTAGAATATCTGCGTCATAAGCATAATATAGTAAAACTTAGAGATGAACTGCAAGGGTGGAAAAATACGCCATTCTTTATTACACCTTCCGGAGATCGATTAAAACGGAATGTAATAAGTATCCGTTTTGCACGAATACTTATTGCAGCCGGAATACCATCAAACGGCATCAGAAAGTGCCCTCGTCTTCATGATTTGAGGCACACCATGGCTTGCCATTCTTTTGTTAAACTATCTGAGGAAGGTCTGGATTTGTACTGTTCATGGCCATATTTATCAACTTATCTTGGACACCAATCATTAGAATCAACTGAAAGATATGTAAAGTTGACGGCTGATCTTTATCCAGAATTATTAAAGGATGGCTCTAGTATTTATATGGATATTTTACCTTCAATCATTATGCAATGAAAAAGATAACCGATTTTGCTTATTACCTCACGGACTTCCTGACTAATTATCTTATTGCTGAAAAAGGAAATAGCAACAATACTGTAAAATCCTATAGCTATACATTTTTACTCCTTTTGAAATATATGAAAGAAGTGAAGAATAGAGATGCGGATAGAATTTCTTTGGAGGACATAAATAAAGATAATATCCTTGGCTTTCTTGATTGGTTACAAGTATGCCGAAAATGTGGAAATAGTACCAGAAATCAGCGTTTAGTTGCGATCACAACTTTTGTAAAATACTTACAGTACAAATGTCCGAGCATTCTATTTAAAAGTCAAGAGATAGCTTCAATACCAAGTAAAAGATGCGAAGAAAAAGTAATCTCTTACCTTACGGTAGATGGGATAAAATTACTTTTGAAACAGCCGAACAGAATAACGGATCAAGGATTGCGAGATCTTTGTTTACTATCTTTTATGTATGAAAGTGCTGCACGTGTGTTTATATTAATTGAAAAGGGTAC
>DIFH01000076.1 GCA_002427615.1 Paludibacter sp. UBA5753
ACCGGCTAAACCAATTTTCACATATCTATCTTAATCAGTAATGAATAATCTGCTTACGGATTTAGTATTTTAAGTTGAAGGAACAAGCGATTTTTACCTCCCCCGTTACAATCTTATATTTAACGTTTTAGTTGTCTTTTGGGGAAATCGTTAGATAAAATTTTAGTCCTCTTTTTAATTACAAACAGGTACAAAATTGTCATTAGCAACAAAACAGGTAAACCATCACCCACAGGGATTATTATATTGCCTACATCGCCACCGGGGTCGGGACCTGTATTATCTACTCCATCATTGGGGACTTTTTGCATGACAGGACCTGTATTTCCGGTTGTAGTAGAAAAAGGGCTATTGGCATTTCCTCCAACGGTCGAACTTATCTCGGCGTCCGAGTTTTTCCGCATAGCGTAAACACCCATGCTTGTTGTACCCATCCCATTTCCACGGTTTTGTAATTCATTATTATTTTTGCCCGTTACCCCGCTATAATCGAAATTCCCTGAATTTTGAGCTTGACTAATTTTCCTTGATGCAATTGATTGTGAATATTTCGGATAATCCGATGATGATTTTATTTCGTCTTCGGATTTTATATAGGGTTGCGATGCTTTAATTCTGGGAGCATTGGCTATCTTGCCTCCAAAATTAACGCTGGTGCTTTCTACATTATAGACCGTCATCGATTTATGCAAGCCTTCTCCCAAGGGTGTGAATAAAAGCAATAGAATAAAACCTGCAACAATAACGAACAACAAGATGTAAATAGTTTGATATTTTTTTTCCATATTTTCCATATAGGATTATAAAATTTGGTCTGTATTTTTTTCTTTCGGTAAATAAATTTAGTACTATCAATAACCCGATAATTTTTCTGAAATCACATTTCATGGAAAACAAAAACTCATGAAAGTAAATAAAACCGTAAAATGGTTCAACTTATTATTACAATTCTTGTTATTATTACATTTATAAATTAAACACAAAAATAACAACAAAGAAAAAGTGCATAAAATTACATATAATTTACAATATACACATAGAAAAATCAAAAAAATATATATATTGTCATAATTTTAACCTTTATTCATAATTTCGATGGACGTTAGCAAAAAAACTGATTACACTTAAAAACGCCTAAAACACCAAATAACAAGATTCAGTCGTTGCATTTTATTTCAATATAATTTATATCAGGTTACAAATATTTCTGTCGCAGGATTGTAGTCATGTTTATAACCCATTTGACAAGAGTTAAGTTCACTGTAATTAAAAATTATACATTGCGATAATCAGTAAAAAATAAAATGGTTATCCGCATAATATCCCAATATTCTCCCAAGACTTGAAAAGTCTGATTTTCAAAACCGTAAGTCAATGACTTTCGGTTATAGGTAAAAAAAAACAACACTGCCTGAAAGGCAGGAAAACAATGATAATCATGCCTTTCAGGCAAGATTATCTATTTATTTTTTAACTTAAGTTACGGTTTGCTAACCTTAAGGTTATGAAAATACAACTCCTTCGGAGTTAAAAATAGCTCGCTTTGCGGATAAGCATAAAAAATAATTATTACAATTACGTATAAATAAGCTGCTTGTAATACAATAATTCAAATATTTTATATATTTTTACAGCCCGAAATATTGAATTCCTGATTTTACCTGTATTTTTAACAATAAATTGTAACAAGTATACATCATAACAATCTCAATATAAAGTAATAAGATATTAGAAACAGCCGATCAACTACCAATGGGGTTGCAGGATGGTAAGAACAGTATTATTAATTTAATTTAACCATTTCCTATTTATAAGAATAAATCATGAAAAAAATTTTATTGTTTATTCCGGCTCTGTTTTTTGTGCCGGTAATTTTTGCCCAACCAAAACCCGAACCCTATAAATGGTCGTTTACAGTTGAAGCAGGAACGAACCAGTATGACGGAGATATGTCACAGTTTTATAACGATCTTATTCAGAATACTGAGTACCAGTTATCTTACGGTGGTTCTGTCGAATATACTTTCAATCCTTTTATAGGACTCGGAGTTGAGTTTTATCATTTACCTTTGAGTGCGAAAAAAGAGGATAATTTCTTTACGAGCAACATGAATCATCTGAATGGATACTTTTCTGTTAATATTCTGAATCTATTATCAAAAGATATGGATACAAAATGGGCTTTGTATGGGACTTTGGGTATAGGGTTAGCCGCCTATAATTCTGTTTTTCATACAAATGATGCTGACCCGGGAACATCTACGGGTATCAGACTGGCTCAAACCATACCAGTAGGAGTGGTTTGGGAGTATAATTTTACGAAGTTTTTGGCGTTAGGAGTTAAAGTACAATATCGTGCACACAATAAGGATAACCTGGAAGGAAGCACATCGTACGATTATAAAGGCGTAACCAACGATTACATTGAGCTTGGCACTGTACATTTGCGCTGGAAACTTAAAACAAGCAAAAAAGAACACGTACGCAATTTAAATGTAAGATCGTTTTATCCTGAAAAAGATATGGTTACTGCGCTACAAGCCAAAACAGTTGCAGACTCTTTGCAAGGAACAGTAGACTCGTTGCGTAGAGAGTTAGACATTGTGAAACCTAAAATCGAAAAAATTGAAGCAATGCTCAGCAATATTCCGGCTCAGTCAACTCAAACATACACAGATAATTATAAAAAAACAACACAGACTACCGATTATACAGATAGAGCGCCTGAAGAAAAAATCAAAAAATCGAATATTCTAAAAAATACCTCCAAAATAAGAGAAACAATTCAGGATACAGACGATGAGAGTTTTGGATATGTTTTTTTTGAATTTGATGAAACTGAATTGAGCGATGATGCTTATGCTATAATTAAGCTGGTAGCAAAAAAAATGAAAACCGACCCTTCATTGAAGTTGGAAATACACGGTTTCGCCGATTATGTAGGTGATTCCGATTATAACCAGAAATTAAGTCAAAACCGTTCGGATGTCATTAAAAATGTGCTGATAAACCTACACGGGATAGATGGTGGTAGAATTACATCGATCGGAAAAGGAAGATTAACAAACATAAAAACAGCAACCCGACTGAATCGCAGATGTGTGTTATATTTACTTTAGAATTTATATGGATTGATTTCTCGGATACATGTTTTTAAACGCTATAAATTCACATAGTTTTACTGTTTTTTCAGTTCAGGAAGGGAAAAAATGCTATTGGGAAGTACACATAGTGAATAAATGCTGACGCATTAATTATTAACCGGCTACCGTATTCTGTTTAACTGCTACCAGGCATTCTATAAAATGACGGAATGAAGGAAATACGGGACGACGGAACCAACGGTAACGACCGAAGGGAGTAATACCGATTCCGTCGAAAAGATGCCGGAGTCGGAACTCCGGCATCCCAAGCCTATATGGTTCAATTTTAGTCATATATAATTTGAATAATGTCTTTTTAAGGGTTGATATAATAATGCAATACATTTGAGAAGTCTGAAACCGCCAAGGTTTTAAAAATAATTTCCCGAAATGGAATAAAAATCAGTAACTGCAAAATAGACCAACAGCAAACTTACAAAACTGAATATCGCGTTATGGAACTGAAAAAAGTTTGATTTGGATATTAAGAAATGTAGATATTGCCGGATAATTTAGCTTACAAAATATAAATTAACATTTTTACTAATCATTTAAATCAAAAAAAATGGAAATTATTGGAATTCTTATCATTGGTGCAATTGCCGGTTGGCTGGGAAGTATAATTTACAAAGGCAGTGGCCTTGGTCTTCTCTGGAATATTGTAGTGGGAATTATTGGCGGTTTTATTGGCTCATGGTTATTAGGGCTAATTGGCATACATCTTGGCGCAGGCTGGATTGGATCCATACTGACCGGCGCTATTGGTGCCATCGTTTTCCTGTTTATTATCAATTTGATATTAAAGAACCGGAAGTAAATATCGCAAACAACTTATTACTGAATTCGCCGACTTTCAGCAGTCTGAATCCTGCTCAATTAAATTTTTGGTGAACAAGAGATAATACAGTCTTCCACAACAACTAAAAGTTTGGCGCACACTTAGTTGAATATAAAAATAAAAACCTCCCGAAAGAAATCGGAAGGTTTTTTTTTATAATATCGAATCCTCTTAAAGTCTTTATTTAGGGGAACAGAAAAGCTATTCCTGGTTCAATGTTACGCGTTTAAAAGCGATAGCAGTTACTTTGTTGGCTTTCAGGTAATCGGCAACGGTAATTTTACCATCTTTGATAAACGATTGTTCCAATAAAGTTGATTCCTGGAAAAATTTGTTCAAGCGACCCTGAGCAATTTTGTCCAACATGTTTTCAGGTTTGCCTTCCTGACGAGCTTTGTCACGACCGATTTCCAATTCAGTGTCAATCATTTTTTGTGGAACCGAAGCGCGATCCAGCGACACAGGATTCATAGCTGCCGCCTGCATAGCTACATCGCGACCTACCTGGTAATCAACTCCTTCTTCGGCAAATGCCACCACGGTAGCTAATTTATTTCCCGGGTGGATATAAGCTGAAGTAGAACCTCCTTCAACAAATTCGTAGAAGTCGAGTTCCATTTTTTCGCCGGTTACCCCAACACGTTCTACGATTAAATCTTCAACAGATTTTCCGTTTATTTGTAAGGCTTTCAGTTCGGCTAATGAAGCAGGTTTCTGAGCCATAGCCACATCAAGAATTGATTGAGTCAGCGCTATGAATTCAGCATTTTTAGCCACGAAGTCGGTTTCGCATTTCAATGCCAAAACGGCTGCAAATTTACCATTGGCGGCTGCCAACACACAACCTTCAGAAGCTTCGCGGTCGCTGCGTTTTGCGGCAACTGCCTGTCCTTTTTTACGAATAATTTCAATTGCTTTTTCAAAATCATTTTCGGCTTCGATAAGTGCGTTTTTGCAATCCATCATACCGGCTCCCGTCATGGTGCGCAATTTTGAAATTTCTGCCATTGTTACTGCCATAATATCTTTATTTATAAGTTTAATATACAATTAGTTTATATGCTATTCGACAATTTACCATTTACTATTTGATTAAATACGAAATTTAACCGTATCTTTTCAAAACTGTAAATGGTAAATCGTAAATGAAAAAATCGTAAATGATTTTATTCTTCTTCTTTGATGAATTTTTTAACCACGTTAGCGTTTAAAGCTTCTTCATCTTCTTTTTGAGTTCTCGGGCGTTTCGAAATACGCGATTTTTTTTCTTTAGCTACCGGAACTTCAGATGCTTCAGTATCCACTTTTTCTACCTTACGTTCTTCCAGTCCTTCCTGAATAGCTTCTACCATGGCAGCCAGAATCACATCAACCGATTTGGTTGCATCGTCGTTAGCGGGAATTACGAAGTCGATTCCGTTAGGATTTGAATTGGTATCAACAATACCGAAAACAGGGATACCCAAGCGTTGAGCTTCTTTTACGGCAATATGTTCTTTCATTACATCGATTACGAAAAGCGCAGAAGGCAAACGGGTCAAATCGGCGATTGAACCTAAGTTCTTTTCGAGTTTTTCACGTTGACGAGCAATTTGTAATTTTTCGCGTTTTGAGATATTATCGAAAGTTCCGTCAGTCGACATTTTGTCGATAGTGGTCATTTTCTTAACCGCTTTACGAATGGTAGGGAAGTTGGTTAACATACCACCGGCCCAACGTTCAGTAATATAGGGCATTTGTACCGATTTAGCCCTTTCGGCAACAACGTCTTTGGCTTGTTTTTTAGTGGCTACAAAAAGGATTTTCCGTCCTGATTTAGCTATATTTTTCAAAGCTGCGGCAGCTTCATCAACTTTAACCACCGTTTTGTGCAAATCGATGATGTGGATGTCGTTACGCTCCATAAAGATGTAAGGAGCCATAGCAGGATTCCATTTGCGTTTCAGGTGACCAAAGTGGCAACCGGCTTCTAATAATTGTTCAAAATTTGTTCTTGACATTTTTGTTTTTTTAATTTGTTTACTTTCTTTGTGAAATCAATTGCCGGGTAGCCATCCAGTGCCTATGAGTCCCGGTAATTTAGATACTAAACCAAATTCATTTACAATTTATTCATTTACCCTTGACAAATTTGAGCAATTTATACCGCATTTTTGAAACAATGGTAAATTGTAAATAAAAAAATTGTAAATATGTTTAACGTTTCGAGAATTGGAATCTCTTACGAGCTTTGGGTTGACCCGGTTTTTTACGTTCCACTTCGCGTGGGTCGCGTGTCATGAAACCTTCCGATTTCAAAGCGGGTTTATCTTCAGGGTTTATTTTAACTAAGGCACGTGCAATTGCTAAGCGCAAAGCGCCGGCCTGACCGTTAAAACCACCGCCATCAAGATTTACTTTAATGTCATATTTTTCGGCAACACCTAATTTGTTCAATGGTTGTTTAACAACATATTGCAAAAGTGGTGATGGAAAATATACAGAAATATCCCGTTTGTTGATGGTGATTTGTCCGCTTCCTTCGCTTACGAAAACACGAGCAATCGCTGCTTTTCTTCTTCCTAAGGCATTTATAACTTCCATATTGATTATTTAAGTGTATTTAAATCGATTTGTTTTGGTTGTTGAGCTTGCATATTGTGTTCAGCGCCGCCGAATACATACAAATTACCCAAAAGTTGAGCGCCCAGCTTATTTTTTGGTAACATACCTTTTACCACTTTTTTGATCAGTTTTTCAGGATCTTTAGCCATCAATTTAGCAGGTGTGATTTCACGTTGTCCGCCGGGATAACCTGTATGGCTCAGATAGACTCTGTCGTTCCATTTATTTCCGGTTAACTGAACTTTTTCAGCGTTGACAATGATCACATTATCGCCACAATCAACGTGAGGAGTGAAACTGGGTTTGTATTTACCGCGCAAAAGTTTTGCAACTTTCGAGCCCATACGTCCCAATACCAAATCGGTAGCATCCACCACTACCCATTCTTTCTGCACTGTCGCTTTGTTGGCAGAAATGGTTTTATAACTTAACGTATCCACTTTAATAAAATGTTTTTTAATTAATAAATTGTCATTACAGGGAGTTTCAATCACAGTTTTTGGATGAGGCTAATCGGCACAAAAACAGGATATTTACATAAACCGTAACAGACTATTACACTGGGATAATAAACGGACTGCAAAAATACTGTTTTTCTTTGGATTACCAAAGAGTTACAACTATTTTTTTTCGGGAATGTAAAACTCGCCGAAAACAGCTAAATTTGTTGCGGTTTTGCATAGGTGCGTTGATTGTGATTTTGTTTAATTTTCATCCTTTATATTTGAATTCAATTGTAAATCGTAATAAAAAATGTCACGTCTTAATAATTCGTTTTTTACTCAGGATGCAGTTACCGTTGCCCAAAAATTACTTGGAAAAACACTTGTCCGAACGTGGGACGATGGTTCCGAAAGCCGCTATCGAATTACCGAAACGGAAGCCTATCTGGGCGAAGAAGATTTAGCCTGCCATGCCAGCAAAGGTCGTACGGCGCGAACCGAAATAATGTATGCAGAGGGAGGGCATATTTATGTGTATTTCATTTACGGAATGTATTGGATGTTGAATTTCGTTACCGGGGATGCAGGTCATCCGCAAGCGGTATTGATTCGCGGCATAGATCATATTATTGGTTCGGGTAAAGTAGGTCGTGAATTAAAAATTAACAAAAGTTTTTATGGGGAGAGTCTACTGACTTCCAAACGAATCAGGATAGAAGATGCCCCGGAAACAACTGATTTCGAAACAGCCCCACGGGTGGGAATTGACTATGCAGGTGAAGAATGGAAAAATAAACCGTGGAGATTTATCGCTAAAAAGAATATGTAGCAGGCAGACGCAGAAAACGCTTCCAACTCTTACAGCAACCGAAAAAACAGGTAAAACAACACAATAGCGAAATACCAAATTGATATTTCACCGATTTGTTTTATAAAAATAACCGGCTTTTACAACCCTTCAAGTTTTTTACAAATCTTTTTGCGTCCCCTTTCTCGAATTTTCTTTTCTCCGAATAAACGGTTGGTTGTACACTCCTAATTTACGCTTCCCCACCGCCAAAACCCATAGGAACAGGAGGAATAAAAGGATTGTCCGGAATCTTGATTTTGCCGTTTTGAGCTTCAAATTTAGCTATATTTTCCTGAAGGGCGAAAAGCAAACGTTTGGCATGTTCGGGGGTAAGAATAATTCTCGATTTTACATTGGCTTTAGGAGTTCCGGGCATAATGCGGATAAAATCGACTACAAATTCAGATGTCGAATGTGAAATAATAGCCAGATTTGAATAAGTGCCTTCAGCCATTTCAGCGGAAAGTTCAATGTTGAGTTGATTGTCTTGTTGTTCCATAATAATGATGTTTGGATTTTTCTTGTTTTTTATAAACGCAAAGGTAAAACTTTTATTCTATCTGTATGAAATATAAATCAACCCGTATCAGCACTTATTGAAAAAAAATCAATTTAATTTAAAACTCGCAGTCTTGCTTCTGATAAGCGATGTATTTAGTGCTTGCAAGAAAACGTCCATCTCTGCTTTGCACTACATTTTGCCATATTGGATATTCGGCGGCATCAAAAAACAGTCATTCCGAATCAAAAAAAGTCCCGTAAAAAGTAATA
>DIFH01000104.1:0-11297 GCA_002427615.1 Paludibacter sp. UBA5753
ACTATAAATTACTATAAATTACTATTTATCAAACTTATTATACTTTCATCAGACACTATTTAAACATTTACAATTTACCATTTCGACTAAAATATGGTAAATGAAAAAAAATAGATCAATAGATTTCCCCTTTTGCGGCCAACAGCGTATTTTTCATCAGAGCAACACGAGTCATCAAACCTACTCCACCGGGAACCGGAGTGATATAAGAACATTTCGGCGCTACTTCGTCAAAAGCTACATCGCCTTTCAACTTAAAGCCCGATTTAGTTTCGGTGGAAGGCACACGTGTAGTTCCTACATCGATGATTACGACTCCATCTTTCACCATATCGGCTTTCAAAAATTCAGGTTGTCCAAGAGCGGCAATGATTATATCTGCCTGCAGACAAATTTCTTTCAAATTTTTGGTGCGACTATGACAAACCGTTACTGTTGCATCGCCCGGATAACCTTTTTGCATCATAAGGGACGCAATTGGTTTACCCACGATATTACTCCGTCCAATCACCACACAGTTTTTTCCTGAGGTTTCAATTTCATATCGTTTCAGAAGTTCCAAAATTCCCGATGGCGTTGCCGACACATAGCATGGCAAACCAATCGACATGCGACCCACATTTATCGGATGGAAACCATCCACATCCTTGCGGTAATCGATTGCTTCAATTATTTTTTGTTCTGAAATATGCTTTGGTACAGGTAATTGTACAATAAACCCATCTACATCCTCATCTTTATTCAATTTATCAACTTCGGCCAGTAAGACATCTTCGGTAACATCTTCTTCAAAACGGATCAATGTAGATGTAAAACCGCAATCGCCACAATCTTTAACCTTTCCGGCAACGTACGATTCGCTTCCCCCATCGTGTCCGACGATAATCACAGCCAAATGAGGACGTTTTGCCCCTGCACTGACCATTTTTTCTACTTCTTCGGCTATTTCAAGTTTTATTTGATTCGAAATAGCTTTGCCATCAATTAATTTATACATGTTTGAAAAGTTTAAGAGTTTGAAGTTTGAGAGTTTGTCCCGCCCAAGGCGAGATGAGAATTTGAAAGAAGCCCCATTTGGGGGGTAGGAATTATCGTCTTTTCCCCATTTTTAACTTGCCCTGTTGTACAGTAGCCATACGCATCATTTTACTGGTCTGTTCAAACTGTTTCAACAAGCGGTTAACTTCCACAATAGTCGTCCCGCTTCCTTTGGCGATACGGTTTTTACGGCTTCCGTTCAACAAACCCGGATTTTCACGTTCCTTCGGAGTCATTGAGTGAATAATTGCTTCGATTCCCTTGAAAGCATTGTCATCAATTTCAACATCTTTCAGGGCTTTTCCCATTCCGGGAATCATGGCTGCCAAATCCTTGATATTACCCATCTTCTTGATTTGAGCAATCTGGGATAAAAAGTCATTAAAATCGAATTGGTTTTTCGCAATTTTCTTTTGCAGGCGGCGGGCTTCGTCTTCATCATATTGTTCCTGAGCGCGTTCAACCAACGAAACAATATCGCCCATACCGAGAATACGGTCGGCCATACGTTCGGGATAAAACACGTCGAGCGCATCCATTTTTTCGCCGGTACCCACAAACTTAATCGGTTTGTTTACCACCGAACGGATGGAAAGCGCCGCGCCACCGCGCGTATCGCCATCGAGCTTGGTAAGAATCACTCCGTCAAAATTGAGGCGGTCGTTGAATTCTTTGGCAGTATTTACGGCATCCTGTCCGGTCATCGAATCCACCACAAACAGGATTTCCTGAGGCTGGATGGCTTTTTTGATGGCTGCAATTTCGTTCATCATCATTTCATCCACCGCCAAACGACCGGCAGTATCGACAATGACCACATCGTTTCCGTGCAGTTTGGCATATTTAATAGCCGCTTCGGCAATGGCAACCGGATTTTTGTTTTCTAAATCTGAGTAAACCGGAACGCCGAGTTGTTCGCCCAACACTTTCAACTGCTCGATAGCAGCAGGACGATACACGTCGCAAGCTACCAGAAGCGGATATTTGCTGCGTTTGGTTTTCAGCAAATTGGCCAATTTACCGGAGAATGTAGTTTTACCCGAACCTTGTAACCCCGACATTAAAATTACAGAAGGATTTCCTTTCAGATTGATGTCCACACTTTGTCCACCCATCAATTCAGCTAACTCGTCGTGCACAATTTTCACCAACAACTGATTGGGTTTCAGCGATGTCAATACGTTTTGACCAATGGCTTTATCTTTTACTGTATCGGTAAATGTTTTGGCAATTTTATAGTTAACGTCGGCATCCAACAAGGCTTTGCGCACATCTTTCAGCGTTTCCGCCACATTAATTTCGGTAATTTTACCTTCACCTTTCAGAATTTTAAACGACCGTTCCAGCCTTTCACTAAGAGATTCAAACATAAGTTTTTATAATTTATATCCTCAAAAAGTAATTTTAATCTGATCGATCAAATTAAAATTTCCCTCTCTAAGGATCGGGGGTAGTTTTTTTTCGAGAGCACAAAGGTACAAAAAATCATGCTATTTTCAAACAGCTGATTATAGGGAAAAACCTGTTTTATTTTACACTCTCCTTCCTTGCAAATTCAATTAAATCGGGGAAAAACGAATGAAAACGCTTTTCTATTTCATCTGAATTTTCCAGTAGAAATTGTATGGTTTTATCCGGCTCTATGGCCGATGATTTATAGTTTGCCATGATTTGAAGCGAATCTTTCAATCCATCAATCGATGCGTATTTCTTTAAACGGTTGGCGCTGATAAAATGAAAAATAAAGCCTTGAACCTTGACAGGTAAATGTTTATAATTTACTATTACGAGAAAATAAAACCGGAATGCAAATACATTCAGGGATTCCGAAGAATACGAGGAAAAATTGATGGCTAAAAAATAGTCGAAATACATATCGGCAATAATTCCCGCATATCTCCCGAAACCTGGCCGGATAAAATTCACGGTTTCGCGCACAACAGGATGTGAATCGGTAAATTCATCGATTTTACGATGTAAAACTATGCCCTGGCGAATTTTCGGAGGATATTCATTAAACCGGCTTCCTTTTACAAAGTCGCCAATAAAATTTCCGATTTTTACCTGAGGATCGTTTCCCGACAGGAATATATGAGCAAGATAGTTCAAAATTATAGTTGAATTTGGCAGCACAAAAGTAACAAAATTATCATCAACCGGATAATCCTATAAAAAAAAATAAGGCTACCCTGAGAGTGATAGCCTTATTTTTCAACTTATTTTATTGACCGGAAACAGATTCATTTTTTAAACGTTTATTCACGGCGATCGCAAATTCCGTTTTTGTTGGCATCAATATAGTTTGGACCTTTGTAATTTTGTGCATTTCCGTTTCTACAATACCCGCTTCCATTTTTGTTTCCTCTGTGCAAACCGTTTGCGCGGCCACTTCCATCTCTCAAACCCGTTCCGTTTCCGTAAGTACATGTTTTGTTTTCATAATTATCACAAACTTGATTGTTGTTTTTGTCCACATAACATGATTTTTTGATTACTGATTTTGCCGGTTCGGCAGCTTTGGTCGTTTGAGCCGACAGCGTTCCAACCATGGCAATTAAGGCAAATGCCATAAATAATACTTTTGTTTTCATTGTAAATAATTTTTTTTGATTTTTGATTGTTACTATTTATTGATTTCGAAATCCATTTCCATTTCTGCGATGCCGCATCCCCTGTCCATCACATGATTTGTTCTTAAAAAGCGGACTAAATACTTCTTCAAGTTGTTTAATCTGTTCAGCGGTACAAACGCGCTTTATTTTGATATAATAAGCGTTTGTTTCTTTTTTCAGTTCAGTATGCATTTGTCCTGTTTCCATAGCCAGTTGATTGAGACGCATTGTATCAGAATCTGTTTTTTTGAGTTCAGTATAAATTTCATTTTTCAAAGAATCAATTTTGCTTATAATTTCGTTGGCTCTGGGTTGAAATGCATGGTTTGCTTCTCTGAAGGCATCCATTTGGTCATTATCGAAACCCAAGGTATGCCGGAAGTACCTGCCGTTTAATCTGTTTTCGGTTTCAGCATCAACAACAATTGCTTCTTTATCAATATTATCCTGATAATTATGGTAAACAATTGTAGCTATGGTGCTTACATTAAACAGAACCAACAATGCCACAAGCCATTGAAGTGTTTTAATTTTATTCATAATTTTCGGCATTATAGTATACAAAATTCTCAATTTCACTATCATTTATATGAATTGCAGTCTGATTTTCAGAATTATTACTGTAAAATCCGCCCAACTGAATTCCCATAAAAACAACTATACCGAAACTCGCAGCTACTGCAAAACTTTGCCATAGATGAACCCTCCGCGCAACCGGAGCTTCAATTCGGGCCATTATCCGAGTGGATAAGAAAGGATTTGGCTCTGTTTGCTTTTCCTTGTTTATAAATTCGTTTATGTAATCGTCAGCTTTCATTTTATTTAGCGTGTTTATAATTAGACTATTTTTATTTTAATTTCCTACTATTTTCTTCAGTTTTTTCTGCAAATTTATTTTTGCCCGTTGTAAATGTTGTTCTACGGCTCCCTCCGTTATTTTCATAATACCGGCAATTTCCCTTTGCGATAGATCATCGTATTTACTCAACACAAAAATTGTACGCTGTTTATCAGGTAGCGAATCAACTGCTTTTCTTATTTTCGCTTCACGTTCTTTTTCGATAAGTTTTTGCTCCGGATTTTTTTCGTTGTCGATTTTATCAAACATGTTTTGAAATATATTTTCGGTAAACTCCAATAAATCAAAACGATTGGCTCTATTGGTATGATTTATACAGGTATTTACCGAAACGCGATATAGCCAGGTTGTGAATTCGGCCTCGCCTTTAAATGTATTTAGCGATTGAAAAATCTTGATAAAAACCTCCTGCGTTAAATCTTCGGCATCTTCTTTTACATGCACAAAACCTACAGCCATGCGAAACACCAACGCCTGGTATTTGTCGACTAATAAACGGAAACTGCTATGATCCCCTGCTTTTATTTTATCAATAATTTCTAAATCTGACATTTTTTTGTCTTTTGAATTATTAGACAGTTTTAATGGGTATTTCCTATTGTTTAAAATGACATTCTTCTGTAAAAAGTTTAAAACAGGAACAACAAGAATGAGCCAACAAATTTATTTTCAACTATTTTCATGCACAAAAGTTTTTATAAATATTCAATTGGGAGCATGTTGTTCCATTACAATGACCGAAATAAATAAAATTAACAATGTCGGGTTCCTTGAGTTCAGTCTTTTTTAAAAATCACCAAAACAATTTCGGGTGTTTTGCCGTTGTAAAGCAAAAAATCACTCATGCCCCTATCCATCGAATCAGTATCCGACTAATCAAACAGTTTATCTATTGTATTTGATTGATAAAAATTAAATGCTATATAGTGTTTGTAAGAAAACGCCCACCTCTGCGTCGCACTCGCAGTAAAAACTACTCATTCCGCCTTGGCTGGACTCCGTGTTTTCGCTACTTCGTGCGCCTTGACCTTGACGTTTTCTTATCAAACGCCGGTTTTTTCTCTCAAGCGCTATATAGTATAAAACATAATTATATAAAAAATGAATTTGATAGAACAACTCAACTGGCGATATGCCGCTAAACGGATGAACGGGACAAAAGTTCCACAAGAAAAAGTAGACAGGATTCTTGAAGCAATCCGGTTGGCGCCCACCTCTTTCGGACTGCAGGCTTTTAAGGTAATTGATATTACGGATTCCGCTTTACGCGAAAGAATCTTTAACGAAGCTTGCCAACAGCCGCAAATAAAAGAAGGTTCGAATGTGCTGGTTTTTGCCGCAAACAGAAAAGTGACTGCCGAAATAGTTGATGATTACATGAAACTGATTGCAGCAACCCGCGAAATCCCTGTTGATTCCTTGAACAGATTCCGCGCAGCATTTGATAGCCTTGTTACAGACAGTGAAGAACGGAATCTTGCATGGACTACCTGCCAGGTTTATATTCCTTTGGGCGTTGGACTGGTAGCCGCTGCCGAGGAAAAAGTGGACGCAACGCCTATTGAAGGCTTTGACTCTGCCGCATTGGACAAAATACTTGGACTGGAAGAACAAAATTTAGCTTCGATAACTATTCTGGCGTTAGGTTATCGCGACGAATCGGTCGATCGTCTCGCTTCAGCCAGGAAAGTTCGCAAAAGCGCCCGGGATTTGTTTGTAAAACTCTGATCAACTCTATATAAGCCCCAAGACCGGCATTACTTTGAAAAAATAAGTAAGCCGGTCTTTTTTATGAGTTGTTGTAAACAACAAGCGAAGCCTGTTCAACAACCTACAACCGATTTTACCGGTATATAGTGTCAGCAAGAAAACGTCTATCTCTGCGTTGCACTCGCAGCAAAAACTACTTATCCCACTTTGGCGGGACTCCATATTTTCGCTACTTCGTGCGCCTTGACCTTGACGTTTTCTTATCAAACGCCGGGTTTTCTTTCAAGCGCTATATAATTGCATATAAAAGAGTTATATTTTTGCAAAAAACAGTATAATGCAAAGACTATAAATAAACTCAGCCAATGAAACATGATATTATCGTATTTCAACAAAAATGAAGAAGCCAGGTTCCCCATCATTTACCCACTACTTCCCGCGCGATTGCGTGAGAATGATGGTATAAAAACGATTTTATTTAAATGATAGCAAGGCGGGATGCCGGAGTTCCGACTCCGGCAAGAAAAAACCATTTTTCCTATTTCCGAGGGAATCTGAATTACTCCCGTTGGTTTCGACCGATGGTTTCGTCATTCTATAAAATGATTCTTGACGGAATCGGAATTCCGTTGTCCCAAGGGTAATAAGTTTACTTTAATGAGCTTGTTATTTTTCGGGAAGCGCTTTTTTTGAACTCCTGACTATGAGCCAGATTCCCCAGATTATAAATGGAATACTCAAAACCTGACCCATATTCAATAACATGCCGGCTTCGAAAGATTCCTGATTCAGCTTGATAAATTCGAGCAGGAAACGTGTGCCGAAAATGCCGATTAGGAAAACGCCAAAAATTAAGCCTGTCTTTTTGTAAGCCTGTTTTTTCCAATATAACCACCAGGTAATCCCGAAAGTGATAAGACAATACAACATTTCGTAAATCTGAGTAGGATGCATGGGTTCGGTTTGTCCGTCGCGTACGAAAATAAATCCCCAGGGCAGGGTAGTAGCGCTTCCGTAAATTTCCGAATTCATTAGGTTTCCCAATCTGATAGCTGCCCCGGTCAAAGCCGCTCCAATTACCAAACGATCGAGTATCCAGATAAATCCTTTCTTCGATACATTTTTATTGTACAAATACATGGCAATTAAAATACCTATTGCTCCGCCATGGCTTGCCAGACCCCCTCGCCAAATATAAAGCAACTCCCAGGGGTGTGAAAGATAATAGTTGCCATAAGTAAATGTAATGCCCAAAAATGTTACAGGTTCTGCTAAAGGTTTCCATTCGTAGAAAAAACAATGTCCCAAACGCGCACCCACAATTGTGCCGATGACGGTATATATAAATAAGCTGTCGACCCATTTATCAGGTAATTTTTCACTTTTAAATATTTTCTGTACAACTACCAGCGCCAACCAGATACCTATTGCCCAAAGCAAACCGTACCAACGAACAGTTAATGATCCAATGCTGAATAATTCAGGATTTACATTCCAGGTGATATAATTTAAAAGCATATTCTTCGAGTTGTTAAAGTTTCTAAAGTTTGATGTTTGAGCGTTTTTTTGGACATTATATCTTTTGTTTTACTTACTTCGGCCGCGGTACTCAGAACGACACACTAATTAGCTCCATGACAATTTTTATATTTTTTACCGCTTCCGCAAGGACAAGGATCGTTGCGACCGACTTTTTTATCTACATGGATAGGTTGCGTTTTCTGAATCTCACGGGTATCCTGTTTGGTTGGATCCTGCGATACGCTACGACCGGCAACTTCATCTTTCTGCGTACGAAGGCGACTCATATCCATGCGTTGGATAGGACGCGCTTCGCGTACCTGTTCCGGTTCGCGGATAGGAATCTGTCCACGCATAAGGATGGACAAAACCTTGCGGTTCATGGATTCAATCATCTCTTTGAACAAACCATAAGATTCGAGTTTATAAATCAACAGCGGATCTTTTTGTTCGTAGCTGGCATTTTGTACCGAGTTACGCAATTCATCCAGTTGACGTAAATGTTCTTTCCATTCGTCATCGATCACATAAAGGAGCGTTTGTTTTTCGAACGATTTTATAACCTCCCTGGCTTCCGTTTTATAGGCTGTTTCCAAATGGGTGGTTACATTGAACACCCGTTTGCCATCGGTAACAGGCACCAGAATGTTTTCATATTGTTGTCCTTGCTTTTCGTACACTTGTTTGATAACCGGATAGGCAATGGCCGACAGTTTATCCATTTTACGTTTGAAAGTAGCCAGTGCGGCTTCGGCTACCTGATGCATGAGTTCTCCCGTTTTGGTCGAATTGAAAGTCTCTTCGTTGAAAGGAGCATCCATGGCATATATTTTAAGTAATTCTTCGTTCAGTAGTTCATAATCGTTACTGTTTTTAGCATTTTCAACGACGCTTTCGGCTACATCGTAAATCATATTGGTAATGTCCACCCCAATACGTTCGCCCATCAAGGCATGACGGCGTTTGCTGTAAATCACTTCGCGTTGCGAGTTCATAACGTCGTCGTATTCAAGCAGACGTTTACGGATTCCGAAGTTGTTTTCTTCCACTTTTTTCTGGGCACGTTCGATAGATTTTGAAATCATCGAGTGTTCAATCATTTCTCCTTCCTCGAAACCGAGCCTGTCCATAATGCCCGAAATCCTTTCGGAGCCGAATAAACGCATCAAATCATCTTCGAGCGAAACATAAAATACAGAAGAACCCGGGTCACCCTGACGACCTGCACGTCCGCGTAACTGACGGTCGACACGGCGGCTCTCGTGACGTTCCGTACCGATAATAGCTAAACCGCCTGCATCTCTTACTTCGGCTGTAAGCTTGATATCGGTACCACGACCGGCCATATTGGTGGCAATAGTTACCGTTCCTTTTTGCCCGGCTTCGGCCACAATATCAGCTTCGCGTTGATGCAACTTGGCATTCAATACATTGTGTTTAATTTTACGTCCGTTCAACATACGGCTCAATAATTCCGATATTTCAACCGAAGTTGTTCCCACAAGTACAGGTCGTCCTGCTTCAACCAGACGTACAATTTCTTCAATTACAGCAACATATTTTTCGCGTTTTGTTTTGAAAACGCGGTCTTCCATATCGTTACGTGAAATAGGCCGATTGGTAGGGATAACCACTACATCCAATTTGTAAATATCCCAAAGTTCGCCTGCTTCAGTTTCTGCCGTACCTGTCATACCAGCCAATTTGTGGTACATGCGGAAATAGTTTTGCAGTGTAATGGTTGCAAATGTTTGTGTTGCAGCCTCAACCGTTACTCGTTCTTTGGCTTCGATGGCTTGGTGTAATCCGTCGGAATAACGACGCCCTTCCATGATACGTCCGGTTTGTTCGTCCACAATTTTTACCTTGTTTTCGATAACCACATATTCAATGTCTTTTTCGAACAAGGTATAAGCTTTCAACAATTGGTTGATGGTATGAACGCGTTCCGATTTAATGGCGTAGCTTTGATTAATCTCATCTTTCCGGTTTTGGCGTTCTTCTGCAGTGAGGGTTTTGTCTTTTTCCAGGTCGGCAATTTCGCTACCTACATCGGGCAACACAAAAAACAAAGGGTCTTCACTGTTGTCGGTAATCAGGTCGATACCTTTATCGGTGAGTTCAATCGATTTGTTTTTTTCATCAATAACGAAATACAAAGGATCGGTGGCAATATGCATGTTTTTGTTGTTTTCCTGCATATAGAACTCTTCGGTTTTCAGCAATTGCGCCTTAACGCCCTGTTCACTCAGGTATTTAATCAACGGTTTGTTATTAGGCATACCTTTGTACGAACGGAATAATGCCAGCGCTCCTTCTTCCTGTTGTTTTTTATCCTCCGATTTCATCAGGTTACGCGCATCGGCTAAATATTTAGTTGCCAATGCTTTCTGAGCATTTACCAAACGTTCTACTTTCGGACGCATTTCTTCAAAGAGCTGATCATCGCCTTTAGGAACCGGACCTGAAATAATCAGAGGAGTACGGGCATCATCAATCAATACCGAATCGACCTCATCCACAATAGCATAATTGTGTTTGCGCTGTACCAGGTCGGCAGGGCTTGTAGCCATATTATCGCGGAGATAGTCGAACCCGAATTCATTATTGGTACCAAAAGTAATATCAGCCATATAAGCCTGGCGGCGTTCTTCGGAATTCGGACGGTGTTTATCGATACAGTCGACCGTCAAACCATGGAACATATAAAGCGGGCCCATCCATTCCGAGTCACGTTTCGACAAATAATCGTTTACAGTTACAATGTGTACGCCTCTTCTTGTTAATGCATTCAGGAAAACGGGTAGGGTGGCAACGAGGGTTTTTCCTTCACCGGTAGCCATTTCCGATATTTTTCCTTTATGTAGAACCGTTCCACCAAACAACTGCACGTCGTAATGTACCATATCCCATTTAATCAGGTTTCCTCCGGCCATCCATTCATTTTTATAATGTGCTTTATCATCAGCAATTGTTACAAAATCGTGTTTTGTGGCCAGATATCGATCGAAATCATTCGCAGTTACAATAATTTCCTTATCTTCGGTAAACCGGCGGGCGGTGTCTTTCATTATAGCAAAAGCCTCGGGAAGTATTTCTTCGAGAACTTTTTCATATTTTTCGGTTATTTCTTTTTCGAGTTTATCGATTTCAGCGTAAATGTTTTCGCGCAGGTCGATTTCCGTTTCTTCAATAGAATCTTTAAGCTCGGCAATCCGGTTGACTTCAGGAGCTACAAATTCCTGCACGCGCGCTTTTAATATTTCGGTTTTTTCACGCAACTCATCGTGTGATAAATTCTTGATTATTTCGTGCGCGGCTTTTATTTTTTCTACATACGGTTCTATTTCTTTCAGGTCGCGTTGTGTTTTATTTCCGAAAATCTTTTTTAAAATGTCGTTAAATGCCATGATATGTCTTGAGTTGTTTATATTATTATCTTTAATTGGTAGTTTTGTTGCCGGCTCGTTTCATTAAAAACACCGTATCGTGTTTAATATATTAAAATGATGATTTTTTGACAGTCGCTTAGTTCTACTTTGACAGATTCTATTTTT
>DIFH01000104.1:11352-13328 GCA_002427615.1 Paludibacter sp. UBA5753
TTAAATGCCTGTTCAATAAAATGAAACCCGTTAATCCTGTTAATCTTGTCAGGTTGTTTACTATTATGTCAGGTGGTTTACTATTATTTTAATCTGTCAAAGTAGGATTAGCACCCATCACAAAAAAATGGGACATGTTTCATACAAAAAGTCATCAAAAAAAAGACTGACAAAGATACAATTTTTTAATTGTAAATTCGAGCAAATTATATTATTCTATTGTAATGTTAAAACAAAAAACGCTCCAATATTGACAGAAGCGTTTTATGATATTTTGAAATTATTGCAGGGGAATTAATAATTGGGTATATATTAATGTTATTTTTTATCATAAACAATTGAGAAATTGAAGGTTACAATTAGTTCATATTCAAAATAACTAAATAACGTTAAAATGGCTTATATGTCTTTGATCAGGATTTTGTCTGCCATATCTTCCGACTTTTGTTTTATTTCGAGTGTTTTATACCAAAACGCGTCAAGCAGTTCGTTTTTATTAGTTAAAAAGCCTTCAGAGCCATACGATTCGAGTTTGTCGAATAGAACACTCACAGTCAACTGATTGATGTCAATAGCCGGTTGAAATGTTTTGATACGCTTCGACTCGTAAAACACCTCAATCAACACCTTGGTTTCAACCAGTTTTGTCAATATCTGATTCACCAATCTGATGGGTAGTTTATAATTGGCAGCTATCTGATCGGATGATAAGGGTGGTCCCTGATTTTCAAAATTCTTTACAATAATGTGAGTAATGAATAATGTCAGAAAGTTTTTATATCGTTGGCTGATGTTTTTTGAATCAATTTCATATTCAAAATTCTGGGTATTCTGCGAAGCATAGGATATTTCGGCGCCTAAAAGTACGATTAGACAGGAAATCTGCAACCAGAGTAAAAGTAACGGGATGGCTGCAAAACTACCATAAACCGCATTATACCTTGATAAGTTGATCTGTCCGTTAATATATAAGGTTTGAAAAATCTGAAAAGCAGTTCCGGCTGATATTCCGGCAATTAAAGCGTTTTTAAATCGGACCCGAGTATTTGGAATAATTATATATATAATTGTAAATATCACCCAGTTGATAAAGTAAGGCAAAAATTTGACGCCGAATTTTAAAACCGGACTGAACACATGGTAAATATGCGTTTGTGAAATAGTAGAATTAAAATAGATTGAAAAACCGCTTGATAAGGCTATCAATATCGGGATAATTAAAATAATTGAAAAATAAGTGGTAAACTGATTAACAGGTGAGCGTGATTTTTTAACCTGCCAAATACTGTTAAATGTATTTTCTACCTGCATGAAAAAACTCATGACAGACCACAGTAAAATTGCAATGCCAATACCGATAAATAAACCGCCTTGCATGGTTTCCAGATATTTTTCCACAAAGTTCATAACGGTCGGGACTAAGTTTGCTTGTCCGATAAAAGTATTTTGAAGCGAACTTTCGATAAGCTTTTCCACGCCAAATCCTTTGGCTATGGAAACAATGATGGCAACTAACGGAATAATGGCAAAAAGAATGGAGTAAGTGAGGGCTGAAGCTCTGATGCCTAATTTATCATCAATATAGCCTCTTATGGACAAAACTATAATTTTGGCAAAACGGTAGGTGATTTTACGCGTTCTGGTCAGTTCATTTTCAGTTATCCGCCAAATGTCATACCGAATAAACGTATATAATTGAGTAAAGAATTCAATAAGTTTGGACATAAGTCGTACATATTTGAATGAATGTTTTCAGCAGAAAAAAAAATAGCAAGCCTGTAAGCCGGGTTCTGTACTTTGCTTGTGCAAAGCGTTTGTCATTTATCTTGTGCATAAGTTACCTTATGCATCCAGCAATCTACCCCCCGGCATCGGACGAGCCATCCTACATACGCCGGTATACATGATCTTGCAACCCATAAGGTGTACGGCTACCATTGTTACCAATGCTACCGGTGAGCTCTTACCTCGCCTTT
>DIFH01000060.1:0-2460 GCA_002427615.1 Paludibacter sp. UBA5753
ATAGAATCTGTCAAAGTAGAAATAATTTTAATTTGAATAAAGTCTAATAGATTGATAATTTTAGTATATTTGTATCATAAATATACGCGTTTTAACTGTTTTACATCCAATTTATTTAACAATGAATCCAAAAACTAAAAAATTATTCGGTATAATTTCAACGGTTTTCATCGTTTTGTTTGCAATTTTATTGGCATTGCCTTATTTATTGCGGGATAAAATCATGCAGAAAGCAAAAACCGAATTGAATAAAATGTTGAACGCAAAAGTCGATTTTGAAGGCGTTGATATGAGTTTTATCCGCAATTTCCCGTATGCCTCGGTAAAACTCGAAAACTTTTATATTGCCGGAATCGATGAATTTGAGAAAGATACTTTGCTTTCCAGTGATAATATTAACCTGATATTGAATATAGAAAGTTTGTTTAGCGGAACCGGTTATGATATTCGTAAACTTGAATTCAACGATTCTCGCGTCGTTGTTCGCGTGCTGTCGAGTGGAAAAGCCAATTGGGATATCCTGAAAGAAGATTCGGTTCAAGCTGTCGATACTTCGGATATGAACTTTCACTGGAAGTTGAAAGAATTTACGATTCATAATGCCGACATTTTTTACAACTACGATAAAGGGAACATGCTTTATGTTTTCAAAAATGTGAATCACCGTACTTCGGGCGATTTAACTGCCGACAGTTCCTTACTTGTAACGCGTACTACCTGCGATTCGTTGAGTTTTATCTGGGATGGCATTGAATATATTTCGAAAGCCAAGGTGGAACTCAATGCCGATATTGATGCCAATCTGAATGATATGATTTTTACTTTCAGTAAAAATTCGTCACGCGTCAACGAGATACCATTTGCGTTTGCCGGCTGGCTGAAAAGCATTCCCGATGGTTGGGATATGGATTTTAAACTGAATGCCGAAAAGGTAGATTTTAAAGCCATCCTCTCGATGATTCCTGCCATGTATTCCGAATCGTTTGAGGAAGTGAAAGCGGGAGGAAAAGTGAATCTGAACGGGTTTGTGAAAGGCAGATGGTTCGGCGATGATTATCCGGCTTTCGACCTGAGCCTGAAAGCCGTTGACGGGTGGTTCCAATATCCGGCTTTACCCAAATCGGTTCAGCAAATAAATGTGGATGCACGGATAACAAACCCCGGAAAAACGCTGGACGAAACCGTTTTTGATATTTCACGGTTTTCGTTTTTGTTGGGTGGGAATCCTTTTTCGGCCCAAATGCGAATTGCTTATCCGATGACCGATACCGAACTGCAAATGAAAGCGGCGGGAAAAATCAATCTCGGGATGATAAAAGATGTTTATCCTTTAGACAAAAATACAAGCCTGAACGGATTGCTTGACATGAATCTGGATTTGACCGGACGTATGTCGTATTACGATAATAACCAGTACGATAAATTCCGATTTGCAGGAAAATTGAATGTCAGCGATATGCTTGTGAAAATGAAATCGTTATCGCAGGACATATCGGTTGCAAAAGCCAATATGACTTTCAATAACCGTTATGTGGATCTGACGGCTTTGCAAATGAAAATCGGACGCAATGATGTGTCGGCAACCGGAAAACTTGAAAATGCGGTGGCTTATGTCCTGCACGATAAGACATTAAAAGGACAGCTGAACCTGCAATCGGATTATTTGAACGTGAACGATTTTATGTCGGATGATAAACCTGAAAGCAAGTCCGATACAACAGTAACCAAAAAGCCGGCGATGAATGTTATTCAAATCCCATCGAATATCGACTTCAGTATGCAGGCGGCTTTCAAACAATTTATTTACGAAAAAATGAATTTTACCAATGCCTTTGGTCAATTGAAAATAGCCGGTAGTGAATTGAAAATTCAGGATATGAACGTAAATGCTTTTGGCGGAACTCTCGCAATGAATGGAAGTTACAACGTGGTTGATACGCTCAAGCCGAAGGTAGCCTTCGATTTATCAATCAAGGAAGTGGTATTTAATCAAATAGCAGGTCAGATTGAAACGATACAACAGTTTGTTCCGGTTTTCGACAAAGCTTCAGGCAAATTTTCTGCTAAATTGTCGTTCAACTCGCTGCTAAAAAGTGATATGATGCCCGATTTGAATTCCATTTTCGGTAAGGGTAGTTTTACAACCAAATCAGTGGAACTGAAAGAAGTTCCTGCGCTTGATGCGCTTGCCAAAGCCTTGAAAAAGGACGATTTGTTACCAATGTCCATCAAAGACCTCGCGTTGTTGTTCGAAATTAGCGATGGGAAACTGATAACCAAACCATTTAGTTTTAAAGTTTCGGATGTAACCCTGACTTTGGGCGGATTGACCGGATTGGATAAAACAATTGCTTATCAGGGCAAAGTGCAATTGCCGGATAAGTATAATTTGGGAAAACTTTCTACTTTCAACCTGAAAATCGGAGGGACATTCAGTAAACCGAAAGTGGAAGTTGATTT
>DIFH01000060.1:2514-4806 GCA_002427615.1 Paludibacter sp. UBA5753
AAAGAAAAAGCGCTCGAAGAAGCCCGAAAACAAAAGGAAAAAGCCATGCAAGAAGCTCAGATAAAAGCCGATAAACTCATTGCCGAAGCAAAAATACAGGGGGATAAACTCATTGCTGAAGCAAAAAAACAGGGAGATAAGCTTATTGCTCAAGCAACTAATCCATTGACAAAAAAAGCAGCCCAACTGACTGCCGATAAATTAATGACGGAAGCCCGTAAGAAAGCGGACGAATTAAATACAAAAGCCAAGGCAGAAGCCCAAAAACTGATACAAACAGCTGCTGATAATGTGGAAATATAGTATTCTGATATGAACATAAATAACAGAAATTTAATTGAATAAAAAAAATGACTATTAAATTGCATTACAAGTATTACAAGCCGTCTATAATAAGTTTGCTGACTGATTTTTTTATATTCATTATTGGGTTTTTTGTCGTTATAGAATGGTTGCCATTGACAACGAACACACCCTACGAAAAATATACCGGAGCTGCTGTTTTTTACTACCTGATTTGGGTACTGATTTCTTATTATTTAGGGCGATATAGGCCTTTACACAAACTTAAATATATCAATCAAACCCTCCATCTTTTTTATGTTTCCATATTGTCCTTTGGCATCGCATGGTTTCTGTCGTTTTTGTTTTTCGATGGTTATTATTCGGTTTATATAATATTTACCTATACATCGTTTATTGTTGGAATAACTTTTATTTTTTATCTTATATATTTCATGTTGCTTTACGCCGTTGAATATGAAGATGAACCCATAAAAATTCTTGAACGGGAAGCTGCTTATTTAAAACCGGCGCCTCCTTTGGATAACGTAAGTTATGAAACGCTTTGTAAAACTTTAGCTGCGCATTCATGCCAAAAGGCGCTGGAATTTTTATCAAATCAGGCAGATTTAAGAAGCGGAAATACCTATGTGAATTTTTCAACCAGTTTCTTTGATGTTAATGCTAAACCGAATTATATATATTCAACCATAATCAATCTTGAGAAGCTAAATAATATAAGGAACATTAATAAACTGTTTACAGTTGTTAATCAGAAACTTCCGGATGATGGACGGTTTGTTTGTTGTTTCGAATCAAAAAGTACACGTAAAAAAAGGATATTGAACAGTTTACCGTTCGGCATCAATTATATTTATTATTCCATTAACTATATTTATAGGCGTTTGATGCCGAAAGTTTTTTTCTCGAGACGGCTTTACTATGACTTTACTCAAGGGAAAAACCGTATCTTAACAAAAGCAGAGGTGTTTGGCCGATTGTATTTCTGTGGATTTGAGGTTCTTGTCGATAAAAAAATCGGAGAATTGCACTATGTTTATGCACGTCGAATACAACAGCCTAAACCAACAACCAAAAAATCCTACGGCCCATTGATCAAATTACGACGCGTAGGTAAAAACGGGAAGATATTTGATGTGTATAAAATACGAACCATGCATTCTTATTCCGAATATCTGCAAGCTTATGTTTATGACCATTATGACCTTCAGGAGGGTGGAAAATTCAATAATGATATTCGTATTAGTACACTTGGACGAATCATGCGAAAATATTTTCTGGATGAATTACCTATGCTTTTAAATTTACTGAAAGGAGATATGAAAATTGTTGGCGTTCGTCCGTTAAGCAACCATTATTTTAACTTGTATAGTAAAGAATTACAGGAAAAACGTGTGAAATTCAAACCGGGTCTCTTGCCTCCGTTTTATGCCGATATGCCTCAAACTATGGAAGAAATTCAGGATTCCGAAATGAAGTATCTGACACAATGTGAAGAAAAGGGAACTTTTTTAACTGATTTTTGTTACTTCTTTAAAATATTGAAAAATATCTTTTTTAAAAGTGCAAGAAGTGCGTAGATTCTTCAGTTACTAAGGCGTTTTCTTGCAAACACTAAGTAACGAAAATTAAACAATGCCGTATAATTCTTCCGGTTACATTCGGCAAGATTACTCTTTTGCCTGTCTCGACTTTACCTGTCTCGANNAGGCGAGAGGCGAGAGGCAAGGAATTCAGGGAGAGGTCTGAATTTGAAATACGATATTAAATTTGTCATGATAGTTCGCATTCTTTGAAGTTTGGAGTCTATAATTTGATTAATAAAAGTGCAATGAAAAAAACCGTTTTCTCAATATTATTCCTGTCGGTAACAATATTTACATTTAGTCAGGATATTCCTCAACATATTTCGTACGCCAAAATTTATGAATTTTTGGATGAACTGGCTACTGATGGTTTTATTGAATTAAATTCGGCTGTAAAACCTTA
>DIFH01000060.1:4979-6673 GCA_002427615.1 Paludibacter sp. UBA5753
CTTTTTCGTGCAAGAGTTACTCCTTTGTTGGGCTTACATGTTACCCGGAACGACAATGGAAATATTATTAAACGTTGGGTAGGAGCTGAATTTCAGGCTATGATAGGTAAACATTTGTCGGTTTACGGGAGTTTGCGCGATTTGTCGAACGATGGAGATACTTTATCGAGCTACAAATACCTGAATAATTATCCGGGTTACGAATACAAGGAAGCAAGCTATGGGGGCGATTACAGCGATTCACGGGGCGGAATAAAATACTCAACAACTTGGGGTTCAATAGGTATTATAAAAGATAATGTCGTTTGGGGCGATAATTATCACGGGTCGAATATACTCTCGGGACGGGCGCCTTCGTTTCCAATGCTTACACTGACTCTGAAACCGGCTAAATGGTTCGAGTTAAATTATTTTCATGCATGGTTGGTTTCAAATATTGCCGACAGCTCTTATTATTATCTCGAAAACGGAACAAGAATATGGTATCGGCCTGCAAATAAGTTTATGGCAGCCAATATGCTTACATTTACACCAGTCAATAAGCTGAAAATTTCAATCGGGAATTCAATTATTTATGCCGAAAAAACCATTCAGGCCGGATATTTGATTCCGATTGCTTTTTATAAATCTATTGACCACTCGCTGACTAAAGGTCTCGGTACTGAAAACCAAAATTCGCAAATGTTTATGAATATCAGTTTGCGGAATCTCAGGCATACACATTTGTATGGATCGGTTTTTATTGATGAACTTAATTTTGCACGATTTAAGCCCGACAATGCCGAAGCAAATCCAATCTCTGTAAAACTTGGTGCAAGTATCAGTAATTTTCCTCTTGATAATTTGTCGGCGGTGTTTGAGTATACGCGAACCAATATTCTCAATTACAAGCATTCGATCCCCGTTCTTACTTACGCTTCAAACAGTTATAACTTAGGTCATTATTTAGGTGATAACGCACAGGAAATTTATTTATCCCTGCAATATAAACCTATTCGTGGATTGGATTTTAAACTTTCGTACACCGATGCCAAACATGGGAATGAATACGATTATGTGCGCCGCGGTACATCAAACGGATTGACAGGAAATGTTGACGGAATAATCAGTCAACCTTCGTTGGGTGAGATCATCTGGTCGAACCGCACATTAGCTTTACACGGAACTTACGAAGTGATTAACAATGCTTATTTGGTTCTCCAGGCTGAATACAGTAATATTCAGGCTTATGAGCCGACTCAGGCTGTTACCTTCGGTGAAGATCGGATGACGGCGGAGCAGACTTTGAATTATTTTACGCCAAAATTTCTGCAAGGACAAAATTTGACCTTCAGCGCCGGCATTAGTTTTGGCTTTTAGAAGTGTTTCGTTACAAATCAAACTTTATTAACAATGATAATCGGAGTTACAGGGGGAATAGGCAGTGGCAAGTCTACCATATCGGAGATACTGCGCCATGAAGGATTTCCCGTATACGATACTGATAAAGAGGCTCGCCGGCTGCAAAACGAACATCCCGAAATACGGACTCAATTGATAGCGTTGTTTGGGAATAACGTTTATGATGAAACAGGTTTGAACCGGAAATTTTTAGCGTCGATTGTTTTCAAACAACCCGAATTGCTCGAAAAACTGAATACCGTTGTTCATCCGTTTGTGAAAGAAGATTTTATCGAATGGATGAAAAAATATCC
>DIFH01000060.1:6717-7306 GCA_002427615.1 Paludibacter sp. UBA5753
AACAGCCCCCGAAGAAGTTAGAATTGAAAGAGTTATGAAGCGGGATTCAATGACGGAAGAGCAGGTCAGGGCAAGAATCAATAATCAGGGCAGTGATGAAAAAAAAATTGACTTTGCCGACTTCGTAATTCGAACAGATGATAATCAGGATTTAAAAAAGAAGTTGAAAAAGATTTTGGCTCAATTATAATTCTCCTGATGATGACTATGATGCAAAAATCCCCTTGTTTCAGATTAAACAAGGGGATTTTAAAAAGTTAATAGTATATTTGCAGATGACAAAGACTGTCTATCGTGTTATGTTAAGTGCAAAATGTCCGGAATAAGTCTTATCCGACAGACCGCATATAGCGGTTGTTCGGTTTGCGGGGAAAGCGTTCAACNNGGTTTGACGCTTTACAAAACAACCGCCAAAGCCTGATTAACAGAGCAATAGTTAGCTATATCAACTCATTTATATCAACGAAAATATGTTTTCGGTCATCATTCCCCTCTATAACAAAGCCGCCTACGTGGAAAAAGCCATTCGGTCGGTACTTGCTCAGACTTACAGGGAGTTTGAGTTGATTATCGTTGACGATGGCAGTAA
>DIFH01000097.1:0-417 GCA_002427615.1 Paludibacter sp. UBA5753
TTAACTGCTCCACCGCACAAAAGTATATAGAAAGCACAAACTATCAATTTATCACTGTACCGCCACTTGCAGCAATTTGTTGTTGAACTAAACCCGCCTTTGCGGGTAACCATTTCAAAAGTAGCCAATGCTTTCTATACTTCCAAATTATTCACCACTAAAATTTCTACGTATGAGAAAGAAATCGGGTTTAACTATTGTNNATTGTTGAGCAGGCTATGGTGTTTTTCCATAATTGAGAAATAAGTATTTACATCCGTTGCATTGCGCTGTTTGTGGTACATTTCGGAAAACTGTCGAAGCAGATCAACCCTGAAGAGACTTTGGTGTGCTTGCCAACGAATAAAGAATGTCTAAAACATTTGGTTTTATGGTTATTCCGTATTTTTAGGCTGACAGAAAAGCACATAAACCTGC
>DIFH01000097.1:466-7375 GCA_002427615.1 Paludibacter sp. UBA5753
GTAACTCAATACCGCCTATGGCGGGACGCGACGATTAGAGGGCTATTTATTGGCGGGTCGTTGTTTTTTCTGTCTGTCAAATAGTTATGTTTTGTTCAGGAATGTCGTTAATGTTTTTTATTATTGTAATTGAAGGCGTGTCAATATACATATCACGATAAATATTTAATCCTTCACCAGGATAAAGTTTGTCGAAAGCATATTGAATAAGTCGGCTTTCAATAATGTACTTTTGTTGAATATTGGTGGGTTTTCCAAATACGACACTAAGAATTGCTCCTGTTTCTTTCCCGTTTTGGTCAAATAGTCTTTTGATAAAAACTCTCATTTTGTTTTTGTTTTAAGGTTATTAAAATGGCAAATCATTCCAGTCTGCCTGTTCTGGTTCTACTGATTTCTTTATACTGTTTTCGATAGTTTCAATGAATTTGATTGTATTTGAAACATTATTAAATATCAAAACACTCTCGTGATAATTCAATACAGGATTATCGTGAGCAAAACTTTTGTTGTTTCTGATATCGTTAAATGCTTCAATAACATTGATTGAATATTTAAGAATTTTCTCTGCCATAGCAGATTCAATATGCTTATTATCAATTAAAAATTTGATATACTTTCCAAAAACTGCATTTAATGAGTCGGTCTTTTCATAAGAGATTTGGTGTTTATCGCAAAGTTCCCGCAGATACCGAAAAGTAAAAGTATGAAGTCTGTCTAATGCTGCTTCTGGTTCGTTTTTCTCAATGCTTTCTCTTATTGATTTTGCAAGCAATTTAAAGTCTCTGTCGTCAACGTTTGGTTGAATTGCGTCAATATGTTCAACGATGCTTTCTTGTTTCAGTCTTTCAGCAATTTTTACGCATTCTTTGTATAGGTTTTCATTGTCTCTTGGGTCAATCTCTCCTGTATGAACTTTTGAAAGCCAATAGTCGCAAAACGCAGAGAGTAATTTTCCAAATGTATAGTTTGATTCAACTTTAATAAACTGTCGTAGGCGGTTTGCTTTTGAGTTTGTTGCGTAATGATATTTTTCATCGTCAATGTCAAGTCCGACCGCTTCGCTAACAAATTCTTGAAAAGTCCGGTCAGAAAAGTCCATTACATAACCACTTTTCATCCCTAAAAATTTTTCAATGCTTGCTCGTTCTATGTAGGTTAAATCTGCCATTATTTATTTCGTCAATATTTATTGGAGTGTTGTTTTACAATGCCCGCCAACGTGTGACAATATGGCAATTGGCGATTTTCGGAGTGCGTTCATATCTCCCGAAAATAAAGCCCGAAGCGGGATATGATGCTTGAATTTACTACTTTCCCCGCCATTTGCAATATTACGTATTAGCACTAGTTTTTTTTAAAATCTATACGATAAAGATAATAAAACAGAGGTATTTGATAATCTATAGTTGAATCCCGAAATATCAGTTTTCAGCTCCTCAACCATATAGTGACTTTTTACTATAGTTGTTCCAGTGCTGTAACTTAAGCTTGGTAATAATTCAGCACCTAAAACAATTTTATCATTAAACTTATAATTCAATCCAAGGACTAAATTAATTCCAGGCTGATAGGTTGTACTTTCATTCATACTGTCATAATCATTTATTGTTTTGTCATTATAATCATACTTTGATTGATTATAACTAAATGATAAGTCAGCACCAAATCTCAATTCTAAGTTATCAACTAAATCTTTTCGGTACTCTTTACCTATTTTAATACCAAATCCAATATTACTTTGTTTAATTACTAGACTATCAGCAGTATTGTCAGTATTGTAGCCAGAAATAAATAAAGTATTAAATCTCCATAAAGATTTATCAGTTCCAGTTTTAAAGGTAAATCCGAAATTATCAAGATTACTAAAAACTAGTCCAATTTCTTTTTGTTTTACTGTATCTTGTGCCATTAAATAATAAGACATAGAAAGACATAATAGAATTAATAACGATTTTCTCATTTTAATAAAGTTTAGATTAATTATTGAGTTCAGTCTAAAAACTATTTTTTAGACAAGCAAACCTAAACAAAAAAATTTTAACTGCAAAATTTTTTATAGAAAAGTTACAATAATATGGTTATCAACAAATTAAATACTACTTTTGCGGGAGATTCTAAATTTTATGTTTAAAACCAATAGCGATTCAAGTCAAAAAAGTTATAGTACCTACTAAGAGCCGTTGTTTCGGTATGCTTCGCTACTCAGCAACCATCATAAAATTTTGTTGAAATTTATTAAAATCTTAATAATCAATTATATATACTTTATGTATTAAAAACCCCTCATCTTTTAAACAAAGCTTATCACCGATTAGATTCCATCCACAATATTGAACCTTTAACGATTGCGTGAGTCAGCAGCAACCCAGCTATCTCAGGAATAATCTATTGCGGTAGAATTTATTGGATAATACGGATCATGCTGTCCGCCATTGCATCCTTTGAAGAAAATGAATGGGCGATGGTGGGGGGAAACAGAGTTCCGGTTGCCAGCAAACGGATTCGGAGCATGCTGACCCCTTTTGAGCTCATTCTGTTTGCAGGTTTTGATTCCTTTGTGGCCAATTAACCATAAAACGCGATCGGCCATGGCAGGAAAAACAAAACCTATGAGTCAAATAAAACAGTTTTTTCGCTTAATCAAGCTGGGGATTATTCCAACAAAAGGCTCAATCCCGCCTTTGGCGGGATGCGCCGCTCAGAGGACTATTTATTGGGCGTTCGTGTTTATTTATATTCCTCTTTTTAATCTTCATTCTTACCTTCGTATTTTTCTCCCCTTTGCCATGCTTCTGAAATAGCTTTGTAATTAGGAAATCCTTCTTCGTTTTCAGATAACCAGTTTTTTATGAACTTCGGATCATTGCTATTTGGAGTTGGGGATACAGTATTAATTTTTACTTGAACAGGTGTTCTTACTGCATCGCCCATAATTATTGCATGTTGTTGTGGTAATATAGGCAACTGTTGCAAAATATCTTCATTTGCTGAAGAAACTAACTGACGTACATAGTTTTGATCTTCTGGATTTTGCAGCCTATGGATAATAAATGAGTTACATTGAGATAAAACAGTTTTTGAAAGTTCAAAAGGTCGCTGGCTTGAAACTAAAAGGGAAATACCATATTTTCTTCCTTCACGTGCAATTCTTTCAAAAACCTTTTTAGAAATAGATTCCTTATCATTTTTGTTTTTTTCAGGAATATAGTTCTGTGCTTCTTCCAATGCTAAAACAATTGGCATTTTCCCTCTATCTTTTTCTCGGAATCTTGAAACAAAATCAAGAATTAGTCTGCCAATCAAGCCCGTTATTGTTTCTAACACTTCATAAGGAAGCAAAGACATATCTATTATGGTTATCTGACTGACTTTATCTTCTTGAAGTTTTTCGTTCTCTGATTTATTCAGGTTTTCTTTGTAATATGTAGTAAATGGGTCACTATCTTTATCTTGATAAACCTTGCAATAATCCCCTAGAACAAAAGCAAGGAACTTTGCCAATGAATCAGTAATATCTTCTTTTTGTTTTAAAAGTAAAGGGTCAGCAATGCGCTCATCATTTAGGTAAGACTGCAACCTTAATCGTAGAGTAGAAACAAACTCTCTAATTCTATTGCTTGAGCTTTCTTGTTCATCTATTGCTTTATCAATATATCTAGAAATTAATTGTTCAAAATTGAACCATAATGGTAAATCAATATTTTTTTCTTGAATTATTCTCTCATCTTCAATTTTTTCAGAGTTTTCATTTAATATTTCTATTAATTTTTTGGATAACTCCTCTTTGAATTTAATATCTATTTGCTTTGTGCCATCATTATAATAATACCTATTAAAATTTGTCGCCCAGTTTTTTATGATATATTCTTCTTTTTTAAAATTGAAACATTCTGAAAGTTCTGGAACATTTTGCAAATTTTCCAATTCCTCATAAAGTATTTGTTTTAGCTCGTCGTTTGATTGTTTATCACTATTTTGACACAAATCAATTATATGTGATAAAGTGTTTATAATAATATTAGAAAAAACTTTTGTTTCAGCAGTTTGTTCTTCATTTTTTGCCAAACCGATAGCTCGTTTAAGAATTGGAGCTTGAGTTCCAGCACTCGGATCAAATAAATAATCAAAATCATCAAAATTCATAAACCAATAAGGTATTTTCATACCCTTTTTATTAATATGAAATGGATTTATCAATTCAAGTTTCTTAATAAAAGGTGAGGTTTCTTTGTCTGAATCAGTTTGAAATGCTTGCTTGTATTCTCCGTTTGTATCAAAAATTATTATGTGAGCATTTTTCAGATTCTCATTATTGTAAGAAAACTCAAATAAACTGTGGATAATTGAAGTTAATGTACATGATTTACCGGAACCGGTATTACCAAGAATGGCTGCATGTTTTCCAAAGAATTTGTCAGGATTGATTTTGATTTTGTAATCTGAAAACGAAGGTGACGACCCAATAGGTAAGTAGTAATCTTTTTCAAAATCAATATCTGCTTTTTCTTTCTGGTCAAAAATGTTATCCAGGTCTTGTTTTGTAACATACCATACGGGATTATCAAACACCGGATAATTATAAACTCCTTGAATATATTTTTTATCTTCTTCGATAGTACCAATCATTGTGGCTACTAAATATCTTGCAGAATCTGTAAGAAATATTGCTTCCTTGTCTTTTGATAATTCGGTTTCATCAATAGCTTTTACCCTTGTAACCATTGCAACTATTTTGTCAGAACCTATGGGTATTATTAAGTATGAATTAATCCTTGCAACTTCGTAAATATCTTCATAACCACTTTTATACAGGCTTTTAAGGTCTTCATCCAGTTTAATGAAAACACGAAAACTATCTACGGAAATTACTTTGCCAATTTTTCTTTCATTCATAACTCTTCATTTCGTTTGTTGCTTTTTGTATTATCATTTTCGAAATAGTCGTAAAGTGTTTTCGCAACTTTCTCATTGATTTTTAGATCATAAAAGTCAGGCATTATTTTATCGGCAAATACAATGAAATCGCCTAAATAATTTCCTTCCAGAATTATTATCCTTGAATCGTTAAGTTTTTTTATTCGTTCAATTTCGGGATTGCTGTTATACGCCAGAATTATTAATGTAAATGATGGATTTGATAAAGCTTGGAAAATAATGTCATTAATATGCTCATCTGCAAAAGCATATCCTACTGTAACCAATACTGATTGAGAATGAGAGATAGTTGATGCAAATTGTCTGAATAATTCAGAATAAGGGAAGTCTAAAGTGTATGATTTTTTTACAGCAGATGGATAAATAATCATATCGCCTTTTTTATTAGATTTTTCTATTAGGGCAATTGGCAATTCTTCAATACCATATAAATTATTTGCATCTCTTTTATCAGAGTTTATCCATGAAATTGAACCGTGGAGCTTAAAATATCGGATTACCTTTTCAATTCTTTGAACTTTCCCGGCTGTTGTGGAACCGGGATAAAACATATCGTATTCAAAAGTTTCCGGTTTAAAATATCTTTTGTGAAAACCGGCAAAGCCATCAATATAGAAAACTCCTAACTTATCAAAAGCGTACTCAAATGCTAAATCATAATTTAATGTGAAAATGTTTGCTCTTTTCAGATTCAATGGACGTTGCAAAAGTGCTTTGATAAATTTTTCGTGGAAATGATATTTGTTCTCTTTAACTGAATCGTAATATTCTTCTTTAATCTTGTCCTTAGGAATATCTCTATTATTAATATTGCAAACAGAAAAAAGTCCTTCTTTTATTGCAATAATTAATTCCTTTATATTATCCTTTCTTTCAGCATTTTCTTCATCAAGCGTAAAATCTTTTGCAATCAAGTAATTTAATACCTTTTCATATTCAATCTTTATCTCAGTTCCATCCCGAATAATATCATTATCTGTTTTAATATTTTGAAGATGCTTAATGGTTTTCGTAAATTCAGCTGATATTTCATTTCCCTTTGTTTTGATATGTTCCTCAACTTCAACTGGAAAATTTCTTATGGAAACCGAACCGAGATAGATAGATGAACCGGAACCAAAAAGAAAACTAACATTATCAAGTTCAAGATAGTTCTTAATAAGTAGTTTAATTCGTTCGAGTGCTTTCTCTTGGTTATCGTCATCGGTTTTTAACCATTCAGCAAGTTTGTCTGTATTGCCGAAAAATGCCTTGTTTACTTTGCTGTCAAATAATTTATTTTCTTCCATTTTTTACTTTTTAATGGTTATTTCGCATGGCACACAACATTCCGCCGCTACCTGCATGTAATTTTTTGTCATCAAAACCCCAAACAAGTTTGCGACTTTCCAAATTTACGGAAACTTTTTCATTGTCCATGCACCTATCCACCAAAAAATTTTTGCAGGTAGAGGCTGTTATGTATCTGTAGGGTGGGGCTATTTGTCGGTTGGGTCTGAGTTGCGGGTCAAAGGCGTGCATTGGACAACACCCTGTTCACAATCGCCCCGGCATTTAGAATGACATTTTACCTGCATCCACGATAAAGTAAACCGCCGGTAAACTTTTGAAAAATGCATTAACCCATGCACCCATGCCCAAAATTATTTGTTTTGTCATGTCACAGCGTTCAATTGCCCCATGGCTCCCTGTCCACAAAACACGCTCCACAAGCCAAACCCTACTGCGCATAACGGACACGCATGTGGTTAGATTGGGGAATTGGAATGGAAACGTTACCAACCCTTCGTAAAATTACCCAAGATTTTATTATACCCAAACCCTCGAAAAAGCCAATAATAACAACATACGGGGTTGGAACAAGTTAATTTTTCAATATCTTTCTGCTATGAACCTGAGTTTTAGAATCAAATATTTTCAACAGATAAAGTCCAGATTTCAAATCACTAATGTCGATATTTCGGTTAATCA
>DIFH01000052.1 GCA_002427615.1 Paludibacter sp. UBA5753
ATTATCTAAACAGGCGTTCATTCATGTCGTAGAATTTTTCTACATCCTGAACGGACGCTGATTCATGCCGTAGAAATTTTCTACAGCGTGAACGTTAATAAAATCATGCGCATTATCACCCTGTCCTTCCGGATATGTGATTAGAAGAGCTGAAGTTGGCGTACGTCGTTGGGAACCAACGGCCACGACCGAAGGGAATAATTGCAATCCCAGCTTTTTGTATTATAAGGATTTGCAATCCGCTTAGTTCAAAATAAAAAACATATCTTTGTCTAATAAAAAATGGAAAGTGTATTTTGGATTAAAAAACCTGATAATACATTNNCGGTAAGTATTTCGGATTAAAAATCCAGATAATACATTACGACGGGATTGCAAATCCCGTCAGACGTCCACGAAGCTTTGTATATTTAATAAGGATATCCGGTGGGACTGGAATTTCATCTTGCGAGCTTAATATACTGCTCGATATAAAAAAAGGGAAACAGTTTCTGTTTCCCTTATAGCTTACTTTGATTCAAAGTAATTACTTAATCTCAATAACCTTCGATGGTTTGGGTTTAGCTTCTTCTTTTTTAGGTATACTTATTTTCAATATACCATTGTCATAAGTAGCCTTAATTTTGTCTTCCTCAACCGTGTTCGGCAAAGTAAATGTACGGGTGAAGGATTGATAACTAAACTCTCTCCTTGTGAATTGTTCATCTTCTTTGGTTTCGTTTTCCATCTGCTTTTCCGAAGAGATTGTCAGTAAGTCGTGATTCAACTCTAATTTGAAATCACTTTTATCAAAACCAGGCGCTGCCACTTCTACGGTAAATGCATCGTTACTTTCTTTTATGTTCACCGATGGTAAAGTGGTGTTTGTAAGTGAAAAATTGCGGTTTGACCAATCGAATAAATCGCCTTCAAAAAAACGGTCAAACAACGAAGGTAACTGATTTGAAAATTTAGCGATTGCCATAATTTTATCCTCCTTTTATTTTAATTAATTAATGTATGATTGTTATTTATTCTATGTCTTGCAAAAAGAATGCCATTGCTAAAAATACGACACTATGTCACTTAATGTCAATACTATAGTGATATTTAGTCAGGGTTTAATTTGAATGATTTTAATCCTTTTTCTGATAAACCTCATGTTCAGATTTTTATAAATGGATCCCTTAAAAGTTAAGGAAAATGTAACTGCAAAATTGTCATAACCTGATATTTTCATGATAGCTTAGACAGTATACAGAATATTTATTATATTTGCTTAATTTTGCGATTAAAATTTCAAATCAGGATAATATATATGAATATCAAGCCATTACTCATGGCAGTCTGTGCTTTTTTCTGTCAACTGGTCATTTCACCTGTTTTTGCCGTAAAAGCAACGCCATTGCCAATTACAGTTACTCAACCCGACGGAAGTCAATTAACTATTCGATTACATGGGGATGAATTTAAACATTATCAAACTACAACAGATGGATTTATTTTAAAAGAAAATTCAAAAGGTTTTTTTACTTATGCAACTGTAAGTTTAACAGGTGAATTGGTTGAAAGTAGTGTTATAGCTAAAAATCCAAATAAAAGAACTGCCTCTGAGATTCAGTTCTTGAAAACAGTTGATCAATCGGCTGTTCTGAATGTTATTCAAAATACTGAACAAAAAAGCAAAATGAAGTTGACCGGAGCTGATCGGCCACGTCGTGCCTATCCTTTAACCGGTTCACCAAAAGCATTGGTAATACTTGCTAATTTTAAAGATACGGCTTTTTCAGTCCCCTCGCCACAAATCTCTTTCCAGAAATTAGTAAATGAACCCGGTTATTCTGCAAATGGCGGAACAGGTTCGGCAAGAGATTATTTTATGTCGAGTACCTATGGCAAATTTGCTCCTGATTTTGTGGTTACAGATTCGGTAACTTTGCCACAAAATATGGCTTATTATGGTGAAAACGATAATGATGGAGATGATATAAATCCTGCTCAAATGGTTATAGATGCTTGTGCTGCTGCGGATGAAGCCGGATTGGATTTTACCCAATTTGATACAGATGGAGATGGTTATGTGGATAACGTTTTCATTTATTATGCAGGGTATAACGAAGCTGAAGGTGCATCGGAAAATACAATCTGGCCTCACAGATGGAGTATTTCGTCAGCAGGGATTTTTAGAGGCATTACTTTTGATGGGAAGAAAATTGATGATTATTCCTGTACGTCCGAATTAAAAGGAACTTCCGGCACTAACATGTGCGGCATAGGAACATTCTGTCATGAGTTTGGACATGTATTGGGTTTGCCTGATTATTATGATACATCAGGAAGCAGCACTTATAAAGAAACTTTGGAAACCTGGGACATTATGGATTATGGATCCTATTTGAATGGAGGAAACACGCCACCTTCTTATTCAGCTTGGGACAGATTCTTTTTGGGGTTTTTTACTCCTCAACAAATCAGCGCTCCTTCAGATATTACCCTTCAACCACTATATATAGGAACTACACAACCTGCCAATACAGACGGTCAGGCATATCTTATTGCAGCAAGTGCAAGCAATTTGAATGGATCAGCTCCGAGTCCGGCTGAATTTTTTCTGGTTGAATATCGTAAACATACCGGTTGGGATACTTATTTAGGGCAAGATGTTAATAGTATCGGTACAAATTCAAATATCCCTTCCGATGGAATGTGTATCTGGCATATTGATTACTTACAGTCGGACTGGGATGCAAATACTCTAAATAACTATACCGGAAGTACTCAAACAGCTTCCAGCCACATGCGCGTTTATCTGCAACCATTGAGCGGTCAGACAACTACACCCGGAACTACTTTTACAAGCGGTTCATTTACCCCGACCACCTGGTCGGGCACAAATCTGAATCTTCCGATAACCAACATTGCAATGACAACAGAGAATATAACATTTAAGTTTATGGGAGGAACGCCTGTATTCGGTACATTCTCCGCCTTACCTGCCACAAATATTACTGCTACAGGTTTCACGGCAAACTGGAGCGCTGCGACCAATGCAACCAAATATTTACTCAATGTTTACAAGAAAACAACAACATCAGGTACTCCTGTAACCGAAACTAATGGATTCGATAATTTTCCGAACTCTTTAATGACAGGATGGACATGTTCAGTTACAACAACCTATACAACTGCAAATAATTATGGAACATCTTCTCCTTCTGTAAAATTAGGAACAACCGGTGCTTCAATCACTACTCCAGCATTTAGTAATGCAATTTCGTCAGTCTCATTTTGGATAAAAGGTCAAGGTACTGATGCAACTTCTTCTTTATTGGTAGAGGGATCTGTAAATGGTTCAACTTGGGCAAGTATACAGACATTGAGTAGTTTACCTACAACAGGAACAACTAAGACAATCCCTTTAGATACATCTCTTGGATATAAAGCCTTACGATTTTCATATACTAAAAGTGCTGGAAATTTAGCGATTGATGATATTGCTATTAATTATGGAGGATCAAGTACAACAATTACCAATGTTTTAACTGATTATGAAGTAACCGGAACATCTTTTTCCGTTACAGGATTGAGTCCTGATACATATTACTATACTGTGAAAGCAGCCAATTCAACCGATGTATCAGCCGAATCGAACGAAATATCTGTTTCTCTTATTACAGATATAACTGTTCCTGAAGAGAATAAGACTGTGCTCACATCAGTTGCGGGAGGCGTAGATGTTGTCGCTCCAAAAGATGAAAACATCCGTATTTATGATATTACAGGTTCTTTAGTCAAAGAACAATATGTTTCTGCCGGGTTCACCAACATTCCTTTGCAGGGAAAACGAATCTATATTGTAAAAATAGCATCGTTTAGCACAAAAATAATTGTTAAGTAGAATTTCCCTTAAATATAAAAGAGGCTTTCTCATTTTAGACAGCCTCATTGGGTATGTCGGTCAGCACACTGCTCCCGCGTGATTGCATCGCGTAGGAATGATGGCATAAAAAACGATCTTGTTTAACCACACGAAAGGATTCGTGCGGCAGTAGGGAGCATAAAACGCTTGAGAAATGGATGTAAAAACGTTTTAAAAATGATAAATTGAAGATATCCACAGAATAATTATTCTTTCGAAAGTGCCTGAAAAACGCCATTTGTCCAACCAAAACCCTGTCCTTCCAGATATGTGATTAGAAGAGCTGAATTTGGCGTACGTTGCTGGGAACCAACGGTCACGACCAGAGGGAGTAATTGCAATCCCAGTTTTTTGTATTATAAGGATTTGTAATCCGCTAAGTTCAATTTTTATATTAAAATAGTTATCTTTGCTCTATAAATCTTTCAAGATTTTTATTTGACCCGCTTATAAATCGTATATTTTATGTAAGTTTGTCTAATAAAAAATGGAAAGTGTATTTCGGATTAAAAAATCCTGATAATACATTACGACGGGATTGCAAATCCCGTCAGACGTCCACGAAGCTTTGTATTTTTAATAAGGATATCTGGTGGGACGGAAGTCTGAGCGAAGCATTGACTTGGATATGCCTGCCGCAGGCAGACTGGAAACCTGAACAGTTTGTAACTGTAATAAAAAAATGAGTCGAAAGTATAAATTCAGAAATCCGGAAGCCATCTATTTTGTCAGCTTTGCCACAATGAACTGGATAGATGTTTTTACTCGTCCTGAATATAAAGATATTGGTTGATAGTTTGAATTATTGCATAAAGAATAAAGGACTGGTTGTATATGCATGGGTAATTATGAGTAATCATGTGCATTTGGTAATTGAACGCCGAAGTGTGGCATTGGAAGATATTATGAGTGATTTGAAGAAATATACTTCAACTGAAATAATTAAAGCAATTGAAGAAAACCCTCAGGAAAATCTAAAAGACTTGATGCTCTGGATGTTTGAAAGGTCAAGAAAGAAAAACACAAATAGTACGAAATACCAGTTTTGGCAACAACATAATCAACCGATTGAATTGACAACTGAAGCATTTGCAAGTGATTCTTCCATTGATTATATTCATAATAATCCTGTAAAGGCAGGATTTGTTGATAAACCAGAACATTATTCATATAGTAGTGCAATAGATTTTGCGGGAGGAAAAGGATTGGTGAATATAGAACCATGCTTTTAATAAGTCAGTTACAAACCGTATTGGTTTCAGGGGATAGCTCAAGTTTATCGAATCGTAACTTTTGCCGGAAATAAATTAGTTTATAAACTGATAGTTGAAGTTGAAAACTTCATAATTATGAGTCCAAGTCCCCGCTTAGTTCAGACTTGAACTATTCAGGGTGTAAAAATGTAGAAATTAATAGATTTGGATGAAGAGGGGGATAACTTTCAAACTTACAAATAAGCCATGAAAAATAAATTAATAAAATTCTTGCTTTATATGAGAGGCCGGTTCAATCTGAGTCACGAACAGGAAGACTATCAGTCAACTATTCTGGCGATAGAAAAAGGGGTTGAATTTAAAGGTGTAAATGTCTGGACATTGATTTTTGCCATCTTCATTGCTTCTATCGGGTTAAATGTCAACTCAACAGCAGTTGTTATAGGAGCGATGCTTATATCTCCGTTAATGGGTCCAATAATGGGATTAGGTCTAAGCATTGGAATAAACGACTTTGTATTATTGAAAAAATCGATTAGAAACCTGTCGGTTGCCGTAGTAATAAGCATAATTACTTCATCCATTTATTTTTACATAAGTCCGTTGAATGAAGTACAGTCGGAATTGCTGTCAAGAACCACTCCTACCATTTACGATGTATTAATTGCACTTTTTGGTGGGTTTGCCGGAATTGTAGCAAGTGCTACAAAAGAAAAAGGTACAGTAATACCTGGTGTAGCTATTGCCACTGCACTTATGCCTCCACTCTGTACAGCCGGATTTGGAATAGCAACCGGGAATTTCTATTATTTCATCGGTGCAGCCTATTTGTTCTTTATCAATGCGGTAATGATAAGTTTTTCAACTTTTTTGTTTGTCCGGTTTTTTAAATTTCCGCTTAAAAAAGAAGTTGACAAAGCGCATGCTATCAAAGTAAAAAGATACATTTATCTCGTTGTAACTGTGACTGTATTGCCAAGTATTTATTCTGCCTACATGATAGTTCAGAAAACTATATTCAAAACTAATGCCGTTAATTTTATCAACAAAGAATTTGATTTCAAACAGAGTCAGGTTATCAACAAAACATTTACCTATCACTGGAACGATAGCGACCAGATAGAGGTGTTGCTCACCGGCAAAAGAATAGACGAACCTACTATAGCAAAATTAAAAAAGAAACTGCCTGATTATTCCTTAAACAAAGTGAGATTAGTAATAAAACAAGGTTTAGATAGCAACTCAAACGTTGATCTGAGCAAATTGAAGAGTGGAATTATTGAAGAGATTTATCACAAAAATGATTTAGTTCTTGCCGATAAAGATGAACAGATTAGAGTTTTAAAAGAGCAATTAATCGCAGAGCAAAATGTTCATTATCCCATAAAAGAAATTACAGAAGAAATGAATGCCATAAATCCAAAGATACAATCGGCAAGTGTAAATCGGCTCATTTATTACGAGGTGGGTAACAATAAAATGGATACTATACTAACCGTAAATCTGAAATTAAAATACAGACTAAAAAATACGGAGCATAAAGCGCTTGAGAAATGGATGCAAAAACGTTTTAAAAATAATAAATTGAAGATAATTACAGAATAATTATTCTTTCGAAAGTGCCTGAAAAACGCCATTTGTCCAACCAAAACCATCTTGATTTGGATATTCACCGCCACTGCCTTTTTTAGATAAATTTTCTACATTGTATTTTTCGAGCAATTTATAATTGTTGTTATATACACGTCGGATTAGTTGCAGCCAACGATTTTTGATCGTATCAGCCAACTCATACTGTCCATAGTTCCGTAGCCCTTTAATACATATCCATTGTAATGGCGCCCAGCCATTCGGGGCGTCCCACTGTTGGCCGGTATGATTAAATGTAGCGCTCACTCCGCCGGCTTTTAAAAAAGAAACTTTAATTTTTGTTGCTACCTCCAGAGCCTGCTTTTTATTCGCAATATGAAGAAACAGCGGGAAAGCGCCTGCTAAAGAAAATACATCGGTTTGTGCTTGTTCTCTAAAGTTAAAATCCATGAAAAAGCCTTTTTGCTTGTTCCAGCAATATTTTTGAATGGCTTTTTTTCTGGCGTGAGCTTTTATTTTGTATAGTTGCGCTTTGGCTGTGTTTCCGACTTTTTGATATCCTTTCGATAAAGTCAACTCAATATTATAGACCAATGAATTCAAATCCACAGGAATTATATCCGTTGTATGAATGGTGTACAAATTGAATTTATTTTCATCATCGCGTGTGAGCCAGCGGCTTGAAAAATCCCAACCCGATTCAGCTGCCGCCCTTAAGTTGCGATATACATCTTCTTGACGACTGCCGGGAATTTTTAAAACAGCTTCGTTGGCGGTTTTAATATCTTCGTGGTAGCTTTCCGCCCGTGGAGTATTCGCATCATCCCAGTATCGGTTCAGTATTTCACCATCCGGAAGGCGCACAACACGTCGGTAAGCTTTGACACCGTTAGTTAGTCTGTCGGTACCATTCATCCAGAAATCATATTCCTTTTCAATAGAACTCAAAAACTTCAAATAGATGGAATCACCCTTTGATTCGGCCAAAAGTTTTACCATCAAAGCATAAAAAGGAGGCTGTGAACGGCTCAGGTAGTATGTGCGGTTGCCATTGGGAACAAATCCATACAAATCAATCAGATAAGTAAAATTATCAACCATATTCTGAATCATCTCTATCTGATTATCCTTTTGCAATCCGAGCATAGTGAAATAGCTGTCCCAGTAATAAATTTCACGAAAACGTCCGCCCGGTATAATATAGGGATAGGGTAGCGGAATTAATGTTCCCGATTGTATAATGTCAGGTTGACGTTTTAGTCCATTCCACAGTTTGGTAATATGCTCGTTGATGGGTAGAGAATCTGATTTGTACATAGATATATTATTCGATAATTTAAAATTGTTGTGAATAAACTCTTTTAAAGCAGCATCAGTTTTAGGACTCAGTTTTTTATAATGCTCCCTTATTTCTTTTACATCGTATAAAGGAATAGCATCAACAAAACTTTTACTGTCGTTAAATACATTTGTGTCAGCCTGAACATCATAAAACAACTGCCCGTAGAGAACTTCCGGTGTCTGAATTTGTATTTTTTCCTGCGAAAAAACAGAACCACTTAATTGCAACAGAACTAAGACAAATAGTATAAAAATTTTATTTACTTTAGTCTCTTTCATAATCAGAATGTTATTATTGCTTTTAAATGGATGACATCGTTTTTATCAGTTTTGCAGCCCACGAATAGATATTATGCTTGACAATTTCCTGCCTCATTAGGCTCATTCGTATTTGTTGCTTCTCTTTGGACATTTCCAACGCTAATTTTATTGCGTCAGCCGATTGCTCTATGTCATACGGATTAATGATTAAGGCTCCCTGAAGGTCTTTTGCTGCGCCGGCAAAACGGCTTAAAATAAGTGTGCCATCATTGGAACTTCGGGAAGCTACAAATTCTTTAGCCACGAGGTTCATCCCATCATGCAGAGAAGACACCATGCAAAAATTTGCCGAAGCATAAAATGGAGCAATTTCACTTTGACTATGATATTGATTAAGTAAAAGTATCGGTTTCCAGTTTTTAGATTTAAATCGAAGGTTAATTCTTTCTGACTCGATTACAATGCCAGTCATAATATCTGAATAACTTTTTAACTCTGTTCGGCTTGGAGCGCCTATTTGTACAAAGGTAAATTTCCCTTTGTAGACAGGATTTTTTTCTAAAAAACGCTCTATTGCAAGGAATTTTTCAATGAGTCCTTTTGTATAATCAACGCGGTCGACACCAATACCGATATATTTTGCGGTGATTCCATAGGGAGCCAATAGCTCTGATGGTTTTGTTTTCGGAGATTTATTGTTAAAATCTTTTGGCGTAAAAGCTATGCTAATGGGAAAAGCTTTTACCAAAGTAGAATGTCGGTCGAGATTTACTGAGAAATTATCCCATGAAACTCTTGATTCAAGCGTTTGATTCACTGTTTCGAGGAAATGATTGCAATGATACTGGGTATGAAAACCGATTAAATCCGCGCCAAGCATTCCCTTAAGTATTTCCTGCTGCCAAGGGCAAATGCCGAAAGATTCAGGATTAGGCCATGGAATATGCCAAAAAATAGCCACCTTTGCTGCGGGTTTTTCTTTTTTTATCAAAGCAGGCAACAGAGCAAAGTGATAATCCTGAATCAGAATAAAGGGTTCTTTTTCATTGATTGTTTCTTTCAGTACCGCATTGGCAAAATCTTCATTAACTTTTTTATAGTAAAGCCAATCTTCCATACGAAAGGTAGGGCGCGTGTGAGCAATGTGGCAAAGCGGCCATAAACCTTCATTTGAAAATCCAAAGTAAAAATGTTCTAATTCTTGTTCTGTTAACCACAACCGTTTCAAGGTGTAGGCCGGATTTTCTGGCGGAACTTGTAAAGTGTCGTTCTTATCAACAGTTTCCTTGTCAGCATTCCCTGTCCCTGAAGCAATCCATAGTCCCCCACAGGCTTTCAGTATTGGTTCCATTGCAGTGATCAGTCCACTTGCCGGAACTACACACTTAATGTTTTTTCCATCATGGATATGCATATAAGGTTCGCGATTGGAAACAACTACCATTTTTTTATCCTGTAAAAGAGTTTCCATTTCCACTTTCAATCGTTCCGGCGTCCAAATGGCTTCTCCACTTGAACGTAACTGGGCTTCTTCTTCCGCAATTGCTTTTGCTTCGTTCATAGCTTGAGTAATCTGAACAATTTCCTTGTGCAAGGGAGCGAGAAATCCTGCAACAGGTTGTTTTTTAAGCTGTTCAACATTCCCAATGCGAACGGCTTTTACCCAATCAACAATTTTGTTTATAGGATTAAAAATCGCCCATCGGATGATGAGTACAATTATAAATGAAACGAATAATACCTGCATAAACCAGCGTACGAAATTACGTACCCAAATATTGTCAATTAAATGATCGATATATTCAGCATCAACATAAAAAACAATAGAGGCATTGACTATACCCTTATTTATCAGCTCATCATTCATTGGTTTTATGTATTGATAAATATTCTTTCCTTGTGCAGAGATAAAACTTCCTATCGTACTGTCGGCAACTAAAGATTGTGAAATTTTATCGGCGGATAATTCAATGAAACTACGTGAAGTTTCGTTGCTTATGATACTATCCTTGCTGTAATAAATTGCAAAACCAAGCAGTTTATATTTGCTGCAAATACTGTCAATAAAATACTCGGTATTTCCCTGATTGATATGTTCAAATGTGCTTTTATTGTTTTGAAATACTTCTTCTGCAATTTGCGTTGTTCTTATTTCAAGTTCTTTATTGAGTTTATCTCTTTCGGATGAACTTTGATAAAGTGTAAAGCCGACTGTAACAATTCCTACAGCAATAATAATTGATAGAATGAGCGCCAGATTTAGTTTCATAATAATCGTTTTAATAGCTTGACAACACTATCAACATTTTCGAGTTGATATTTTGCTTTCGTATTTCCTTCTCCAACTTTAACAGTGATGGCTTCAGGATGGTTTAATAAGAATTCAAACATTTCTTCATCGGTTTGATCATCTCCAATGGATAAAATAAAATCGTAATCGTCGTGTTCAATGATATCTTTGGTTGCTTTTCCTTTGCCAATTTCGTCGTCAGCAATTTCCACTACTTTATTTCCATCCAAAATCTTACAATGAAAAGAAGAACTCATTCCGTACAGTCTATTTAGCAATTTTCGGGATTGGTCGTAGCCTGTCTCTGCATTTCTGTAATGCCATGCTAAAGAAAAGTTTTTCTCTTCGATAAAGGATCCAGGGCAGGACATAGTTGATTCATTTAATATGGCCAAAACGGGTTCTTTCCATTGGCGGATATCAATTTTCAGTTTTTTCCATTCCCCCTGTTTTTTCAACAGAGCGCCATGTTCTGCAATAATGTCAATGGGCAGTTCACCTACAAATTTTTCAATTTCTTTTTGATTTCTGCCGGAAATAATTATCAGTTTGGTGTTCCGTTTGGAACTTAATCTCCTTAGAATATCCAATAATTCAATAGATGGCACAGCCTCTTCAGGCACACGCTTAAAGTCTACAAGCGTACCATCATAATCAAGCAGGATTAATCTGTTATTAGCCTGATTGTATTTTTCTAAAAGGTCTCCCATATTTATTTTATTACAATTTACCATCAAAGAGCCTCTTTTTTTATTCTTATTTTAGCAAAGGTGCCGGGGTAGTTAGTATTAATGAAATCAATTAGCTCCTCTCGTATTTCTGCTCTTAAATCCCAATTTTTTGAAGAATCAGCGCTCGTTAACATTAGTCTGATTTCCTTGTATTGCTCTGATACTTTTGTAACCTGCACGTTCGAGAAACGACCGTCCCAATTCGGATTTTTCTTCAACATATCCGGTAATGCTTTCCGAATACTTTCTACCGGAAAACTGTAATCTACATAGATAAAAATTGTTCCCGTTATTTGTGCCGAAGTCCTTGTCCAGTTTTGAAAGGGCTTTTCGAGAAACCATGTTACGGGAAGCACTAACCTTCTTTCGTCCCATATTTTTACTACCACATAAGTCAATGTTATTTCTTCAATTCTTCCCCATTCATTTTCTACTATTACAACATCATCGAGTCTGATGGGTTGTGTAATAGCAAGTTGTATCCCGGCAAGAAACATGGCTATACTCTTTTGAGCCGCAAATCCAATAATTATCCCGAAAATTCCGGCAGAAGTGAGCAAACTTAATCCTAAAGTTCTCACTTCTTTGAAAGTTAAAAGACTTATTCCTATTGCCAGAATAATAATAATTGAATTGGCAATGCCTTTAAATACCTTTAATTGAGTCAGTCTTTTACGTGCACTCATATTATCGGCAACCCTAATGTCAAGATGTAATTGTGCAAAATATTCGCCGGCTCGGGTAAACTGTACACAAATCCAGGCAATTATAGCAATAAACAATAACGTGTTAATATGTAAACAAAATCCATAAAAGGAAAGTTTGCTTAAGAACAGGTGCGTGAAAATATTTAGGAGTATCCAATAAATAAAACTCAAAGCAGGGATCCTAAATAGTTCTATTATATAGCTATTTGTTTTAACAGTCGTTTTTTCGATTCTTTTCTTGATAAGACGAAATATTCCTCTATAAACGAAAAATATAATTACAAGTAATCCGATAAAAGAAACTGTAGCAATAAGAATCCGGACAATATCATTACTAAAATACTGATTCATTTTAAGTTTATTTATTTAGTTATTTCAACAGATATGAGCAATCTATTTCTTTTACTATAATAAACGTCTTATATAATTGCTTATTTCTATTGTCAATCTGTCTGACCGCTCAAAGCGGTCGGACGATTATCGCAAGCAATAATTATTTGTAAGCAAAAAAATTATGTCGTTTATTATATATAATTGACTTTATTAACAGTTTTATGCGGTAATTTGTAACTACTCAGCACCCTTTATTCTTATAACCTTTTGATTTTCAGTTCAACTTTGTCGAACTGAAAATCAAAAGGAGGGGATTGTTTCATTATTTAGCCTCGTCGGGGCAAAGAGTTTAAATATATAACAATCAAGTAAATGGCTAATCATTATTAAATTTATTAGGGTGCTGAGTAGTTACAGTATTTGATTGCAAGCTAACATTAAATTTTGAGAAATTGCTTTTTATTTGTAACAAATTAAAATAGTTTAACAAAATAAAGTGGTTTTGGTGCTATAATGTAATCGTTATTTAACCGGATTAAATAATAGAATACTCCCCAAGATTAAGTCCACTGATTAGTGTTTACAAGAAAACGTCCATCTCTGCGTTGCACTCGCAGCAAAAACCACTCATCCCGCCTTGGCGGGACTCGGTTTTTTCGCTGTTTCGTGCGCCTTGTCCTTGACGTTTTCTTATCAAAAGCCGAGTTTTTCTTTCTGACCCTAATTAGCTGATTATAAAACAATTTTGCACAACTTTCATAGGCGGCGGTTTTGATTTTTATTTGACCTGCATAAAAATCAACGATTTTTATGTAAATTTGCTATCTGAATTTTTAATCAACAAAATAAAAGTATAATTAAAATGAAAAAACTAATATTATTCATTATGAGCGGATTACTCCTTGTGGGATGCGCGAAGAACGATAACCCGTTTTTCTCAGCTTACGAAAACAAATACGATGCACCTCCTTTCGACAAGATTAAGTCGGAACATTATATGCCGGCATTTAAGGAAGGTATCAAGCAGCATCAGGCTGAAATTGATGCTATTGCCGATAACAAAGAAACGCCTACTTTTGCCAATACCATTGAAGCGCTGGACTACAGTGGCGAATTGCTCGACAAAGTTTCGTCGGTGTTCTTTAATCTTTATTCGGCTGAGACCAATGACGATTTGGAAAAAATTGCCAATGAAGTTTCGCCCATGCTTTCGGAACACAGTGATAATATGTACCTGAACGAAAAATTGTTCGGACGCGTGAAAACCCTGTACGACAATCGTACACAACTCGGACTTAGCCCGGAACAAATCCGCTTGCTCGAAAAATACCACCGGAATTTTATTCGCAGTGGTGCGGCTCTGAATCCCGAACAGAAAGAAAAACTGCGTACCATCAACAAAGAACTTGGTTTGGCCGAACTGGCTTTCGGACAAAATGTGTTAGCCGAAACAAATGCTTATAAAAAAGTAGTTGATAAAGAGACTGATCTGGCCGGATTGCCCGAGGGTGTCCGTCAGGCGGCTGCCGAAGCGGCTAAAGAAGCCGGACAGGAAGGCAAATGGGTTTTCACGACGCAAAAAGCAAGTTTTATCCCTGTATTGCAATACGGCGAAAACCGCGAACTTCGCAAAGAATTGTTGATGGCTTACACCACACGTGCCAACCATAACAATGCCAACGACAACAAAGCGTTGATCAACAAAATTATGAAACTCCGCGTTCAGAAAGCCCAATTGCTCGGGTTTGAAACTCCGGCTGCGTTTATTTTGGACGATACCATGGCAAAAACCCCGAAAGCTGTGTACGACTTTCTGGCAACTGTCTGGACTCCGGCAGTGGCACGCGCTAAAGAAGAAGCTGCCGAGTTGCAAAAATTGATGGATGCCGAAGGCAAAGGTGAAAAACTCGAAGCATGGGACTGGTGGTTTTATGCCGAAAAACTGCGGAAAGCCAAATACGATTTGGATGAAGAAGAACTTCGTCCGTATTTTAAACTCGAAAATGTCCGCCAGGGAGTTTTCGATTTAGCCGCCAAACTTTACGGTTTGCAATTCAAGAAATTAGAAGGAATGCCAACTTATCATCCCGATGTTGAAATGTTTGAAGTTTCGGACGCCGATGGTTCGTTGATTGGCGTGCTTTACACCGATTATTTTCCACGTGCAGGGAAACGCGCCGGAGCATGGATGAATAATATCACCGAGCAATATATTAAAGATAGTGTAAATCACCGCCCGATTATTGTGAATGTGGGTAATTTTACCAAACCTACTGCCGATAAACCTTCGTTGCTGAATATGGATGAAGTGGAAACCATGTTCCACGAATTCGGTCATGCTTTGCACGGTTTGCTCACCCAGTGTACTTATCCGAGCCTTTCGGGCACAAACGTTTCGCGCGATTTTGTTGAACTGCCTTCGCAAATCATGGAAAACTGGTGCTTTGAGCCACAAGTAATGAAAACTTATGCGTTCCACTACAAAACCGGCGAAGTGATGCCGCAGGAATTGATGGATAAAATTCAGAAGGCAGGAACATTCAACCAGGGCTTTGCCATGACCGAGTTGCTATCGGCTTCATTACTTGATATGGATTACCACAGCCTGAAGGACACAGCCAGCTTCGATGTTGAAGCATTTGAAAAGGCTTCGTTGGAACGTATCGGTATGATTCCCCAAATTATCGTCCGTTACCGCAGTACATTTTTCAATCATATTTTCACCGGTGGATATTCGGCCGGATATTACAGTTATACCTGGGCTGAGGTGCTCGATGCCGATGCATATCAGGCTTTTGTTGAAACGGGCGATATTTATAACAAAAATGTTGCAACTGCTTTCCGCAAAAATGTGCTCGAAAAAGGAGATTCGGACGAACCTATGAAGTTGTACAAAACATTCCGTGGAGCAGATCCGAATCCTGAAGCGCTATTGAAAAGAAGAGGGCTTAAATAACCGGATGACAGGATAAATAAAGGAGACAAGTACAGATAAATTCATTTTTATTTGTACTTGTTTTTGTTTATAAGGTAGATTGCTTACTTTTGTACGGAGGATTTGCCCGTAGCATTCGATAATAAATTTCCGGATTCAAATGTCAAAACATTTGTCGGGATTGATACAATGTTAATCGCAGCAATGAGGATGCATAGCCACTAAATTTCAATGTTTATATTTATTTTAAAGCATGAAAGTTTCACTTAAACGGTTTATAGCGCCGTCGATACCTCTGTCGGTGTTGATGGTTATAATCACTGTAATTATATGGACGGCAGGTTTTATTTTTGCCGGCGATGTTTCGCGACCCGAACTCAATTCACCCTTGGCAAAAGCCATTGAAAATATCCTTTCGTATAGTTTTTTTTTGAATTTGGCCAGCTTACTTATCACTTTGTTGAACGCCTTGCTGATTACACAGCTCAACAACAGGTTTACGATTATACGTACCCGAACTTTTCTTCCAGTGATTGTTTTTCTTTTACTTATTGCCGGATGGAATGATACCCACGAGGTGGTATGTTCGCATTTTGCGCTGACCCTGCTTATCATGTCCTTATTTGTGTTTTTTGACATGTTTCGTAACAGGCAGGCTTCCGAACAGGCTTTTCTGGGGAGTTTACTTATAGCTACGGGCAGTTTGTTTATCGAACCTTTAATTTTGTTTTTACCGGTTTGCTGGATCGGGTTTATCCGGCTTTACAGTTTTTCACTGCGCACATGGCTGGCTTCTATATTTGGCGGACTTGTTCCCTGGATATTCTATTTTGCGATTCGTTATTATCTACAGCCCGATATGCTTTGGGTAAGCGATTTGTTTTCTGGTTTTGAGACAGGATGGCCTATTCTTACGCGTCCTTTGAACGAAATTATTTATATTGCCTGCTTGTTTGTTATTATTGTAATAGGTTTAACGGGTTTGTTTTCAAATTTACACAGCGATTCCATTCAAACGCGCGCCAAGTTAAGTTACTTACTTATACTGCTGATTTCTTCCTTCGTTTTCTCCATGATTTTTGTTAATCAATATGTTGTTTTTAAGCCTTTTATTGCTTTAGGTTATGCTTTTTTGATTGCACATCCTTTCACGCTGAAATCATCTAATTTTTACGGGGTTTTGTTCATTGCCTTCACGGTTGTCAATATTGCTTATGTAATTTCAAACATTATACTCAGATACTAAATGACAGAACTCATCGAATTAGGTTATTTAGGCTTATTTATTGCGTCGTTTCTGGCAGCTACCGTTGTGCCGTTTAGTTCCGAAGTGGTATTTTCGGCTATGGTTTTTGGCGGGTTAAATGCATGGAAATGTGTATTTATTGCTACTGCCGGAAACTGGCTGGGCGGTATGACTTGTTATTATATCGGACATTTGGGCAAAATTGAGTGGATAGAAAAATACCTGCGAATAAAAAAGGAAAAGTTAGACGGATTTATGGGCAAACTTCACCGTTACGGCGACTGGTTTGCTTTTTTTTCATTTCTACCGGGAGTAGGCGACGTAATTGCCGTGGCCTCGGGCTATTTCCGTTGCCGCTGGTGGATTGTGGCTATTTCAATGCTCTTGGGGAAATTTGTAAGATATATCGTATGGATGTATCTCAACGGATTGATAATGTGATTTATAAAATAACGGGATATAATCTTCATGTTTTTTCGCCAATAAATCTTTGTTTTTGCTAATTTTACGGTTAATTTTGAGCCATCAACATGGCTCAAAGATGTTTATTGTTGTATTTTAATAACTTATGATAAAAACTCATGTAAATATCCCGATCGTTTTGTTTTTTTGTTTTTTTGCAAGCATAAAAGTAAATGCTCAGACAGAAATAAAACCGGTCGGGAAATATGTAGATTTCGGTTTTAAAAAAGTGGAGGCACGGAAAATTGAAGCCATCATTGTTCATTCTGTTTTCAATAATTCCGGAGGTGATTTTTATGATGTCGATTTGATTCTTAAACAATTTTCGCATTACCGGGTAAGCGCTCATTACGTAATTGGGCGGGATGGAACTATTTATCAGCTTGTGAAAGAAAGAGACATTGCCTATCATGCCGGAAAAAGCCGGTTGCCCGATGGACGCAAAGGTGTAAACAGTCGTTCTATTGGCATTGAACTGATAACTGCTTTTACCGAAGCTCCAACAAATGAACAAATTCAGGCGCTTGCAGCTTTAACGAATAATATCAAAAGCCGGTATTCGATAAAATTTGTGCTTCGTCACAGTGATATTGCTCCCGGACGCAAAACCGACCCGTGGAATATGAATTGGGATGATTTTTTGAGTAAATTAAATGAATAGGAACTTTATCGATGAGATTTAAAATAAAACTGATGATTCTTGCAATTTGTATAAGTCCGCACTTTTCTTTTGCACAGAAAAATCTTGAAAAACAAATTGGCGATTCGTTGACAGCCATTGCCAATTCGTATGCAACGCTTGGTAAAGTGCCGGTTATAAGCATGGAGATCAGTCAAAACGAGAGAAAAATTCTTGTAATTGCAAGTGATATTTTATCGCAAATTCCCTTTCGTCCCGACAATGTAAAACGGATATATGAAATGCTGGGGAAAGTGACGGCGGCAAAATATCCTGCCTATTCCATTGTTTGCCGGTCGGATAACAAAAATATCGAGGATTACATTCCCAATTTTTATCGCCAGGAAAATATCGGGAAACAGCGTCTTTATCAAGTTGTTCCGCTTAAACAACCCTTAGTAACAAATCTTTCGAGGCCTTACACAGTTGTAAACGGTCTTGAAAACCGGCATATTGCTTTATGGCAAAGCCATGGCTGGTATTATAATCAGAAGCTGGCGCGTTGGTCGTGGCAACGCGCACGGCTTTTTCAGACGGTGGAAGATTTATATACGCAATCCTACGTTTTGCCTTACCTGGTTCCAATGCTCGAAAATGCAGGAGCAAACGTACTTATACCCCGCGAACGCGACACGCAACTGAACGAATTGATTATCGACAACGATTATAAAACGGCCGGAAATCGTTATCACGAACACAACGACCGGAAAAGCTGGAAACAGGGAGAATTGGGTTTTGCAAATACCCGGAAAGCCTATTTGCAGGGCGAAAACCCTTTCAGTATGGGAACTTACCGTTTTATTCAGTCCATCAACGACACCGAAGAAATTAGTTATGCCGAATGGACGCCAACGATTCCAGAGGAAGGGTATTACGCTATTTATGTTTCGTACAAAACAGTAGAAAAAAGCGCCCCCGACGCTCGTTATACGGTTTACCACAAAGGTGGCAAAACGGAATTCAGCGTAAATCAAACCATCGATGGCGGCACATGGGTGTATCTGGGCCGTTTTAAATTCAATAAAGGGAGAAACAGTGGTCAGGCAAAAGTTGTTTTGACGAATTTCAGTTCGTTTGCCGATAAAATTATTACAGCCGACGCGGTGAAAATTGGCGGAGGAATGGGAAATATAGCGCGCAATCCGAATGCCGAAGGCATGATTCCAAATACCAAAAGTTCCGACAGCGCTGATGTTTCAAAACTTATTACCAAACCAACGAAATTGATTGAACCAACGATAAGCGCTTATCCCCGGTATACCGAAGGGGCGCGTTACTGGTTGCAATGGGCAGGAATTCCCGACAGCATTTATAGTTACAACAAAGGTAAAAACGATTATACCGACGATTTTCAATCGCGTGGTTTGTGGGTCAACTATCTGGCAGGCGGTTCGTCGGTAGCGCCCGGCAAACCGGGCTTGGGAGTTCCGGTCGACATGGCGCTGGCTTTTCATACCGATGCCGGTACCTTGCAAAACGATTCGATTGTCGGTACACTCGGAATTTGTACTGTTGCTAATTCCGAGGGAGAAACTGTTTTTAAGAATGGCTTCTCGCGCTGGGCTTCACGCGATTTAACCGATATTATTCAAACGCAGATTGTAGCCGATGTACGTAAAGCGTTTTCTCCCGAATGGACCCGCAGGGGTTTGTGGAACAAGTCGTATAGCGAAGCGCGCTTGCCTGAAGTACCGACTATGTTGCTCGAACTGCTTTCGCACCAGAACTTTACCGATATGCGCTACGGACTCGACCCGCGTTTCCGCTTCACGGTGAGCCGGGCGATTTACAAAGGCATGTTGAAATATTTGAGTTATAATTCAGGTCAACCCTATATCGTTCAACCCTTGCCGGTAGAGCAGTTCAGTAGCCGGTTCGTTGCCAAAAACAAAGTAGAATTGAAATGGATGCCTGTAACCGACAGTATTGAGCCTACCGCTAAACCGGAACAATACATTGTTTATACGCGTACCGACGACGGTGGGTTTAATAACGGCGTCGTTACGAAAAACAACAAAATAGTGATGGAAATTCAATCCGGTAAAATATACAGTTTTAAAATAACCGCCATCAACAAGGGTGGAGAGAGTTTTCCGTCGGAAATTCTGTCGGTATGCAGGGTGAACAATGATCGACCCGAAGTAATGATTGTTAACGGTTTCGACAGGATAAGCGCGCCGGCGAGTTTTGTGATAAATCATACAAAAGCGGGATTCGACAATGACGAGGATGCAGGGGTTCCTTATCTATCGGAAATAGCTTTTATAGGAAAACAATACGAGTTTGACCGTTCAAAGCCCTGGGTAAGCGACGATGATCCGGGTTTCGGGGCAAGTTACGGTAATTACGAAACTAAAGTAATTGCCGGAAATACATTTGATTATCCATACTTACACGGAAGAGCAATAAAATCTGCAAACTTTTCGTTTGTATCATGTAGCGACGAATCGGTTACGCGTGGAGATGTTGATTTGAAAAAATATCGGATGGTCGATTTAATTTTGGGTAAACAAAAGCAAACATTTATAGGAAATGGCAAAAAAACAGCAGAATTTAAAACTTTTCCATTAGCTTTGCAGCTATCTTTACGGACTTATTGCCTGTCGGGAGGAAGTTTAATGCTGAGTGGGGCTTATGTCGGTTCCGATTTTTACAAAGGCAATTATATCAACACCGAAGAACGGATATTTATGGAAAACGTTTTGAAATATAAGTTCAAATCGTCGAAAGCCTGTTTGAGTTCAAAAGTAAAAATGGTGAATTCTCCTTTTTCACAATTCAACCTGGCAGAGTGGGAGTTTTACGATGCTCCGAACAAAATTTCGTATTACGTAGAATCGACCGATGCCATTGAACCCGCAGGCGATGGAGCTATGACCGTTTGCCGGTATTCAGGTACAAATCTGAGCGCCGGCGTTGCTTACTCCGGAAAATATAAGACATGCTCTTTCGGGTTTCCTTTTGAGACTGTCAGGTCGGAAAAAGAGCGGAATCGTTTGATGGAATCGGTTTTGATGTTTTTTACTTCGAAAACCGGATATACAGCATCCAATCAATAATCGGATAAACCAATAAAAAAACTATCATACAATGAAAACAAAACTTTGGATATTTTTTCTTCCGTTAATTATTTTGTCAGCCTGCGGAATAGGTGGTTATACTTTGCCATCGGTATCGGGAACCCAGTTTGAAATACTTGTGGTGATGGAAGATTCGTCGTGGAAACAACCTTCGGGAAGGTCGCTCGTCGCACTTCTTGACCAGGATATGGAAGGACTCCCACAGCCCGAACCTGTAATGGATGTTCATCAATGTGCTCCAACAGAATTTACAGATGTCCTGAAACCTTCGAGGAATATTCTGTTAACAGAAATTTCGGATAAATACACGGCGCCTAAAATTACCTACGCTAAGAATAAATGGGCTGAACCTCAGTCCATAGTAAGAGTGGTTGCCCCTAACGATTCGATATTCGAAGCTACTATTAAAAAATACGGTAAAAATATCCTCGATTATTTTGTTCGTACCGAACGCGAACGGCAAATTGCTTTTAATAAAAACTATGTCAACCAAAAAGATAAAGCCGAAATTGAAAAAATGTTTGGCGTTCAGATTGATATTCCGCAGGGAATCAGCAAGGCTACCAAAAAGAAAGACTTTTATTGGATAACGAACGATCAGGTAAGCGTGCGTCAGGATATTGTTATTTATTCCTATCCTTACACCGACAAAAATACGTTCACCAAAGACTATATTATTGCCAAGCGCGATTCGGTTATGAAAGCCAATATCCCTGGCGAACTGGAAGGTTCGTACATGGGTACCGAGCTTAAATATGCCGACCCGACTTTTAATGAAATATGGGTAAATAAGGGGTATTGTGCCGAAGTTCGCGGTTTGTGGAGAATGATGCACGGTGCATCGATGGGCGGCCCGTTTTACAGTCATACCCGTTTGGACGAAATAAACCAGCGAGTTATTACTATGGAAGTATTTGTATTTGCCCCCGGAAAGAAAAAACGCAACGCTATCCGTCAACTCGAAGCCGTGTTGTTTTCGGCCAAACTTCCTCAGGAAATCAATGCGTTGAAAGAAGTATCGGTTGTTGCGGGTAAAAAGGGGGAAAAATAAAATTGGAATCGAATTTATCAGTCATCGGATGAATAATGTGTTAAATATAAGTTGAATATGGAAAGAGAAAAAATTGTTATCGGAATTACACAGGGTGATATTAACGGGATTGGATATGAGGTGATACTGAAAACACTGGCCGAAAGCAGAGTTCTCGATGCATTTGTTCCCGTTATTTACGGTTCGCCCAAAGTTGCGGCTTTTCATCGTAAACAACTCGATATTCAGGGCATAAATCTGAATATAATCAATACGATAGATGAATTAAATCCAAAGAGAATAAATATAATTAATTGTACCGACGACGAAATAAAAGTTGAACTCGGACGCTCTACCGAGGAAGCCGGGAAAGCTGCTTTTGCCTCTCTCGAACGCGCTACCGAAGATTTGAAAATAGGAGCGTTGGACGCCATTGTTACAGCGCCTATCAACAAAAAGAATATTCAGTCGAAGGACTTTCATTTCCCCGGTCATACCGAGTACCTCGAAGAAAAGTTCGGTACGGGAACTTCGGCTTTGATGTTGCTTATCAACGATGTGATGCGGGTGGCGGTTGTTACGGGGCATATCCCTGTTAATGAAGTTTCCAAATCGCTGACTTCGGAGTTGATTGTCGAAAAACTTTTGGTATTGAATAATTCCTTGAAACAGGATTTTACCATTGTTTGTCCGCGAATTGCCGTTTTGGGACTCAATCCCCATGCCGGCGACGAAGGGGTGATTGGCGACGAAGAACAGAAAATAATCATCCCAGCCATAAAAGAAGCCGGGAAACAGGGAGTGGTTTGTGTGGGACCTTATCCTGCCGATGGCTTTTTCGGTTCGGGGCATTTCAATAAATTTGATGGCATATTAGCCATGTATCACGACCAAGGGTTAATCCCTTTTAAAACCGTTTCGATGGAAAGCGGGGTGAACTTCACCGCCGGACTTTCGGTTATACGCACTTCGCCGGCACACGGTACCGCTTACGATCTTGCCGGAAAAAATGTGGCTTCCGAAGATTCGTTCCGCCAGGCAATTTACATGGCTTGCGATATTTTCCAAAACCGTATGACCAACAAAGAAATTGCTGCCAATCCTTTGAAAGTGGAACAAAGAGTGGAACGGGGAGGCAGAGTGGAATAATAGTTGACGGTTGATTATAATTAACCCGAAAAGAGGCTGTCTCAAAAGCAAGACAGCCTCTTTTTTATTGTGCGCCGAGCATGGC
>DIFH01000092.1 GCA_002427615.1 Paludibacter sp. UBA5753
TTACTTTTTACGGGACTTTTTTTTTATTCGGAATGACTGTTTTTTGATAAGAATGTACGGGAGCTTGGTGCTGAATAAGTCCCGTCTTTTGTTTATATTAATTGAAATACTGGTACCCTTTTCAATTAATATAAACACAAAATCTTTAATCACACACAGCCAATATTTCCGTCAGCCATTTCCAGCATTTTTGAGTAGATGAAATGCTCAGCCTTTCGTCTGGCGAATGAACACCATACATTTGAGGCCCTATGGAAATCATATCGAGATGCGGATATTTTTCGAGGAAAAGTCCGCATTCGAGTCCGGCATGAATGGCGCGCACACTTGGTTCTTCGTTGAAAAGTGATTTGTATGTTCGCTGTGCCGTTTTCAGGATACTGGATTTCAGGTTTGGTTTCCAACCGGGATAACCATCGCCGTGGGTAACAGTTGCTCCTGCAAGCTCCAAAACGGCTTCCACCTGATGTGCAATGTCGTATTTCGACGATTCAACAGAGCTCCGTTGACTTGTGGTAATCAAAATAGTATTGTCCGGTTGCATTTTAACAGAAGCCAGATTGGTTGATGTTTCCACCAATCCGGGCATATCTTTACTCATGGCTTTCACGCCATGGGGACAAGCATAAAGTACATTCAGCAAGGTATCTGAAGTTTTCTTGTCAATTACCGTTTCAGGTAATTTTTCGGATTCGAGTGTGATTTTCAGATTAGGTTCTGTTTCGCCCAATTCATTTTCAATTTCGGCAATATAATGATTCAACATCACCCGCACATCTTCTTTTTTGGAATAAGGCACTGAAACAATGGCCGTTGCTTCGCGCGGAATGGCATTGCGCAGGTTTCCTCCATCGAAACTGTGAACGCGCAAATCTGTTTCCCGGTTCACGTTCCACAAATAGCGATTCAGGATTTTGTTGGCATTGCCTCGTCCGCGATGAATATCATCTCCCGAATGACCTCCTGACAAACCTTTTACCGATACGCTGAAAGCAAAATAACCTTCAGGCGATTTTCCAGGCGTGTAAGGCAAAGTGGCTGTGGTGTCGATGCCACCGGCGCAACCAATAAAAATCACACCATCGTCTTCCGAATCGAGATTGATTAATACTTCACCTTTCAACAGTTTGTTGTCAAGCGCAAAAGCTCCGGTAAGGCCTGTTTCTTCGTCCACGGTAAAAAGACATTCGAGAGCCGGATGTTGTAAATTGTCGGAAGCTAATACAGCCAGCATCATGGACATTCCTATTCCGTTATCTCCGCCAAGCGTTGTTCCACGGGCTTTCACCCAGTCGCCATCGATGTAAGTTTGAATAGAATCAGTTTCGAAATTAAAATTGACATCGCTGTTTTTCTCGCAAACCATATCGGTATGTGCCTGTAAAATAATTATTTTATGGTTTTCGTAACCAGCAGTTGGCGGTTTGCAAATCAATACGTTCCCGGCTGCATCCTCTTTTAATTCCAACTTATATTTTTCGCTAAATGCTTTGAGATAGGCAATTACCTTTTCTTCTTTTTTCGAAGGACGGGGAATTTGTGTGATGTCATGGAAAAAGTTCCAAACTTTCGATGGTTCAAGTGTTTTCATAAACTTTGTTTTTTATCAAGCCCATAGTTTTCAATGAGAACTACAAATGTAGGAAAAAATCAAGACATTGAGCTGTTTTTTAATTAAAAACTAAACAAATATAAAAGTCAACTTAATACTACTTTGACAGATTCTGTTTATTTGGGGCAGGATTTACAGAATGTACCTGTAAATTATATTCCAAATAATAAAATGCTGATTGTATGTTGTTTTGATCGTCTGTTCTCTAAAATAAAACATATAAAGCCTGTTTCTGTTTATCTTGTCTTGTGATTTATTATTATTTTAATCTGTCATAGAAGCATTAATTAGAGTATGTTTATAAAGTCCTGTATTTTTGCTCGATGATTACTTCTACTTTTAAACTTTAAAATAATAACGCATAAACAGCAAAATAAATCGATTAATCCATTGATATATAAATTATTATTACTATCTTTGATAACACAAATAAGTAATAATAACTCCCAATGGAATTTGACATGAGTCAAGTTCTATCGGATAAGAAAAATTGCTCAATAGCGAGTATTACTCTGATGTTAAAAAAGTTATACTTTCGGCTATACTTTTAAAATATGACAAGTTATTTGTAGTTCATCGGCGAGATAATATTAGCAAAGCGCATTCGTATTTGTTAGTATCTTATCTTTCAAATTAGCGTATTTTTTGGCATAATATTCAATAACAATAAGCAGGAACAAGGACTAACTCTTTGATTTTCTCTGCCATAATAATGGTTTCTTTTCCTAATTTTGTGACATAATACTTGTACGAATCCGCTACTTTTTTTATCAGTCCATGTATTCGCAACCGTTTAATCAATCTGCTAATTTTACTGCCATTAAATCCGAGTTGCTTTTGTAAGTGTTTATTTCTAAACCCTGAGATATTAAACTCCCCTCGAACAATTGACAATAGAACTAATAGGTCGTCATCATTAAAAAAGTTGAATCCTTTGTAGTTCCGGTTATTTTCATTTTTTGATTCGCTCACTATCTCCAATCTTTTTCTGCCAACTTCTTTGTTGTTGAATGCAGAAATGAATTCCAGATATCTTTTATTGGCAGCTTTGAGGTTCTCGGCCAAAAAGCTAAGGCTATAGATATTTTTTTTGAGTCGAGCCATTTCATACGACGTTGTCCCGTCACGGTGTACTACTTCCCTGTAGTGTTTGAAAAAACTTATATCGTTTGCCGTTGTTTCTATGCGTAGTATTTTCGAAAACTTATCATATATTTTTATCGAGACCGAACCCATTGTATGTTTTACCCTGCTGCCCTCAATACGAACATTGTAGTTATTGCCTACTTCTCCCTGATATCTGGGGTCAAGTTTATGTCCTAAAAATGTAGCAATGTTCTCCGGTTTCACTGTAT
>DIFH01000091.1:0-781 GCA_002427615.1 Paludibacter sp. UBA5753
TTAGCTCCTCCGAAATGTTAGTTATTAATTACCTCAATATTAATAAATTGATAAATAACCTCCAAATCTTTTAAGATTATTTCATCTTTTTTTTCAACCATTCATCTTTGTGTATCAAATTGACCACTTGATGATTAGAAGTTTTCTTGCAGACACTAAATAATTTGACAAATTTGAGAACCGTCTATGCGGCTCTTTCTTTTACGTAAAAATCGAGTAGGACAAGGATAAACATATTTTCTATTTTACATAAATTTTGTAGTTGAAATAAGTAGGACAAGGATAAACATATTTTCTATTTTACATAATATAAATTATAGAGTTTATTTGTGACATTTTAAAATATCCACAATATATGATTTAGCCACTCCGTGGCATAAAATAGTTTTTCAGCAGACCCTAATTATGCTGAGAAAGCATTATTTCTATTATGAACCATTATTTCTATTGTGGTTTAAATATTATTCAAGTTTTATTTTAGAAAAGTAAAAATAAGAAACATAAAACATAAATACATAATAAGTTTAATAACAATCAATTAGTAATAATAGTAATAATATCTTATAGTTGCGCTTCGATCAACTGGAGATTATGCACATCCGAAGTTTTTAAACGACATTGTTTAATAATCAATTGTTAATTATTATTTTTAATTAATAACGCCCCTACCCTACTGTATTGTTAAATTGGGTCTGCTTAAAAAGTATAATAAGTCTGATAAATAGTAATTTATAGTAATTTTTTTAAGTGTAAATACAAGGTTTTTTGAATATAACTGACC
>DIFH01000091.1:922-15697 GCA_002427615.1 Paludibacter sp. UBA5753
TATTCAACATCCCCCAGTATCGCTACGTTCACTGGGTGTTATTCAAATTTAGCCACTCCGTGGCATAAAATAAATTTTCAGCAAACCCTAAATATTTCGTATAAGAAGCCCATGTCTGTAATTTACAAACATGGGCTTTTATATTAATAATCAATAATTTAGAATAAACTCCATGCAACAGTTAAACCTGCCATTACGATAGAAACCATGCTCATTAATTTAATCAGAATATTTAATGATGGACCTGAAGTATCTTTGAACGGATCGCCAACCGTGTCACCTACAACAGCAGCCTTGTGATTTTCAGAACCTTTACCACCAAGATGACCTTCTTCGATATACTTCTTGGCATTATCCCAGGCGCCACCGGAATTGGCCATAAAAATTGCCAGAATAAAGCCTGTGGATACGCCTCCGAGTAATAATCCCATAACGCCGGAAACGCCAAAAATAACGCCTGTCAGAACAGGAATTAAAATAGCCAGCATGGAAGGAAACAACATTTCTTTTTGTGCGCCTTTGGTGGAAATTGCCACGCAGCGCGCATAATCCGGTTCAGCTTTTCCTTCCATGATGCCGATAATTTCACGGAATTGACGACGAACTTCCTGCACCATACTTTGAGCTGCACGTCCAACGGCATTCATGGTTAAACCGCAGAACAAAAAAGCAGCCATAGAACCAATAAATGTTCCCACCAATACGCGGGGATTCATTAAATTTACCTGGAAGTATTCCATCATTTGCGGAATGGTGGCTTTATGAATGTCCACGTTCATAGTTTGTAAAAACAATTCGGTCTTTTCAGGAACACGGGCTATTGCAATTTTAATTTCTTCGATATACGAAGCCATCAAAGCCAATGCCGTTAATGCGGCAGAGCCGATAGCAAAACCTTTCCCCGTGGCAGCAGTCGTGTTTCCCAACGAATCCAATGCATCGGTACGTTTACGTACCTCCACATCCAGCCCACTCATTTCGGCATTTCCGCCAGCATTGTCGGCAATCGGTCCGTAAGCATCGGTGGCCAGTGTAATACCAAGGGTCGAAAGCATCCCGACGGCAGCTATTGCAATGCCATAAAGACCCATACTGATGTTGGTAAAATCAAAACCTGAAGCAAATAAATAAGCTAAAATAATGGACGTTCCAACGATAAGTACCGGGAAAGCCGTAGAAATCATGCCCGTTCCAATACCTGAAATAATAACTGTAGCAGGGCCCGTTTTAGTGGATTCGGCAATATTTTGGGTTGGTTTATAGGCAGCAGAAGTAAAATACTCTGTAACTCTACCAATACCTATACCACCCAAAAGACCTGCAAGCATCGAACCCCATATTCCTAAATAATTAGGAATATCTAAATATTTTAAAATTAAAAGCGAAAAAATGGCAATTAAGACCGAACTGGCATTAACGCCCCTGTTTAAGGAGCTTAATAACTGTTTTTGAGTTGCGCCTTCTTTGGTCTTCACCATAAATATACCGACAATCGAAAGAATAATGCCTACTGCAGCAATAATCATTGGGGCAATCACTCCGTTTAGTTGTGTGGTAGTTCCAAAACTTGCAAAAGCCGTAGCGCCAAGAGCAGCTGTCGAAAGAATAGCTCCACAATACGATTCGTACAAATCAGCGCCCATACCGGCTACGTCTCCTACATTATCACCCACGTTATCGGCAATTGTTGCCGGATTACGCGGATCATCTTCAGGAATTCCGGCTTCTATTTTACCAACTAAGTCGGCGCCTACATCAGCTGCTTTGGTGAATATACCGCCGCCTACACGGGCAAATAATGCTTGCGTAGACGCACCCATTCCGAAAGTCAAGGTAGTGGTAGTAATAATGATTAATTTCATGGAAGGATCCGAGGCTATGATCGTATTAGTAGTTGAATCCAATGCACCGATAATATATTGTAAGGCATAGAACCATACAGAAATATCGAGCAATCCAAGACCAACAACCACCAAACCCATTACAGCGCCCGAGCGGAAGGCTAACTTCAATCCATCGTTCATGGAGCGTTGTGCAGCGTTAGCGGTACGTGCCGAAGCATAGGTAGCGGTTCGCATACCGATAAAACCGGCTAATCCCGAAAAGAAACCACCAGTAAGAAAGGCAAATGGCACCCAGGGATTCTGTATTTCGAGCCAATATGCCATAACGGCAAAAATACAGGTCAGAATTACAAAGACGATTGTTACGACTTTGTATTGTTGCTTGAGGTATGCCATCGCACCCTCGCGAACATATTTTGCAATTTTTTTCATTGTATCTGTGCCTTCGCTCTCTTTCATCATTTGCTTGAAAAAGTAATAAGCGAAACCCAATGCGACAATGGACGCCAACGGAACTAAAAAGAAAATATTATTCTCCATAAAATTTTAAAAAATGATTAATTGTTTATATTAGAACTTGTTAATTATTTATTCAATTAAATGTTTGAGTTTGACCAAACGGTTCATCTTATTGGTTTATCAACTCAATATATTCTTTTAGAATTGACAGTGAATAATCCCCTGCATGTTGATTTACAAAACCAATGGCGGATACATGCGCTTCTTCGTCGGCCGAATCGGAGATAACGCGCACAACTACCAACGGAACTCCGTAATCGTCGCATACCTGAGCAACTGCCGCACCTTCCATTTCGGCACAAACCACCGAAGGCAGGTTTTTGAGTAAAGCATTTTTCATGGCTGTACTTGAAATAAACAAATCGCCACTGGCAATGTCGCCTACGAGCAGTTTTGGATGCAAGATACTCTGTTCCGAAAGAATTTTACGGAAATCTTTATCGTTTTTCAGAAAATTGTGAACTGCCTTTGACATGATCTCGACGTTTTGCTGAGGAATTTCGTATGATGTTTTACCCGTCAGGGGTATTTCGAAACGACGCATCAAGGGTCGTGCATCCATATCGTGTTGAAAAAGCCGCTGAGCGATAACTATATCGCCTACATGCAAATCGGGTGAAACGGCGCCTGCAACACCCGTAAATACAATGCGATCAACATTAAATTCAAGAATCAGGTTGGCAACGGTAGTCGCAGCCGCAACTTTTCCCCAACGCGAAAACACAGCCACTACGTTTTGTCCGAATAAATCACCTCTGTAATATATTCGGCTACCGCGTTCAATAATTTCCTTATTACCGATAGCAGCTATGATTTTATCCATTTCTTCGGGCATGGCGCCCATGACTCCTAATAACATGATTCAATCTTCGTTGATGAATTCAGGTGTGAATATTTTTTATTCGTTGATATAATGTCGGGTGTGAATAATGAAAAAACACATACAATGGATGTGGCGTTAAATTGCTCAAAGATGTTGATGACAATTTTTTTAGTCCTGAAATCAACTGATTTCCAAATCCATGTGAAGCAGCATAGTTATCGGCCTGATATTCATATTTTCGGGATAATTGATTCGTAATCAACTCTAATATAAGTGAAACAGGTGAATAAATAATGCCAAATGCCAATACGTTCAAATGAAAATTGGCGGCGCTTCCTCCTAAAGCCTGTGCCAAAGCATCACTTTTCAACATTAAACCAAGTATAAAAAATAAAAGCAAAGTCGAAGGAAGTGACACAACGATATTTTTCAACGTGTGCTTGTGTTTATAATGCCCTATTTCGTGAGCAAGTACAGCCACTATTTCATCGGTAGTCAATTTATCCATCAGGGTATCATAGAGTACGATACGTTTTTTGGATCCCAACCCCGTAAAATAGGCATTGGCTTTGGTAGAACGTTTGGATCCATCAATGACGAAAATGTCTTTCAGCTTAAAACCAAGCTCTCCGGCAAATTTTTCAATTTTAGTACGCAACTCTCCTTCGGCCAAAGGCGTTTGTTTATTAAACAACGGAACAATCAGCTCTGAATAAAACATACTCATAAATAGGCTGAAAACGGTAATTACCGACCACGCAAGCAGCCAAAAATAATTGGGAGTAAGTTTGTAAATACTGATAATGAGGTATAAAAGCCCACCCCCAATAATAATTGTCAGTGCATATCCTTTTAATTTATCAACAATAAATATTTTGGGCGTAACTTTATTGAATTCGAAACGTTGTTCTATTACAAAGGTATCGTACCAACTGAAAGGGGTTGTCAGTAAGTCGTTGGCTAAAAATAACAAACCGAAAAAGACTAAAGACCTGAAAATATCGTTTGCTATAAAAGTAGTTAAATAGAAATCGAGCCAGCCAAAACCGCCCAAAGCATACATTAGAAAAGTAATGGCAAAGCTAAAACTGCCCGTAATCATTCCAAAGCGTGTATTGGTACGAAAATAGTCCTGTTGGCGGGCATATTTATCGGCATCATATATATCCGACAGAATATCAGGCAGTTTGTTTTTTGAATGTTTTATATTAAGGTGGGCTAAATATCGTTCGAGACCGAAATCGGCAACGAGTATTAAAATAATAGCAAAATAAAGTATTTGCGTCATATTAAATGAAGGAATTCACGTGTTTTTTCAGAATACAAAAATATAAAAAATTTCTATCCTGTAATGCTTTTTTGTAAAAATTATGCTCAAAAAACTACTTTTGTGCTTTAAATCTTCAACTTTTTTGGTATGAAAATGTACACTTCGGTTTTAGTAGTTCTGTTGGTGATGATTATCATCCCTGATGTATTTTTCTATCTGAAACTGAAAAGTAAAAATGCAAAACCCTTTTATATAATTTTGCATTTGATTCCTGCCATTTTTTTTACGGCTCTTTTTTTCTATATGAAATTTGGGCTTGAAACTATGCAGAATTTCAGGGTAGTTGCATGGATAATGTGGCTCTATTTTTTCTTTCTGCTAATTTATATTCCTAAATTACTTCATGTTATATTCTATTTTCTAAATTTCTTATTTAAAAAGATATTCAAACGCAATAGCGTTTACTTCAATATTATCCGTATTATTTTAAGTGTTTTTGCAGTTGTAACAATGCTGATTAGCGCATATATTACGCCACGAAATTTCGAGCTTACCTACGTTCAGGTGCCTATAACTAATCTCCCCGCAGCATTTGATGGTTTTAAAATTGTACAACTTTCGGATATACATCTGGGAAGTTGGCATAAGAAATTTAATAAATTAATACCGGTTATTAAACTTGTAAACGAGCAAAACCCTGATATAATAGTGTTTTCAGGAGATATGGTTAATAACTTTGCGGGGGAAACGGCAGGTTGGAAACCTTATTTTTTGCAATTAAAAGCAAAAAGTGCTAAATTTGCAGTGTTAGGCAATCACGATTATGGGGATTATACTGAATGGGAGAACATTGAGGAACGCAAAAAAAATCGTCTTCTAATTAATCAGGCTATTCGCGATTTTGGTTTCCGGTTGTTGTTAAATGAAAATGTTTATCTGAAAAAAGATACTGATAGTCTTTTGCTTGTTGGTGTTGAAAACTGGGGAAAATCAACAACCGCCCGTTACTGCGATCTGAGCAAAGCTCTCAGAGGCAGTTCGCCCGAAGAACTTAAAATTCTTATATCGCACGATCCTACACATTGGGATGCCGAAGTGCTTGGAAGAAAAGATATTGTATTGACTTTGTCCGGTCATACCCATGCCGCACAAATGGGAATAAAGATGGGTAAACGATTGTATTCACCTGCCTCCTTAGTGTTTAAATATTGGTCTGGATTATATAATGTTGATGATCAGTATCTTTATGTTAACAGGGGAATTGGTTATATCGGACTGCCCATGATGATTGGCGTAAGGCCTGAAATTACAGTAATAGAACTTAAACGTAAATAAAAAACACATACTTTTATCAGCTTAATTTCCGTATTATAAATTGTAAACTTATTGTTATGAACATTTTAAATAAAAAGACTTCGAGGATGTCGATGTTTTTTCTGTTGATATTAATTTGTTTTGTTTCGTGCAACGAAAAACCATCAAACACTATACGCATCGGAGCGCTTGAAGGGCCATCAGCCATAAGTTTTATACAAATGATTGATAACCCTCAATTTATCAATGGAAAAAAGGTTGAAATAATAATTAAAAGCGATCCTCAGCAAATACAGGCTTTGATGATGCAGCATAAATTGGATTTTGCTATCCTGCCTACCGTTATGGCTGCCAATTTGTATAACAAAGGAGTTGATTTTAAGATTATTGCCGTTCCTGTATGGGGAACATTGTACGTTCTGGCAAATCATCCCGGAATAAAGTCATTTTCAGATTTAAATAATCAAACCATCTCTGTTTTCGGACAAGGTGCAACACCCGATATTTTATTACAACGTTTCGTTGAATATAACAGCCTGACTGGAGTGAATATTGATTATTCTTATTCGGGAAACAACGATTTATCACAGGCTTTGCTTCATAAAAAAGTCAGGATAGCAGTAGTCTCGGAGCCTATGGCAAGTATTCTGCTGACGAAAGATACATCCATACATATTGTTACAAAACTCAATTGCGAAGAGTTTGTTCTAAACACGGATGTTGACATATTTGCTCAGACATCATTTCTTGTAAATAACAAATATATTGAAAATTACGGAGAATCAATCGATCGGATTTGTGCCGCCTATTCAAGGAGTTGTAATTTTATTAATGACCAGCCGGATGAAGCGGCAAGACTTCTGGTTAAACATCGTTTTTTGACCGATTTCAATGCAGCCCGCATTAGTTTACCTTTATGTAACATACGTTATGTCGGGGCTTTTGCCGTTGAAAGAGAATTGATGAAATATCTCAATATTTTCTTCGAATACGATCCGGCAAGCATTGGTGGAAAACTGCCGAATCGCAACATTATATACCAACCTGAATAATCGATGATTAAAAAACTGATTCCAACATTACTTGCTGTATCATTTTTGCTACTTTCATGGCAACTGGTAGCCATTGGAATTGGTTATCCTGATATATTCCCCACCCTACCCGATTTGTTTAAAAATACCGGACTGTTGCTTGTATCCGCAGATCTTTATCCGGCTTTGTTATATACAGTTTTAAGGGGATTGACCGGATTTTTTCTTTCATTTATTTTTGCTTTTACCTTTGCTCTGATGTCTGCTTTTTCTTCTTTTTGGAAAGCGTTTTTTCATCCTATTCTTGTCGTTATACGATCCATACCTGTTATCTCGTTAGTGTTAATTGCACTTTTATGGTTTTCGCCGCCCAATTTACCCGTGTTTATTGCCCTGCTTACCATGTTGCCTGTTTTGTATCAGAATATTCTTAATGGATTAGAACATACCGACAAGCGTTTCATCGAGATGGCCAGGGTATTTGGAAAAACGAGAAGACAAATATTCCATTATGTTTATTTACCTTCGGCAAAATCACTTATATTCAGCGGTATTAGTACCGCCATGGGATTCGGTTGGCGGGCAATCATTATTGGCGAAGCGCTTGCCCAACCTGTTCATGGCATTGGCACCGGTATGAAACAAGCACAGGCTTATATCAACATCTCCGAATTAATTGCATGGACGGTTATTGCAATAGGAGTCAGTTATTTCTTTGAATTTATAATTAAAATTTCAGGGAAAATTAAAATACACTATAGATTTACACATAATTACAGGATGAATAATAACGCTGATATAAAGGAAATTAACATACATAATTTATACAAAAAATTTAATCAGAATATTGTATTCAGTTCTTTCTCCGCTACTTTCAATTCAAATAGTATAAACTGTTTGAAATCACCTTCAGGCAGGGGAAAAACAACGCTTTTACGATTAATCTCAGGTCTTGAAATGGCTGATTCGGGAGAAATAAAAAAACAAAAAGATCACAGCATTGCTTATTCGTTTCAGGATGTCAGATTATTACCTTGGTTAACGGTTGAGGAAAACATTTGCTTTGCCATGCCTAAACTGCATAATCAGGCTGCCGGTAAGAATTCCCTGCTTATTTATTTACTCGAAAAAACTGAATTGACCGATCACAGACATAAATATCCTCATGAATTAAGCGGCGGCCAGCAACAAAGAGTCGGCCTGGCACGTGCTTTGGCGGCTCAGACAGATATTTTATTGCTCGATGAGCCATTAACCGGACTGGACGATGTACTTAAAGCAAAAATAATAGCCTTTATATGCGAGTGGATCACAACCCGTAAACCATTGACAATATGGGCAACACACGAAAATATTGCTTCATCAGGAACAGAGGTAAAAGAATTCACTCTATAAAGTTTACGATACAATAATAAAAAAATTGCACAACCAGCCGTACTTTATCTGATATTTAATATTTGTCAAACGAAATAATATCTTCTTTATTCTTTCTTTTCTTTTTCCTTAATACTTGGGCAGAATAACCCAATAAAATAACCAGCATAACCTTTTTACCTTTTGGAATTTCCAATGCTTTAGCCACTTTTTTCTCGTCGCACCAGCCGAGCATACAACTTCCCAAACCTTCATCGGCGGCAGCCAGGCAGATATGTGATGCCAAAATGCCAAGATCGAGATGAGGGTAATGTTTTCCTTGTGCCCATCCTCCTATTTTTGATGTAAAATTGGCATTCTCCTCCACCAATATTATCTGTACGGGCGCCTGTTTGCTGAAATGATTCATCGACAACATTTTGCTCGTAGCCGCATCAGCCACCTGATGACGTTTTTCAGGATCGGTTACTACTATCATCTTCCAGGGTTGTGCGTTGCATGCCGATGGCGCCAAACGGGCAGCCTCCAGTATACGGTCAAGTTTATCCTGTTCAACAGGTTTATCAAGGTAAGCCCGATCGCTTTGGCGATTATTGACGAGTTCAAGAAATGAGTTCATAAAGGGAGAATTTATAGTTGATGGACAATTTGTTTTTCGGCTTGGTTAAAATTGATGCCTTATTTCGTGTCAGAAAGAAAACCCTGTGTTTGATAAGAAAAGGTCAAAGCGCACAAAGCAGCGAAAATACGGAGTTCCGCCAAGGCGGGATGAGTAGTTTTTGCTGCGAGTATAACGCCGAGATGGACGTTTTCTTGCAAACACTATGCAGTTTTTCCGCCAGAAAACCAGTCAGAAAAATAGATTTGTATTTTGACCTGCTTGTAAATCATAGATTTTATGTAAGTTTGCAATTGAATTAATATGTGGCAAAGATAAGTCAAAAAACACAGAAAAACATGCAGTATAAAGTTCAATCCTATATCGAAAAGCAGCAATTATTGAGTCCCGGAGTCAGCCTTATCGTGGGAGTGAGTGGCGGCGCCGATTCCGTGGCTTTGCTGCACATTCTTCATTCACTCGGATATAACTGTATCATAGCACATTGCAATTTCAAACTGAGAAAGGATGAATCGGACCGTGACGAAATATTTGTTCGTACTTTGGCCGATGAAATGAAAATACCGGCGCACTTTATCGACTTTAAGACTGTTGAGTATGCCGGAGCGCACAAAATTTCCATCGAAATGGCGGCTCGTGAACTACGTTACACCTGGTTTGAAAAATTGCGCCTGCAATATGATGCCACAGCCATTGCCGTGGCACATCATGCCGATGACAGCATTGAAACCTTGCTTATGAACCTGGTACGCGGTACCGGTTTACGTGGGATGACAGGAATTCCCCCGCGCAACGGAAAAGTAGTACGTCCCCTGCTCTGCTGCTCGCGTGAAGAAATTCTGGCATACCTGATGAAATATGACCTTGCATTTGTTGAAGACTCAACCAACGCTTCTTCGGATTATACGCGAAATAAATTCCGGAACGAAGTTTTACCGCTGTTGGAAGAAATCAATCCTTCAGTTCGGCGCGTTTTATATGAAACCATACAACGTTTCGAAGGCATCCAGGCTGTTTTTCAACAAGCCCTAACCGATAACAGACTCGAAATTGTCGAAAACTCATCTGGAGGTTTTAAAATTGATATTGACAAACTCAAATTGCAGGCCGATGTACCTACTGTTTTATATGAATTGATAAGTCCTTACGGCTTTCATCCCGATCAGATTTTGTCCATTGTCAAACAGCTCGACGGCGAATCGGGAAAATTGTTTTATTCCGACAGTCATCGCCTGATAAAAGATCGTAGTTATTTGATTATTAACGCTAAAAGCGAAATAAATTCACACGAATACCGGATTGATGAAAATAATCTTGAGATATTTGAACCAGTTCATCTTCGAATAAAGCATGTTGAAAGAAATTCTGATTTTGTTATTTCACGCGAAGCTGACCGTATTCATGTTGATGCAGATAAAATCCAATTTCCTCTTACCATCAGACACTGGAACGAAGGTGATTCGTTTGTTCCTTTCGGTATGCAAGGACGTAAAAAAGTGAGTGATTTTTTTATTGATATAAAACTGAATCTGAACGAAAAAGATCAGGCTCTGCTCCTACTCTCGGGAGATGATATTGTGTGGATTTTGGGATACAGAACGGATAACAGGTTTAGGATAAGTGATAAAACCAAGCGGGTACTCGAAATAACTTATTACAAATCAACCGTTATTTAACCTGCTGAGAATAAGTTGAGGCATAATAAGCCAATGCCTCGCCTACTACAAAATTACTTCCGCCTATCAATATAAAATCATTTTTGCCTGCATTGTTCAAAGATGATTCAACTGCTTCTTTTACAGAATTATAATACTGTCCTTCTAAACTATTTCTTTCAGCTTGCTTTTTCAATTCGACAGCGGGTAGCGCCCGTGGCACGGCCGCCTGTGTGAAATAATATTCAGCTTCGCGGGGTAATAATTCAAGCACATGACTTATATCTTTATCGTTTACCATACCGATAACAATATGCAGTTTTTCATAAGTCTGATGTTTGAGTTGCTCCACCACATATTCAATGCCAGCCACATTATGACCTGTATCGGCCACTATCCGCGGTTTATCCTGCAATACTTCCCAACGGCCTCTGAAGCCTGTTATTTCTACCACATTTTCGAGTCCAGAACGAAGCGCAGTATCATCAAGCCTGATTGGAATTGTTCCAATTCTATTTAAAACCTCTAAAGTTTTCAGAACCGTTGCTACATTTTTTAATTGATAATCACCGGTTAATCCTACTTTATATTGCATGCCTCCGTCTGTTTGCACAATCATTTTATTGTTTTCGTAACCAGTAAATTTTAATTTGGTATTGGGGATGTAAAGCGGACTATTCATCTCCTTTGCCTTTTGTTCAAAAACAGGACGGGTTTCGGGCAACCACTCTCCCACTACCACAGGAATATTTTGTTTGATAATTCCTGCTTTTTCAAAAGCTATTTTAGCCAGTGTATCACCCAGAAAAGCCACATGATCGAAACTGATATTGGTAATAACCGACAGCAAAGGGCTGATAATGTTTGTGCTGTCGAGCCTGCCTCCCAAACCCACTTCAATAATAGCAATATCTACTTTTTCATCAGCAAAATACCGGAACGCCATAGCCATCGTAGCCTCGAAAAACGAAGGTTGTATTTCATCAAATATATCTTTGTTTTGTTCAACAAAATCAATGACATATTGCCTGTCAATCATTGCGCCATTCACACGGATACGCTCCCCGAAATCGACCAGATGCGGTGAAGTGTATAATCCTGTTTTATAACCAGCCGATTGAAATATAGCTGCCAGGATATGCGATACCGAGCCTTTTCCGTTGGTTCCGGCTACATGTATTGTTTTATATTTATGATGGGGATTTTCAAGGGCATTCATTAGCCGTATGGTATTGTCGAGTCCCGGCTTATAGGCACTTGCTCCCACATGATGAAACACCGGTAATCGGTCATAAAGATATTCGAGCGTTGATTCGTAAGACATGAAATTAGTTGATAATAAACAGTTTATAGTATTTAATTGGAAATGTGCACAATGAAAAAAATGTTTTTAAAAAGTTTTTAGTAAGAAAACGGAACCAATTAATCTAACCAACACAGTTAACCAATTCCTATTTTCCAAACAGTTTTTGTTGTAAATCCGGACGTTTCATTCGTTGTAAATCGCGGATTATTTGTTGTTTATATTCGGGTTTATACCAGAAAAAAAACTTACGTTGTTCCAGTTTTTCCTCTTTGCTTTTGGCCGTATATACAGGTTCAAGCGTGTAAGGGTGATAACCCGAGTAATAAATCTCGGTAGCCACAGTCATGGGTGTGGGCGTAAAATCCTGCACCTGTTCCAGTTTAAAGTCGAGCCGCTTGGTTTGTATAGCCAAATCAGCCATATCTTCGCTTTTACAACCCGGATGACTTGAAATAAAGTAAGGGATCAATTGTTGATTCAATCCCGCTTCCCTGTTAATTCTTTCGAATTGCATTTTAAACTTCCCGAAATATTCAAACGAAGGTTTACGCATGATTTTCAGTACATTGTCCGAAGTGTGTTCAGGCGCAATTTTCAATCGTCCTGATACATGATTGGTAATCAGTTCACGAATATATTCGGCGTGACTCTTATTGGTTTTCTCACTTTTTGTATCGCTTAGCAACAAATCGTATCTAATGCCGCTCCCTACGAAAGATTTTTTAATTCCCGGCATACTGTCCACCGAACGGTAAATATCAATTAAACGGCTGTGGTCGGTATCAAGATTAAAACATACTTTAGGATATATGCACGAAGGCTTTTTACATTGTTTGCATATTTCAATATCCTTTCCTTTCAATCCGTACATATTAGCCGAAGGCCCGCCCAAATCACTTATATAGCCTTTAAAATAGGGCATTTCAGTTACTTTTCTTACTTCGTTCAGTATTGATTCTTTTGAACGCGAAACAATATGTTTCCCCTGATGCGCCGAAATGGTACAAAAAGCACAGCCACCAAAACAACCCCGATGCAGATTCACCGAGAACTTGATCATTTCATAAGCCGGAATCTTTTTGTCCTTGTATTTCGGGTGAGGCACGCGGGTATAAGGTAAATCGAACGAAGCATCCAGTTCTTTTTCGCTAAGCGGCGAATAGGGTGGATTGACCACTACCCACCGATTGCCCGTTTTTTGCAACAACCGGTCGGCCTCAAAGCGATTCGATTCCTGTTCGATGTGCTTAAAGTTTGAGGCATAGAGCTTTTTATCTTTCAGACATACTTCGTGCGAAACAAGTGTAATGTCTTTCCAGTTCGATGCAGGAATTTCCTTGGACAAAAAGGAGCTTTGAGGAATATCTGTGAGCGCTGCGAATGTTTTGCCTTCGCGTAAACGATTTATCAGTTCGCGCAAGGGTTTTTCTCCGTTACCATAAATCAGCAAATCCGCTTTCGAATCAACCAATATACTGGGCATCAATTTATTCGACCAATAGTCGTAATGTGTAAACCTGCGAAGCGATGCTTCGATGCCTCCAACAAGAATAGGCACATCAGGATAAAGCTTTTTGAGAATATTGCAATAAGTAATCGTGGCATAATCGGGACGCATATTGGGTTTACCGTCAGGGGAATAGGCATCATCCGAACGAAGGCGTTTATTGGCAGTATAATGATTGACCATGGAATCCATATTACCCGCCGAAACGGCAAAAAACATACGCGGACGTCCCATTTTTTTGAAATCGCGCAAATCATCCCGCCAATTCGGTTGAGGAACAAGAGCGACCTTCAGTCCTTCAGCTTCGAGTATCCGTCCGATAACAGCCGCTCCGAAAGCCGGATGATCAATATATGCATCGCCGGTAAAGAAAACCACATCCACTTCGTCCCAACCGCGTAATTCTAGTTCTTTTTTGGTTGTTGGCAAAAAATCAGTTAATTGATATATCATTTTTTTTAAATAAAAATAAATTATAGAGACAAGTACAGCGTACTAAACAGCTATTTTTAAAACACTCACATTCCGATCTGCCTTATTTAACAATGATTCAATTGAATATATTCTCGTAAAATATGTTTCGGTCAAAAATGAATATTTTATTCTACTTTCTGAAGCAGAGCAGTCTTTTTGGCCAAATCAGCCTCCACGTCAGCTCTCGACTTACTTCGGGTAACAATATACACTCCCAGAAAAACCATGACAGCTGCAATTACCTTAGGTGCAGTAAGCGTATTCTGACCTGCTATCACCACTACAATCATTGCCACTATAGTACCTTATCTTTCAAATTAGTGTATTTTTTGGCATAATATTCAATAACAATAAGCAGGAACAAGGACCAACTCTTTGATTTTCTCTGCCATAATAATGGTTTCTTTTCCTAATTTTGTGACATAATACTTGTACGAATCCGCTGCTTTTTTTATCAGTCCATGTATTCGCAACCGTTTAATCAATCTGCTAATTTTACTGCCATTAAATCCGAGTTGCTTTTGTAAGTGTTTATTTCTAAACCCTGAGATATTAAACTCACCTCGAACAATTGACAATAGAACTAATAGGTCGTCATCATTAAAAAAGTTGAATCCTTTGTAGTTTCTTTTGTTTTCAGTTTTTGATTCAGTCACTTTCTCTAATCTCTTTCTGCCCACTTCCTTGTTATCGAATGCGGAAATAAACTCCAAATATCTTTTATTGGCAGCTTTGAGGTTATCGGCCAGAAAGCTAAGGCTATAGATATTTTTTTTGAGTGAAGCCATTTCACACGACGTTGTCCCGTCACGGTGTACTACTTCTCTGTAGTGTTGGAAAAAACTTATATCGTTTGCCGTTGTTTCTATGCGTAGTATTTTCGAAAACTTATCATATATTTTTATCGAGACCGAACCCATTGTATGTTTTACCCTGCTGCCCTCAATACGAACATTGTAGTTATTACCAACTTCTCCCTGATACCTGCCGTCAAGTTTATGTCCTAAAAATGTGGCAATGTTCTCCGGTTTCACTGTAT
>DIFH01000147.1 GCA_002427615.1 Paludibacter sp. UBA5753
AGTATTATAATTTTGGTATTTAGCAACAACCTGATTGGACAGCATTCAAAGCCCGATACACTTATTGCTATGCCGATTGTAGGTCAAATTAAAATTGACGGACTATTGAATGAACCTTGCTGGTCTGATGCAGTTCCGATTGAAAATTTTACTCAAAGGGAACAAAATGAAGGAATGTCTGCAACCGAAAAAACACGGATTGCTGTTGTTTATAATAAAAACGAAATGTATATCGGAATATGGTGCTTCGACAGTGAACCCGATAAAATTTCAGCACAGCAAATGAGCCGTGATTTTAGTTGGGGAAGCGATGATAATATAGAAATTTTGATTAGTCCTTTCAATGACAATCGCAACGGTTACTTATTTGTAACAAACCCCAACGGGGCTTTGGCTGATGTTTGGGTGGGTGATGAGGGTAAAGATTTTAATAAAGACTGGAACGGTGTATGGGATGTAGCCGTGCAAAAAAACGAACAAGGTTGGTTTGCAGAAATGGTTATTCCTTTTTCTACGCTGAAATTTACCAAAGACAGTACACAGGTTTGGGGTATAAATTTTGAAAGGAACATCCGAAGGAAAAAAGAACAAGTGATGTGGCAAGGATGGTCAAGATTGTACGATATAGAAAAAATATCGCAAGGGGGAAAAATTTCAGGACTTCATAATATTAGTCAAGGAACAAAAATTGAAATTAAGCCATACCTGCTTGCAGGCACACAACTAAGCAACGATAAACCAACTAATACTGCTAAAATTGGCGGCGAAGTTAATTTTGATATTACCCCGACTTTCAAATTAAACTTCACTGCCAACACCGATTTTGCACAAGTTGAATCGGACAGGAAACAAATAAATCTGTCGAGATTTTCTCTTTACTACCCCGAAAAACGACAATTCTTTCTGGAAGGGAAAAATTATTACGATTTAGACATTGGAAGCGTAAGGCTTTTTTATAGCCGAAAAATTGGGATTGACCAAAATAGCGTAGTTCCAATAATTGGTGGAGCAAGACTTTTTGGTAAATTAAACCATACCAACATAGGTGTAATGTCCTTACAGACCTCCGCAAAAGATTCTATTCCAACAACCAACTATTCAATAATTCGTGTAAAACAAGATATTTTCAAACAATCAAGCATTGGTTTAATAAGCACGCAAAAATATTCCGACAAAGGATATAACCGTGTTTATGGTGCGGACTTCACATATTCCACATCCGAGATTTTTGGTAATAAAAACCTGATTATAGGTGGAGAATTTGCTTTGTCTGAAACCAAAGTTTTTGCCGCTAATGACAATTTAAACAAAGACAACCTTTCCTATAATGTTTTTTTAAGTTACCCAAATGATGTAATTGAATATGATTTTGGGTTCACAACGGTTGAAAAAGGGTTTAATCCGGAAATGGGTTTTACCAATCGAAACAACTATCAAATGGTTTATACCGAACTTCAATTCAATCCGCGATTTAAAAGCCTTCCGTTTTTCAGGAATTTAATCTTTAAACCAATTGATATTAACTATTATATCAATGAAGAAACAAAAGAAACCGAGTCAGTTTTTTATGAATGGCGTCCATTGGGTTTCGAATCAAAAAGTGGAGAATTTATGGAGTTTAACATACAACATATATTCGATAAACCTACTGAAGATTTTGAACTGATTGACAGTATTTATATTCCGGCAGGCGAATACTGGGATAACCGTTTTGAAATTCAGGCAAGTACTTTCAGAGGACGAAAAATATCTGCAGAAACTTCTGTTAATGTTGGCGAATTCTATACCGGACACAGGCAGGAATTTTCACTCGCTACTTTTTTCAATTTCAATAAACATCTTAATTTAAGTCTGGATTGGCAGCGAAACTACATAAGTTTACCTGAGAAATCCTTTACAACTGATGAAATTGGCGGACGTGTTGATTATTCTTTCAATCCTAAACTACAAACCAGTTTGTTCGCCCAATGGAATAATGAAGACAATAATATTTTGCTCAACTATCGCATTAACTGGATACCAAAAATTGGAAGTTTCTTCTATTTTATAATCAATCAAGAGTTTAATACTAAAAATACAATCAAATTGGAACGAACAACTATTATGGGAAAACTCATATGGCGTTTTGCAATTTAAAACAGCAAGATTATGTTTATTAAGAGTGACATAATTGACAGAGATACAAACAAAAACAAGAACCGCCAGTGCATAACACGCGGTATAAAAAATTGCCGGTTTAGTTGGTTATTCAAGGGTTGTAGCCCGCTTCAACTTTTGTGTAACTGGATAGGAAATCGCACGCAATCGGCAACTTTTCATACCGCCAAACGTTGGGTGCATTTAAAACAACGACATGATTACAGTTCAACATAGATTTTTAGACCACCAAATAAGTCCAAAGACAGAAACCCTGATAATTGGAACATTTAATCCTGAAACAGCGGACAATGACGCTGAATTTTTCTATGGAAGAAGCAGAAACTATTTGTGGAGACTTCTACCGACAGCCTTTGGCAAGACAGACTTAAAAGGCGCTTCCAAACAGGAAAAGTTGGATTTTATCAAGGAACATAGAATTGACTTTACCGACCTGATTGAAGAAATCCAAGTTGAAGAAGGTCAAGAAGCCAATTACTATGACGGCTACATCGACAACAAAGTAACTCGATGGAAAAACATCATCACGCTAATTGACACTCTTCCAAACTTGAAAAGGGTTTGCTTTACACGAAAAACCTTCTCTAATATACCGAACATGAAAACAAAGTTATCGGAAATTCAAAAGCATTGTGAAAACAAAGGCATTGCTTTCCAGGCTCTAACCACACCGGCTCGATTTTACCGAGAAGACAAACAAACCGAATGGACAAATTTTCTATTGAATGGTAACAGGTAAAGAAACAAATACGGTTTATTTTTCTGAAAGGCTGCTGTCTGACGAGCGGTTTACAAAGACCTGCAACGCTATAAATGAACTTCTTGAAAAGCATTCTATTAAGTATGGTTTTTTAAAAGCCACAAAAGACATTTGGTGCAGAGACTACATGCCTATTCAGATTGAAAAGGGAAAATTTGTTCAATTCCGTTATGAACCTTCATATTTAAAGGACGAATTGGAACTTCAATCAGACCCAAAAGAAGTTTGTAAGGCCAACAACATTGATCCAATTTTTTCCAAAATTAATCTTGACGGTGGCAATGTTGTGAATTGGTCAGACAGAGCAATTATTTCAGACCGAGTTTTTGACGAGAACCCGGAATACTCAAACAAAAACAAACTAATAGCTGAAATTGAAAAACTTCTTGAAACTGAGATAATCGTTATTCCACAAATAAAATCTGATATGACAGGTCATGCAGACGGAATGGTTCGATTTGTTGACAGAAACACAGTGCTTGGGAATGACCGTGAACAGGAGTTTAAATATTGGAAGAACGGAATCAACAAAATCCTGAAAGAAAAAGGGATTGACTATATCGACATCCCTTTTTTTGAACATAAGGAGAAAAAATATCCTCATCATGCAATTGGTTGCTACGTGAATTACTTGGAAGTTCAAGACTTGATTGTGCTACCAATATTTGAAACAGAGAAAAACAAAGACCAAGAAGTTTATGATAGGTTCAGACAGATTTTCCCAGACAGAAAAATTGAGACGATAAACTATAATGAAATCGGACTTCATGGTGGTCTGTTGAACTGTACGACATGGACTATAAAAGACTGAAAATGAAAAAAACGATAAAATGAACAGTCCACGCACAAAACAACACATTTGGCTGCCCCGACACACGGGCGACCACTACGCTGCCAAAAGAGCCTTCATTTTACCTACGCACCACTGAAAGACAGCGACTTATTTGAATAATTGGCATTGAAAATTTATGACTAACTTTGCGATTATAAAATAGAACAGCATTGCGATGTCAAAAGAAGCTAAAGCAAGAATAAAAATCAATAAACTGCTTGAAGAAGCAGGATGGCATTTCTTTGACTCCGAAGAAGGCAGAGCCAATATTGTACTTGAGAATAAAACAAAACTAACTCAAACTGAATTAGATGAATTCGGTGAGGATTTTGAAAAAACGAAAAATGGCTTCATTGACTATCTGTTACTTGATGACAAAGGTTTCCCTTTCATTGTTTTAGAAGCAAAGAAAGAGGAAATTAACCCGCTTTTTGCTAAGGAACAAGCCAGAAAGTATGCGCAATCTCAAAACTGTAGATTCGTAATTCTTTCAAATGGAAATTTGCATTATTTCTGGGATTTACAGAGAGGTAATCCGAATATTATTGCAACATTTCCTAAACCAGAAACTGTAATCGGATATACGGAATTTAAGCCAAATGCCGAAGCGTTAATAAATGAAACTGTAAAAGAAGATTACATTGTAAAAACTCAAAAACCAGATTACGCAAGCGACCCGAGATATATTGACGAATCACAACGCTCAGCTTTTATTGAAGAAAATAAATTAAGGTTTTTGCGTAAGTATCAGGTTAGGGCTATTGAACGGATACAGGAAGAAGTAAAAGCAGGCAAAGACCGTTTCTTATTTGAAATGGCAACCGGCACTGGTAAAACTTTAACTTCAGCAGCAGTTATAAAATTGTTTTTACGAACTGGAAACGCAAGAAGAGTTTTGTTTTTGGTTGACCGTTTGGAATTGGAGGAACAGGCAGATAAAGCATTTAAAGAATATTTAAGAACTGATTATAAATGCAGTATTTACAAAGAAAATAGGGATGATTGGCGACAAGCAGAAATTGTTGTTTCGACAGTGCAATCATTTCTTTTCAAAAACAAATACAAAAGAATTTTTACTCCTACTGATTTTGACCTTGTGATTTCGGATGAAGCACATAGAAGTATCGGTGGAAACAGCAGAGCTGTTTTTGAATATTTCATTGGCTACAAGTTAGGTTTGACAGCTACACCAAAGGACTATTTAAAAAAGATTGATGCGGGTGTGTTAAGCGAAAAAGACCCAAGAGAATTAGAAAGGAGAATGCTTTTAGACACTTACACAACCTTTGGTTGCGAAGATGGAAAGCCAACCTTTCAATACAGCCTTTTACATGGTGTAAAAGATGGTTATTTGGTTAATCCTTGCGTTGTAGATGCAAGAACGGAAATAACCACACAGCTTTTAAGTGATGAAGGTTACACGGTAGAAATAACAGACGATGAAGGCGAAGAAACTTCAACCACTTTTTCGCAACGTGATTTTGAAAAGAAACTGTTTTCTGAAAACACAAACCGCATTTTTTGTAAAACATTTTTAGAAAACGCATATAGAGACCCCATATCAGGCGAAATTGGTAAATCAATCGTATTCTGTGTAAGCCAAAACCATGCTGCTAAAATCACTCAAATTCTCAATGAATTTGCCGATAAGATGTTTCCAGGCAAATATCAATCTGATTTTGCCATGCAGGTTACCTCATGGATTCCCGATGCACAGCAATTAACGATTAACTTTACCAACAATCGTTTAGGAGGTAAGGGTAATTTTCATGATTTATACCAAACAAGCAAAACCCGTGTATGTGTTACAGTCGGAATGATGACAACAGGATATGATTGCCCTGATATTTTGAATGTTTGTTTGATGCGACCAATTTTCTCTCCAACCGACTTTATTCAAATCAAAGGTAGAGGAACAAGAAAATTCAATTTTGCGAATAAAGAGGTTTTGAAGGATAAAGGTTTAATCGAAAATATACCTGAAGAAAACCTGCAAAAATTGAGGTTTAAACTCTTTGACTTCTTTGCAAACTGCGAGTTTTTTGAGAAAAAATTCAATTACGATGAAGTTTTAAAGTTACCTCCAAAAGGAACTTCTACCGAAGGCGGTGGTGGAGGTGGTTATGTTGTTGATGAATACGATAGCACAAAACATGACCCCTTAAAAACCTTTACAGTCAATGAAATTGGGCTTGAAGGAATGAAGATTGACCGAATGTATTTTGAAAAATTTGAAGATAAAGTAAAAGAGGATGACAAAATCAAAGAATTAGTTCAGCAAAAGGATTTTGATGCAATAGAACAATACATTATCAGTCAAATTTTTGATAAACCGGAGGAGTATTACAATATAAGCAAACTACGGAATGCTATAAAAATTGACAGGCGTTTATCATTAAGGGAAATCATTGAAAAAATCTTTGGTTTTATTCCTTATTTTAAATCTAAGGACGAACTCCTTGACGATGAATTTGAAAAGTTTGACAGTCGTTATTTACCACCCGAAGAATATTTCACGTTCGCAAAGGATTATTTTAAAAGTTACATTACAGACTCTGAGTTCAGAGATATAATCGAGAATAAAAAATATGCATTATTAAACACCAATCCAAATGGTGATGTATTCAGAAAACTACCGCCAGAGTTGCGTTTTGCGATACCTGAGTACATAAAAGATAATGTATCACTAAATAAATTTGTTCCATAGATGGCAAATACCTACTCACAAATCAACATTCATTGCGTTTTTGCCGTTAAAGGCAGAGAAAATATGATAACTGATAGGTTTCGTGACAACTTGCATAAATATATGTCGGGAATTTTAAGAAATGAGAATGCTTTTCCTTTAGCTGTTGGCGGATGGAGAGACCACGTCCATGTTTTTTTTGAATTACCTCCGAATTTGAGGGTTTCTGATTTGATGCGAGATTTAAAAGCTGTTTCTTCCAAATGGATTAATGATAATCGTTTCGTCAAAGGAAAGTTTCAGTGGCAAGAGGGATACGGAGCATTTTCATATTCACGTTCTCAACGTAATAATGTCATTCAATACATTATGAATCAGGAAAAACACCATAAAGGGAAAACGTTTAAGGAAGAATATCTGGATATGTTGATTAAATTTAAAATTGAATTTAAAGACGAATATGTATTTGATTTTTATGATTAAAGAAAAGGTCGCCCCAATGGGGCTTAGAAAAATGGT
>DIFH01000112.1 GCA_002427615.1 Paludibacter sp. UBA5753
ACGGTGTCGATATCCAGCCGATTGCTGTTCAGATAGCCAAACTTCGCTTTTTCATCTCACTGGTCGTGGATCAAAAGAAAAATCCCGGCCGCAAAAATCTTGGAATTCTAAGCCTGCCGAACTTGGAGACAAAATTTGTGGCAGCCAATACGCTGATCGGACTGGACAAGCCGCAAACCGGTGGACAAATAAGTTTTAAAAACCCTGAGATCGAAAAGCTGGAAGACGAACTTAAAACTTTGCGGCATCAGTATTTTAACGCCCGGACACGAAGAGAAAAACTGGCCTGCCAGAAGAAAGACAGAGAACTGCGGAAGAAAATATCAGCGCTCTTAGAAAAAGACGGCTGGAATAAAGACTCAGCCAATCAGGTAGCGGCTTTTGACCCTTATGACCAGAATGCTTCCAGCCCATTCTTCGACCCGGAATGGATGTTTGGATTATCGCATGGCTTTAGTATTTTGATTGGTAACCCACCGTACTTCATAGTAAAGGCATCGAACACACCTAAAGATATTCTTCAGAAATATGTAAAGTATTATTCGGCAGATTTTAAGGTAAATCTATTTGCACTCTTTTTAGAAAGGGCTCTTATACTTTCTGAAAAGAAGGGGACTAATTCTTTCATCATTCCTGATTCATCATTGAATTTACCTGCCTTTAAGAAGCTTCGAGAATACATTTTAAAAAATGCAGGACTTAAATTTATTTCGCATTACAATGAGGCAGTATTTGAAAGCGGAGAAGTGGGGAAATCTGTAATTCTCCAATACAATAAAGCTGAGAAGTATAATAGTTATCATTTTCGTTCATTTCATACGTCTGAAACTTATTCCGAGAGCAAAGTTGAATTGGAAAAAATTCTAAAAGATACTGAACTCAAATTCGTTTATAAATCAAGTGAATCAAAATCGGATGAATTACTTGACATATTGAAATCAATAAAAACGAAATTGAGTTTCTACTGTGAAATATATGATGGCATTAATCCTGGGAGTGAGGAAATTAAGGAAACTATAATAACTAAAAAGAAAATTGATAAGGATTCCAAAAAGATTATTGATGGTAAATGCTTTAACAAATACACTCCTATAAATTGGGATGGAGATTATATCTATTATAATGAGGACTTTGTAGAAAAGCTGAGACGAAAAATTGAAGCAAAAGGAGCATCATTCACAGCAAGAATCATTAAGAAATCAAACTTTTTTAAATACCCCAAAATTGTTACGAGACAAACCGCTGATACAATTATCGGGACGTTTGATTTACAATCTTACTATGTAAAGAACTCTGTTCACTCTACCCTTCTTAAATCGCAATTTGGAAATAAATGCGATTTAAAAACAATTCTAACAATTATAAATTCGAAACTCATTGAATGGTATTATAAAACAGAATCCTTAGAATTTGGTAGAATATTTCCTCAAGTTAAAATTGAACGGTTGAGAAATTTGCCAATCGTTTATCCAGCTAACTCTCAATTCACAATCATTTGTGAATACTTACTTTTTTTAAATAAGCAAGACAAAGCATCTTTCATCACAACATTATTCACAAGATTGCTTGATGCCATGGTGTATGAGCTGTATTTGCCCAAAGCTATACAGAAGGACGGTTGCGAAATTCTCAAGCACCTAAATGACTTGCCAGATCTGAAAGAAGATTGGACTGATGAAAAGAAAGGTGAGGTCATTGAAAAAGTATACAAGAAACTATTTGACCCGAATCACCCTGTAAGCATTGCCATGGCTAAAATGGATACGATTGAAGAGATACGAATCATAGAAGGGAAACAATAAAAGGCATTATGCGATGGATAACCGGCATAACCATTAATAATTACCGTGCATTTTCCAAACCTGAAACCATCTCCATTCCCCAAGGCCAGCATTTGTTGATTTATGGTGAAAACGGCAGCGGCAAATCCTCCATCTACAATGCATTAAAAGATTTTTTCAGTTCATCATTTCCTTTGCCCGCCGTTGAGTTCAAACTCAATGCATTTGAGAAGGCAATGCATAATACAAATGGCGCTGTTACAATAAAAATTGCTGAAGAAGACGCCAACGGGCATACGTTAGAAAACGATTACACTTTCTCGGCGCCCGATTCAAATTCAACCCATCGACAAAAGCAGATTCAATTAGCCAACAAGATAAAAGGATTCCTTGATTACAAGAAATTAATAAAAATCCACGCTTTAAACGTGCCGGCCGACACACGGCCAAATATGTTTGACGTAATTGTAAAGGATTTGCTTTGTGAACATAGGATTGCCAATCTGAAAGGTGGGGCAACTACGGACGAGCTTCTGGAAGAATACAACCGGTTGGCTAAAATTCTTCTCGTTACGCCAATACATTACGGAATATATAAGACTGCGAGGGATGAACTGCGCAAACTGGACGCCGCTCTATTTACATTGCTGGGTCAAATTATTGAAAAAACCAATAAGTACCTAAACGAGTATTTTAAGAATAAAGTTAACGTGACTATTGAATATCACAATCTGGAAATATATAAGCCAAGTCCTTCACAAAAAAGACAAATGCGTGAAGAATTGCCTCTAATTGTACAATATGCTGGCCTGGAAATTGCTCACTACCAGGCTTTTCTGAATGAAGCCCGCCTTTCGGCGCTGGCTGTTTGCCTATATCTGGCTTCCATTAAAACAAATCCACTTATGGCCTCGGATTTAAGGCTTTTGTTCTTGGATGACGTTTTCATCGGACTTGACACATCGAACCGTATTCCTCTTTTGGAAATCCTTCGTGATGAATTTATCAAAGAGGATTTCCAGATTTTCATTTCCACGTATGATCGGCACTGGTTTGAGTTGGCACGCCAATGGTTTGACAATAACAACTGCAAATTTAAGACATTGGAGATGTACGTTGAGGATGATGGAAACCCAAATACCTTGGAACGACCAGTATTAATTGATAAAAGTAGCGGACATTTTGAAAACGCCAAAAGGCACTTTGATGCAAAGGATTATCCTACTGCCGCTAATTATTTGCGTAAGGCCTGTGAAAAAGAGTTAAGGAGAATTCTTCCTGGAAATAAGACCTTAATAACCAATCACAATACGGGCGAAGTTAAAAAAATCGACAAGCTGGAAATCCTGATCAACAATTTTCTTGAATACGCCGCAAAGAATGGATTGGATTGCGGACCATTCAGGCATTTCAAGACATATAAAAAAATCATTCTCAATCCCCTCTCTCATGATGATTTAGAAGCGCCCCATTATCGAAGAGAGATTCAGGCCGGGATTGATTTGGTCCAATCCCTCCAGAAAATCAAGGTCAAAGATATCGTTAAAGCCGAAGACAGTGCAAAAAAGACCATGAAGCTGGGCGTCAAAGATACCGTTTCGGGAGTAATGCATCAATATGAAATTACGGTACTCGAAAATCTGCGAATTATTCAACAAAATACTGGTCCCGTAAAACTTTCATCAGTTGAATGTGCTGTAGATGATAGAACATCAAAAAGGCCATTTGTTTCAATGACAGAAGCCCTTGAAGCAATATGGATAGAACGAAGCTATACAGGCCAAACTGACTATGCTGAGTTTTATAAAAATATTAAAATAACCAACAGCAAGCGGCTTTGTGACTACATGGTGTTTTGATGGACATGACTAGAAAGAACTGATGAGGCAATATAGTTGAAC